>DAOVFB010000017.1 GCA_030668705.1 Candidatus Stahliibacteriota bacterium
CCGGTCATCAGGGAGGTTCTGAATTCCGATAAAAATATAATTGCTGTAATACACAGAAAATTGCCTCATATGATACCAGAAGAATCAAACATCTTTCAACTAACAAGGGAAAATAGAGAAGAATTATACGAAAAATTAAAAGAAGCAGTTGATAAACATCTAAATATGTAAAAATCATTGGTATGGAATGAATATTAATCAAGTGTCAAGAGTCTATTGTCCAGAGTCAAAAGATAGAACTGGAGTAGGGGCAATTCATGAATTGCCTCTATCAATTTCGCGCATAAAAACGCAGAGCAAGCTCTGCTACTCCAGACTATCAGCAAAATAAGAAAGAGTCAATAGTTCAAGGTTACAAGTTTCAAGTTTTGGATTTAGGGTTTGGGATTTAGGGGTTAATCAGTTGATATCAGTGTAAATCTGTGGCATTATTAGGTGTTTGGTCTTAGGTTTTAGGTTTATTTTTTCACCAACTTAACTATTCAACTACTTAACCATTTAACTAAATCTCTCTGTGTCCTCTCCTGTCTCTATGGCTAATCTCACAACGAAAGATATTTCTCTATCTCATAATCCGTGACCTGAATCCTGTAGTTTTCCCATTCCGCCTTTTTATTTTGTATATACTTTTTAAAGAATGTATCCCCAAAAAGTTCTCTTACCAGTTTACTTTTCTCTGTTTCTATAATGGCTGCATAGAGCGAGTCTGGGAGAACTTCAATATTAAGGCTTTTCTTCCTCTCCAGAGACATAGTATATATATCTTCCTCGATTGGTTCAGGTGGCGTGAGTTTGTCCTCTATGCCTTTAAGCCCCGCACCAAGCAGCACGGTAAAACAGAGATAAGGGTTTGTGCCAGGGTCGGGTACCCTATACTCTACCCTGCAGGAAGTCGACCTTTTAAATGAGGGAACCCTGAGCAATGCTGTACGGTTCTGCCTTCCCCAGGATACATAGACCGGTGCTTCAAATCCGGGAACAAGCCTCTTGTAAGAGTTCACCCATTGGTTTGTTACAGAGGTAATCTCTTTTGAATATTTTAGTAGTCCTGCGGTATATTGCTTCGCAATTTCAGATAAATGGTAATTTTCGTCTTCCTTGTAGAATAAATTTTTACCATTCGAAAAGAAAGATTGATGAATGTGAAGCCCGGATCCGTTTATTCCAAACACTGGTTTTGGCATAAAGGTAGCATAGGCTCCCCTCTTTCTTGCTGTCTCTTTCACTAAATATCGGGCAACCTGTATATGGTCAGCCATTTTTATGGCCTCTTCATACCTGAGGTCAATTTCGTGCTGGTTTTCTGAGACCTCGTGGTGCACCATCTCAACGGTCACGCCTATTCTATTCAATATCTTAACAATTTCTTCGGATATTCCATCATAGTTATCATAGGGTACTACATCAAAATACCCTTTGGTGTCTCGGGCACGAATGTTTTCCTTATCCGGGAAATAGAACAATTCAAGTTCAGCTCCTGTAAAATATCTAAATCCCATCTTCTCGGCTTTCTCGAGCGTCTTTTTCAACATATAACGAGGGGAAGATTCCACAGGTTTTCCGTTAGGATAATAAATGTCACATATGAAAATCAGGGACTTCATCCCATCTTCATCCGGTATAATATATGTTGAATTAAGGTCAGGCTTTGCAGTAAGATCGGACTCTTCAATCCTTACCAGTCCTTCAATCGAAGAGCCATCAAAATTAATCCCTTCCTCAATCGCTCTTTCTACTTCATCAGGGGCAATTGAAAATCCTTTGACCCTTCCAAGAATATCCGTAAACCATAATCTTACAATCTTAATCTCACCTGAATCTAACAGCGAATGAACCTCAGATCTTTCCATACATCCTCCTTTTTTTGTTGCGCCAACCCACCTTTTTTCACCTTTCACAAAGACACAAAGTAAATTGGTTAATTGGTAAAATAGTCAAATAGTAAATTAAAAACTTACTTGTTCTCTCTTCTAAAGTCTTTTATCACTTAACTCATATACCATTTACCAATCAACTCAGAACACATCTATACTATCTTTATTAATAAACAATCATCCTTTTGTCAACAATAAGATTTATTTATAATCTTTGGTACAACCCAGGACACACCACCAAGAGTATTGCCACGGCAAACTCACGGTTAATTCTTAATAAAAACTCATACCCCCCAAAAAATTAGACACAGATTTTCACTGATATCTACTGATTAAAAACCCAATGAACCCAACGAACCCTATGAACTCAATAAACCCGGAATACACCACCAAAGATTATGCCACGGCAAACTCACGGTTATTTTTCAATAAAGGTGATATGTGTTATCCACCTCACCCCCTTAATTTAAACCCAGACAAACATGGGTAAACAAGCTCGGTGGTTGCACAGTATGACATCTTCGCCCTCCTTAACCTGTATTCATCATGTCATATCTGTCTACCACCGAGCGTAAAACTATTTGCAGATTTCGAAGTAGCAGAGTTTGCTCTGCGCTTCTCAGGGCGCGAAACTCATAGAGGCAATTCATGAATTGCCCCTACTCCAGTTCTATCTTTTGACACTGGACACTATACTCTTGACTAATTCCCGCATATCACATATCACATACCACATATCACATATCACGTATCACTTATCACGATAACCCCAACAGTCCAACCCACTAACTCATATATACATCCAACTATTAGACTGTTGACATTTATGGGGAGATAAATATAATGAAACTATGATGTTGCTCTTAATAATTGCCTTCAGCTCACAACCAAATAATATTGTATTAAAGGATTTTACACTCCATAAAACAAAGCAGGAGAGTTTCTTTAGTCTATACGAGCATCTTGGTAGAAACAAAAGCAATATTATCATCACCTCTGACCTATTCTTCCATTCCTCTATTTCCTTATATGATTCCACAATAACTCTGGTAGAGAAAGAAAAAATTATCCCACAGCTAAAACAACTACTTCATCCCCTATATAAGAACGCAGAAGGAGTCAGTAGAGACTACTTTGAAGTAGCTCTCTCTCTATTAGGGGTAGTAGAACCTACGACAGAAAGAGTTAAAAAGGAGATAAAACAGATAGAAAACGCCGGAGGATTTGGTAACTCACCAATCCTGGGGATTAATATAGATTATTCACAATTCAAACCCAGGGGTCATTATACAAAGAGTAAAGTTCTATCAAACTATTTCAAAGCAATGATGTGGCTATCCTTTCCTAAAATTCCAATTGAATCGAAGGAATACTACGATATTGCCACAGGGCAGGCCACTATGATAGGGGACCTTGATTTACTTCCCATATATCTCGGAATCGACAGCCTCGTTACTAAACTCGTTGGGACCACAGATGATATAACACCCCTTCTTATCTTAAAATATAAAGATACCCCCTCCCCCATTGATTCCCTGCACAAATTTCGCGGGAGGATTGTATCAAAAAGTGAGAAGGACATCGTAAAATACTCCTTTATGCCGCAGAGATTTATCCTGGATTCTTACATCTTCCAGATGTTAACATATGATTATATAATAGGTTATACAGGAGACCCGGATAATCTGCCTTTTACCGCTGGATATACCGAGGCAGGTATACAACGAGTTTTCCCCAGAGGGTTAGATGTCTTCGGAGTTTTTGGCTCAAATATCGCTACCGAGATACTGAAAAAGGATGGCGATACAGATTACCCAAATTATTTCGCTATCCAGGAGGGGCTGAAAAGGAATATTAAATTAACGGAAGATGGCTCTCTCTATGATATATATCTCCTTGCGTTAAAAGAACTTTTGAGTGATAAGAATTTCATAGCCCCAACTTATCAATATAAAAATTTAATAACCGCATCTGGAGGCTGGTGTGAACTTCGTCATGCGACAATTCTATATGCCAAGCAGAGTTACACGGCACTCGTTTCTGCCCCTCCAAAGAGGGAAAAAATAATTCTTATAGAGCCTTTCCCTGAAGTATATCGCTATCTCCTTAAATTTGCTAAAAGAATGCACGAATTCTATCCATTGGATGCAACAAAGGAACTCATTTCGATTCTCAACACGGCTATAAAAGTAAGCGAAAAAGAGTTAGATGGTGAAATACCTGATATAGAAAAAGTTCAATCTATCCCATATAAATTAAAAACCCTGACCAATAAAAAGAGAGCGCCTCTCATCGCTGATGTCCATACTGACCCCAATACAGGAATGGTTCTTGAGGAAGCTATCGGCAACCCATTTATTATTAATATCTCTCTGGATTTGAATAGTGAAGAAATGAACTTTACCGGGGTTTCCTATTCTTATTATGAATTCAAACAATCAATGTCAAATAGACTTACAGATGAAGAATGGAGAGAAGTTATGAAAGAGAAAGAAATCCCTGCCTGGATAGGGAGATTTACAGAATGAACATAATCGGTGGAGTAGCAAAAGGACAAAAGATTTTTTCTCCAAAGAATATTAGACCAACAAGGGCAATAGTAAGGGAGGCTCTTTTTTCTATTATCCAGGTGGCAGACAGGATTTTCATAGACCTTTATGCTGGCTCTGGAGCGGTTGGGATAGAGGCCCTTTCAAGGGGATCTTCCCGTGTCATCATGGTAGAACGAAGCAGGAAAGCTGTAAGTTACATTCAGAGGAACCTTGAAAAAACAGGGTTAGAAGCAAAGGTGATAAATAAATCTGTAGAGTCTGCTTTGACTTCACTAAAGATAAAAGCCGATTTCATCTTTATGGACCCCCCATACAACACTAACTTAATTCCAAAAACACTAAGGCATATTGATAATATTCTAAAAGAGGACTCCATTATAATTATTGAATACCCAACAGATAATATCCCCTATCACAATGGGTTAAGGGAAATAAAAAACAAAACGTATGGAGATACTTCCCTCCTCTTATTAAAAAAATGAAAAAAGCAATATACCCTGGAACATTTGACCCTATAACTAAAGGACATATTGATATCGTGAGAAGAAGTCTAAAAATATTTGATGAAGTAACTATACTCGTTGCACAACATTATGGTAAAGAAACTCTATTTACACCGGAAGAAAGAAAGGAATTAATAGAAACAACGATAAAGGATATAGAAAATGTAAATGTAGATATCTGGATGGGATTGGTTGCCGAGTATGTAAATACTCATAAGGTAGATGCAGTTATACGTGGGATGAGAGCCCTTTCTGACTTTGAGTATGAATTCCAGATGGGGATGATGAACCGAAGGCTATGTCCAAATATTGAAATTATATATCTCTTCCCGGATGAAAAATACCTGTTCTTAAGTTCCAATGTTCTAAAGGAGATAGCCTACTTTAACGGTGATATATCTGAGTTTGCAACAGAAGAAGTATCAGTAAAATTAAGAAAACGCCTAAAAGAACAATCAAAATGAGTAGAACCCTCCTTGATCCAATCCACGAGTTTTACTCTCGCATTGCTCCCTCGAGAAACGGTTCCTACTGGACTGAAACCGATGGGGTCTATAATACTTCTATATAAACTCCAAGATATTCTATGAAAAGTAGTATCTATTCAGCTAGAATAGTAGTAAAGGGGGGAAAGGGTGGAGATGGTAGGGTTAGTTTTCGCAGTGTCCCACATCAAGTAAAAGGGGGACCAGATGGAGGAGATGGCGGTAAGGGAGGGAATGTACTATTAAAAACCGATGATAAATATTATTCCCTGGAACATTTGCACCGCGAGCAAATCATTAAGGCCATTGAGGGTTCCTCTGGCGGTAAGAATAAAAAACACGGTAAAAATGGTAAAGACAGGATTATCTTCCTCCCCATCGGAACAACTGTTTATACATCAGGGAAAAAAGAAACAATAGCAGATTTGATAACTGAAGGTGAGAAAATCACTATTGTGCATGGGGGAAGAGGAGGCAGGGGTAATATTCATTTTGCCACAGCCACAAATCAGGCACCAAGGATTGCAACCCCTGGGGGGAAAGGAGAGGAAAAAGAGATCGAATTGGAATTCCGTCCCCTAATTGACGTAGCTTTAATTGGTCCTCCAAATGCAGGGAAATCATCACTGCTTGCAAGATTCACAGGTAGCACACCTGAGGTAAGAGAATATCCTTTCACCACAAAAAAACCTCATCTATGGACCTGCATCAATGATTATAAACGTTACACTTTCCTCGATACTCCCCCATTGGTTCCTGAATTTCTTCCGGATATCCGACTGCTTATAGAAAGAGCAAGAGCGGTCATTGTAGTCCTTGATGGAAGCAAGAATGATATATCGAATCAATTTCAACCTATAAAAGATGAAATTATATCTTATTTTACAGGGGATTTGGGGAAACTCTATGTTATTGCCGTAAATAAGATTGACAAAAGAAAGGGACCTGTTAACAAATTTGTTCCTTACCCGATGTTTATCATTTCTATTGGGGATAACAGTGGTATAGAATCACTTAAATCCTTTGTTTTTAATAGGTTAACTGAAAAATAATATGATGGAGAAGCTCTGGATGACCAATCTTGTAAAACTATCCGACACAAGGATTGATACATTAAGAATGAAAGAAATCCTCATAAATAGCAAAGAGATATTAAAAGAAGAAAACTTCCTAGAGATACTTATGAAAACCGGGAAAATATCTCAAAAAGAAATTGATAGGGTAAAAAAAATAAATATAGAACTACAAATGAAAGTGCTTTCTGATAAAGAAGTTTCATTACTCACATTCAAAGACCCCGATTATCCGGATAACCTTAAGAACCTTCCCGATGCTCCCCCAATCCTTTATTGTAAAGGAAGGTTATTACCATCTGATAGCAATGCAGTAGCAATTGTTGGAACCCGAAAAGCTACCCAATACGGACTGACCGTCGCAAGGAATCTGGCAAAGGAACTATCCCGTCGTGGGACAATCATTATAAGCGGTCTGGCAAGAGGTATCGACTCACAAGCTCATATTGGAGCCCTGGAAGAAAACGGAAGAACAATAGCGGTTATGGCAACCGGGATAGACAGAGTGTACCCCCCGGGAAACAAAAATCTTTCTGTAGAGATTGCAGAAAAAGGGGCACTGCTCACCGAATTACCACCTTTCTCAAGGCCGGTACCTTATTATTTTCCTGAACGGAATAGAATCATTAGCGGACTCTCAAAAGCAGTCATTGCAGTTCAGGCATCATTCAAAAGCGGTGTTTTCTCAACGGTAAGGTGGGCTCTGGAATACGGGAGGGATGTATATGCCCTGCCTGGTGACATCACAAGAGAAGTAAGCAAAGGCACCAACAAACTTCTCAAAATGGGAGCAATCCCACTCACTGGATACGAGGATGTCCTTAATAACACGAAACTAATGATAGAAGAAAAAGAAATAGAACCACCACCTGAAATAGATAATTTAGGAGAAGACGAAAAAAGAGTCTACGAATTACTGGAACTCGAACCAAAAACCGCTGATATGCTTACCTCTGAGGCAAAAATGAAACCACAAGAACTCTTAGCAGTTATGGCTGTTTTGCAGATAAAAGGACTGGCAAGAGAAATAGGGGGGAAAAGATTCGTAAAGGATAAAATATGATAGGCGTAATCGATATAGGGAATACAAATATTCACTGTGCATTATTTGAAGGTCTTGAAATAAAAGAGACAAAGATAATAAATAATATATTAAAGATAAAGGACTTCTTTTCCGAAGTAAACGAGATTATGATGATATCTGTTGACCCTGAGAGAGAAAAAATCGTAAGGGATATCCTAAATATACCAATTATAGACTTTCCCAAAACACTCATCGAACTGGATTATCAGTCTGATGTTGGCTGTGATCGATTAGCCAATGGGATTTCAGCGAAAGAATCCCATGGTCTACCTGCCATTGTTGTGGATTGTGGAAGTGCTATAACTGTTGATCTATTCCTCGAACCCTCTCTACCTAATGGGAAATACATTGCCCAATTTGGGGGTGGCGCAATATTTCCCGGACTTGACTGGTATTTTTCATCCCTCTCTAAAGGGAAAGCGTTACCCAGTATGGAACCAGCTCTTCAAAATACGATTGGCAAGAGCACAACTGGCTGTCTAAAACTTGGAGCTTATGGTGCCTTTGTAGGTGGAATAGGAGAAATACTTACTCTTTTTAACTACCAGAACAAGAATTTGATATTCACAGGTGGAGATGGGAAGAGATTCCTAAAATTCTTTAAAGCAGATTATGACCCTATGCTCACACTTAAAGGAGGCATAATTGCCTATCACAAAATCAGCTCTTGAAACCATGCGAGTGGCCATGGATCTGGTAAGCTGGTTGAACGAACCAACCTGCATTGCACTTATAGGCGACCTCGGAGCAGGTAAAACGGTGTTCGTTAAAGGAATAGCAAAGGGTCTGGAGATAAATGACGTTATCCAAAGCCCTACTTTTGTGATTATGCGTTCATATATTGGGAGAATGAAATTGTATCATATTGATCTCTATAGAATAAAAACATCTGATGAAGCAATTCCATTTGAGGAATATCTCATTTCTGATGGAATTACAGCTATTGAATGGGCTGAACGCATAAAAGATTTACTTCCTCTTAAGAGAATTGAAGTAAGCATTGATATCATTGGAAGAGAAGAACGAAGAGTTACGATAAATGATTATCGGAATTGACAGCACAGCTAAGGCGGCTGGACTTGCTATAGATGATAATGAGTATTTTGAAATTGAATATGTGGAAGACATTCCTCATAAGTTAAAAGATTTAGGAATAGAACCACTAAATATAGAAAAAATATTAATTACTATTGGACCTGGCTCTTTCACAAGCCTTCGGGTTGGATTGGTAATCGCACAAGGCCTAGCCCTCCCATACAATATACCTATTTTTGGTTATTCTACATTTCTCGCAATGGTAGAAGGAGCACCGATTGGACATCTCATGCCCCTTCTCTATGCTCAAAAGAAGGTCGTATATGCAGCACATTTTAACAAAACCAGTACCGAAACCCGGGAAATATTTACGGATAGAGTGATGAAAATCGAAGACTTAATGCATTATCTGGACAAACTTGATTCGCAAATTATCATCTTTGGTAGTGGGGCCGAAAAAAATAGAGAAAGTATCGAAGGGAATGGATACTCAATCCATTCCTCACCCCCTATTGCCCCTTCCTTGATAAAATTATACAAAAAGGGGGTAACCTATACACTCAATCCCGAAGTCCCCCTCTATCTTGCTCTTTCGGGAGCATACAGAAGAAGGGAAAGAGCAGAGATAAATCTACGGACAATGGAATTTAAAGACCTGGAGGAAATTTTTAAGATTGAACAGGATGTTTTTCCCGAACCCTGGGATCAAGATACCTTCTATCTTACATTTATAAGTAAAGAATACCTGACTATAGTTGGAACCCTCGATGGTAAAGTTGTTTCATATATGATCGGGTGTCCTGAAGAAGAAAAATTCCACCTGATGAACATTGCCGTCGCAAGAGAACATTTTAGGAAAAATTATGGAACAAAAATGCTAAACTATCTATTGAAAGAATTAGAGAGTTCAGAAGGAATTAAATCCTGTTATCTGGAGCATCGCATAGGTAATAAGGCAGCCTTTGAACTTTACAAATCATTTGGGTTCAGAGTTGCAAAAATAAGACCCGGCTATTACGGCAATGGAGATGACGCAGTGGTCATGGAGATCGGGGTCTAATATAGCCACAGAGGCAGCCGCTTCGCTTCACACCCATCCAAATCTTTAGACACAGATTTACACTGATATGAACTGATTAATATAAACTAAGAACACTGAACTCAGAACTAAACTTTAAACACAGATTTACACTGATATGTCGCTTCGCTCAAACTTGAAACTTTGAACTTGAAACTTGTAACTTGTAACCATTGACTCTTTCTTATTTTGCTGATGGTCGATAGCCTGGAGTAGCAGAGCTTGCTCTGCGTTGCCATGGAGCGAAACTCATAGAGGCAATTCATGAATTGCCCCTACTCCAATTCTTTTTTTGACACTGGACTCTGGACGCTCGACTCTAGACTAGTATTCATGTATCCCTTATCACTTACCACTTATCACATATCACCCTACGAACCCTATGAACTCAATAAACCCAACGAACTGACCAACTCATAACTCACGACCTATTGACTATGCGCTCTGGCTACCTGCCATCGTACGTAGGCTCTTTGCTCTTAAATTGACTCCTTACTGGTTGCTTTTCGTATCATCGCATCTATCCTATCCTGAATATTCCTCGGGAGTCCTTTGATACCGCCTTCAAGGAAACCTCTTATCAAAAGAGACCTTGCGCTTTCTTCATCTAAACCACGGGACATAAGGTAGTTTAGTTGTTCCCCTGCTATTTTTCCAATAGAGGCTTCATGGGAAAGTTCAGTGTCAATATGACTGGCTTCTAATTCAGGAACAGCATAAATTGAACTCTTTTTATCCAGGAGAAGGCCGTTACACTCCATATGCCCCTTTGTTCCTTCATTGCCTCCTTCTATATAACCCCTTGATATAATCCTGCTCCTTTTTGATACTACACGGCTTATAATCTCTGCACTCGAACCCCTCCCCTTTAATATCGCCCTCGAGCCCATATCAATCAGTGAATCCGGTCTTCCATATATGATCGAACTAAACTTTACCGTTGCCTCGTCCGAGAGGTATGCAACAGGATTACTCTGTATCTCTCCTACCTTTGTTAATGCGACGTAGTTAGAAGTATAAGAACCTCTCTTTTCAACTTTTATAGCAGTTCTTGGATAAACTACAGTCTTTGCTCCCCAATCATGTATCATCGTATAGGATAGAGATGCTCCCTCTCTTACGAAAGTCTCCGTAACTGATATATGCCTACCCCTGGTTACAAGATTGCCTGTGGTGCACCCTGTTATTACATCTAATTTGGAACCCGGATCAAGAACAATTACATTATGAAGAATTTGATCAAAGCCCTCATTATGAAGAAAGAAACAGGATTGAGTCGGGAACTGGACTTTAACCCCCTCTTTCACATATATGAAACTTCCAACAATTTGTTCTTCTTCTGCTACCATTTTTGTCCATTTGTCCTTGTCCTTATTTACAATCGAAAATAATAAATCCTTCACCCAGGGATACTCTTTAAGCGCTAATGTAATGGGCAATATAATTAGTTCATCCTCTCTGGATAGAGATTCCTCCTCTTTATTGTCTATGACAAGAAAAGAACCAGAACGTTCAGTCTCCCCTTTTGTATCAAAACCAACACGATCAAGAGCAGATATTTCTTCTTTCAACTTTTTATCATAGTTGGAATCTTTCATTCTCCCTTGCTTCCTTTGCACATCGAGCGAATCCATTGGTTCTGATCTGGTCAAAAATATCCAGCGGGGAACCCGAACAAACTATTCTCCCACCTATCATTACATAACCTATATTGGCATGTATTTTCTCTAATATAGTACCCGAATGGGTCACGATTATTCCGCAATTTTTGCGCTTCATGATAGGAAGATCTTTCTGCAATAATTTCCTGACAATTTTTATTATCAAACCCATATTCTCTACATCAACCCCCGAATCAGGCTCATCGAACATCACGAGTTGGGGTGACTGAGCCAGGAGTTGAAGGAGCTCTCCCCTCTTCCTCTCACCACCAGAGAATCCCACATTAACCTCTCTGTTAAGATGCTTTTTTAAGTCAGTTTCTTTTGTTATTTCGTGCACAATTTTCTTATCTTTTGCTATAGCTCTAAGGAGGATGTCCACTGAAACCCCTTCAACTACGGGGGAATGCTGAAAGGCAAGACCAATACCCATTCTTGCTCTCTCGGTTAAACCAAGCCCTAAGATAGATTTACCTTTGAATCTGATATCCCCTGATACAACCTCATAATTCGGAAGCCCCATAATAGCACTAACAAGACTGGATTTGCCCGAACCATTGGGACCAAAGATCACGTGGACCTCACCCTCCTTGACATTGAGATTCACCCCATAAAGTAGTTGCTTATCACCTGTCTTTACAGATAGGTCTTTTATCTCTAATAGTAATTCTTTATTCCTTTTTTCTTCCATTTTTATAACTTTATAATGTAGAAAAAGACTATTCTGTCAAGGATTTATAAACAGTGGGAACGAAAGACTCTCGAGTATCGACTCATGATCCTTCCGTTTTAACTCTTGACTTTAACACCCTCTGATTTATCCTTTATCAATGGAAAACAGATTCATAAGGATACTTGCCGGGGCAGGTGGTGGAAAGACATACGAACTTTCCAAAAGATATATTAATCTACTAAAAAGGCATAAAGGAAATCTCAAAAGAACCCTCGCTATAACGTTCACCAATAAAGCTGCGAGCGAGATGAAGGAAAGGATACTTTCCATACTCAAGGAAGACGCATTAAATAATGGAGATACTGCCTCTGAAAAACTGGTTGACTGGATTCTTTACAACTTCAGCGATTTTTCGGTCAGAACCATAGATAGTTTTATAAACAAACTCGTAGAGGTATTTTCTATAGACCTTGGTTTATCACCTCAAACCGAACTGGTGCTGGAAGCTCAATATTATAAAGAATACGCTGTTTCAAAATTAATTGAAAATGTGGCAGAAGATGAAACGTTAAAACAAACCATAACAAATTTTATTCTCTCTATGATTGAACTGACCGGCAAAACCTACTGGGGTTTCAAAGACATTATAATGAAGGGGATGGAAGAAATTGAAAACTGTGAGAAGGATTTAGCCTTCCCCTTTGATATACCTAAGGAGTCTGCTCTGGAGACTGACAGGATAATGAGAAATTTGCGTAAAGAGACCTCTGTCATGGCAGAAGAATTACTAAAGCTCCCTGGAGGAAACGAAAATATAAATAAAAGGGTTCTTACAAAATTAGAGAAAGGAGTGAAGGACATAAATGAACTTCTAAGCAGTGCTTATATTAAAAAGGAATGTGATAATGCTATCAAAAAGAACGCAACACTAAACAGAGATGATTTTTGCCACTTATTCGAACAATTAAAGGACACCGTCTTCACCTATTACACAGAGAAGATATTCAGGAACCATAACTACCACATGCACATATACCGTAATTATAAAGATATACTAAAAAATTTAAAGAAAGAGGAAAGAGTAAGGTTCATAGAGGATATAAATTCGGAACTAAAGATTCTATTCGACGCATTCGATGTTCCTTTCATCTACTATAGAATCGGTGAAAGGTATGACCATTATCTCATAGATGAATTCCAGGATACAAGCCGAAGCCAGTGGAAGAATCTAAAACCCCTTATTGAAAATAGTCTTTCAGAGGGGGGGAGTTTCTTTTTTGTGGGAGACCCAAAACAGGCAATATACCAATGGAGAGGCGGAGAGGTCGAATTATTTAACGAAGCATTCAATAGTTTCTCATGTGTTGATGAAATGGATAAAAGAGATTCATTTACAGGGATGAATTTCAGGAGCGGTTCTGAAATAGTGAATTTTAACAATGAGGTATTCTCGAATCTCCCCGATAATATAAAAATGGAGATGGGCGAAAGAGTAAATTTCTATTCAAAAGAAAACGTTATACAAAAAGCTTACAAAGAGAAAAATAATCTCGAAGGCCATGTTTCATTAAAAAAAATAGAAGGTGATTCCGGCGATAAGGCGGACTTAGAGGAGAACATAAAAAACGAGTTAATTAAAACAGTTTATGAAATAAAGAAAAGATTCTCCAATGAGGAAATAACCATACTAACCAGGACAAATAAACAGGCGAAATCTATTGTGAACTGGCTTTCTCTTGAGTGTATCCCTGTGATTTCGAACGAAAGCCTTTATCTAAGGAGCGATGCCAATGTAAAGGGGTTCCTCTCCCTTTTAAAATTCCTCCAACATCCAATTGATAATCTGGCATTCTTCGGATTCATCACATCTCCATTTTTCAGGAAAGAAATAAATAAATCTTTTGATGATATAAAGAAATGGTATGAAGGAATTCAAAAACAGAATTATCTGTATGAATTATTCAGAAAGGATTTTCCTGATATATGGGATAGGTTTATCCAGCCATTTTTCGTAAGGGTTGGCTTCCTTCCCTTATATGACCTCTCAAGTGATGTATTGAAAACCTTCAGGATTCCTCTGAACTTTCCCGAGTCGAATCCCTTTCTGGAAGGTCTCTTAGAATTTATTCACAACCTTGAGAAGAAATCAATAACCTCGATCGAACTTATGATGAAAGAATGGGAAAACGCAGAGGCTTCATTGCATCCTCCCTCAATTCTTCTTCCCGAAAATGCAGATGCAGTGAAGGTAATGACCATTCATTCCGCAAAAGGTCTCGAATTCCCCGTTGTTATTATACCCTTTCTTTATTTTAGCGTGCAGGAAAGAAATAAGAAAATTAAAGAGATCGTGGTAGAGTATAAAGGAATCAAGAGGATTGCAAAATTGGACAATAAGAATTTACTCCCAGAGAATGAACCACTGCTTTTAAAACATATAAAAAGGGAAATGGAGAAGAGAATCACAGATAACACTTTTGAAGAATTAAACAATCTCTATGTTGCAATGACAAGAGCAGAGAAAGAACTTCACATTTTTATTCCCGATAACACCCCGAAAAATTGTAGTAAGGGATGGAACCAAATACTAAAAAGATTTGTTGAGAGAGGTGATTATCATTGTGGAACACTACAGGAAGGAGAAATCTCTAAAAAACATATCGAATTTCTGGAAATGGCAACAGTTGGGAAAGTGAGTGTTGATGAGATTGAGAGCCGACTAATTTTAAGGAAAAATAACATCACTTCTATGATAAATAAAAAGAGGGAAGAAGCTCTGAAACTGGGAAATATAGTCCATAGGGTTCTTTATTACATCAGGGATACCAATGACATGGTAAACATTAAGAGTATAATAGACCGTTCGCTGAATGAGATAGCATTACCAGAAGAGAGAGGAGTTTTTAAAGAAAGGGTAGAAAGCACAATCAAGAAAATAATGTCTATAGGAAAAACTAAGGAATGGTTTACTCCAGGGCTTTTAGTATGGAGAGAGAAGGAAATGGCTGATAGGGATGGGAATATCCATCGATTTGATAGAGTGGTTATCGGAGAGGATATTATAACACTCATTGATTATAAAACAGGGGATGAACCAGTATCGCGATATAAAAAGCAACTACGAACTTACAGGGATATACTCATAGATTACTTTCCTCATAGAATTGTAGAATCCTGCATAATCCAGGCAGATACAGGAGAGGTTATAAGAATTGAATAAGATATCAGTAGTTCCTTTTAAGAGAGATTTCATAGACGCATTAAGCGATTACATTCTCTCCCTGGGATATGGGAAAGACCTCTCAAAAATTTGTGTTGTATTCCCTGGCAAAAGACCTTCTCTTTTCCTCGTAAAGGCTCTTGGAAAAAAGATAGATGAGCCATTTATACCGCCTACGAGATTTTCTATTGATGAATTTATGGAGTTTCTCTTTCAAAAGAAAAGAGATGAAAGGATTCCCGAAGGCGATATTGACCTAATCTATCTTTTATATAGAGCAATAAGGGAAAGTGGAGATGAAAGGAATAAAGGATTAGATACAATAGCAGAATCAATGGGGACATTTGTTCAATGGGGCGGGAAAATATTAAGAGCAATAGAGGAAATAGAACTAGAATGGGGAGAGGAATCAGGAATAGAGGAACTCGCTCTATACGACGAGAATATAATTGAGTGGGCAAGGAATCTCTTGAAGAGATTTACGGCGGTTAAAGAAAGATTTCATAACCTTCTCAAGGAAAACAAACTTACATACAGGGGTGAAGTATACAGATACGTTAGTGAGCATATTGAGGAGATAGAGCCTTTAATACCCTTTCCGAAGATTATATTTTCCGGGTTTTATGCATTGAACGCCTCTGAAGAAAAGACAATGAGGTACCTTTTTGAAAAAGGTAGGGCGGAAATTATTATTCAGTCGGATATTATAGATAATAAAGAAGAAATTCCCAAATCATCACCATACTACTTTCACCAGGAATGGAAGAAGAAATGGGAAGTTGATTTCGAGGAAATAACAAAAGAACGGGAAAAGGAGGCTGATATTAGATTTTATCAGAGTTTTGATACCCACTCTGAAATCTTAAATGTTGATCATATTCTGAATGAGTCAGGCGAAATCGGTGATTTTGCTATTGTCCTTCCAGACCCTCCCGCTCTTATACCACTTTTGAATATTGTTGCCTCCGCTCACAAGAATGACTTTAATATTACACTGGGATACCCCCTTAAAAGGACCTCATTGGCAAATCTTATAAAATACATATTTTCGCTTCAGAATACAAAAAGCGGAAAACAAGGAAGATACCAATATTATGCACCTCTTTATCTGAATCTAATGAGACATCCTTATATAAAAACACTAGAGATCGTCCAAGACAATCATAGTTTGAGTAGACTCATAAATACCATGGAAAAATTAATCATACGAAAAAATAGAAAAGAACTAAAAACCTTCTTTACCCTTGAGGAAATAGAAGGGCTCATAAAGGACAATAAGGCACTCGGAAAAATCCCAGGGGGTAAGCAAAATTTAGAGGAACTCCTGGAGGTACTTAAAAAGGTCCACTATCTCTTCATAAGGGAATTTGAAGGGATAAAAAAACCATATGAGGGGGCAAAAGCACTGAAGAAATGTCTTAAGTTCGTATACGAGAACGCCTCAGTAAGGAAATATCCCCTCTCAAACCAATTCTTCGGCACATTGCTTGAGAAGCTGGAGGAAATCCAGTTCTCACTATTTTCAAAGATTGAAGATTTCGATAATTCAATTCAACTTCTTAAGTTTTTAGAGAATTATCTAAATGACACAAGGATTCCCTTTAGCGGGGAACCATTAAAAGGCATTCAGATTATGGGCCTTCTGGAAACCAGAAATCTTAACTTTGACAGAGTTATTATCATGGATGTAAATGAGGGTATAATCCCGGGTGTTGAAAAATATGACCCACTTCTCCCCCAGCATTTCAGATCGGCTATAAAGATTCCCGGATATACGGAAAAAGAATCCATATACGCTTATAATTTCTTCAGGCTTATAAATGGTGCCAGGGAGGTTCACCTTCTCTATAAACAGGGAAAACTAAACATTTCTGATGAAAATATAAGATCCAGGTTCATCGAAAGATTACTCTGGGGTAGGGAGAAGAAGGGTGAGAAAATAGAACCTTCTATGCCAGTATTCAAGGTGGAAAAGGTCGGAAGGGATGATTGGGAATTCCCCAAAAGTGAAAAAACCTTAAAGAATCTCAGGGAAATGAAGTATCATCCAACAGCTATCGATACATACATTAACTGCCCCCTCAAGTTCTACTACAGATATGTCTTACATCTGGAGGAATGGGAAAATATCGAAGAGGATATCGAAAGAAGTACAATAGGCATCTTCATCCATAAATTCTTAGAGGAATATTACGGTCAATTTCTAAATACGAAGGTGAAAATTAATAAAAAGGATTTCATGGAAACTCTAACAAAAAATCTTAATGCTGAATTTAGAGAAGGTGGAGGAAGTATTATTGTAAAAGAGATTATAAAAAAGACTCTGGAAAGATTTATTCACTATGAGTTAGAGAGAACAAAAGAAAGCAATATCTTAATAAGAGGACTTGAAAAGGAATTTATGCCGGTCGAATTTAGAGTTGACGGAGAAAAGTTCAAAATTAAGGGATTGATAGACAGGGTAGAAGAGATAGATGGTGAGTATTATATCATTGATTATAAAACGGGAACCATACAGAAACCCAATAAGGACAAATTAAACCCTCCTGATGCAGAAGATAGAGAATCTATTCGAAAAAGAATAAGAAGCCTCCAGTTGCCAATTTATGCGTATCTATATTCACAGGAAACGGATATAAACCCGGATAAAATCTGTGCACAATACTTCAATCTCAGAAATCCATGGGAAGATAATACTCTAAATAATAAGAAAATGCACATCTTTATAGATGCATTAAAATTCACTCTAAGGGAAATCACAAACACGGATAAATCATTTACACCTGATAACTCTGATGACAACTATTGTAGATATTGCCCCTACAGTTTAATATGCCCGGCATATTGAGAAATCCCTTTCAAAACGACTGAAGCCTAAAGCCATAGGTCATCAGCCGTCCTCTTCCGTCACCTACCATCGGAACTACATTGTAGGAGTGGTTTCCTAACCGCGATATGTGGGAGAGCCCTTCCGGGCTCGATCCTCGCGGGCAGCCCCAAGTAATAGGAAAGCTACAAAGAAGACATTCCATTACACGGGGCAAGAAGCCCGCTCACACAGAGGAAAAGGCAATGCCTTTTCCCTACAATCAGGGCGCGAAACTCATAGAGGCAATTCATGAATTGCCCCTACTCCAGTTGTTTTCACCGACAATTGGGGTCAGGTCTCCTTTGAATTCTTTTATTCTTATCAGTGATTATCAGTGTAAATCTGCATCTAAGAAACGGGGAAGATGGGTGTACATCCCCCCCTTGCTATAACATGATTTACAATTAATATAATCCTATGGAAGAAACCCTTGAAAAAGCATATGCAATAAAAGATTACATAATTAAGATAAGAAGAGAGTTGCATAAACATCCGGAACTTGCATTCCAGGAAGAATGGACTCATAACTTCGTTTCAAAAGAGCTCACAGGGCTTGGGTTAAATCCAGTCAAAAAGAATAACACCGGAATCATTGCCGATATTGGAAAGGGGAAGGAAAAAGTGGCACTCCGTGCCGATATGGACGCTTTACCCCTAAAGGAAGAAACCGATTTAAAATTCAAGTCTTTAAATGAAGGAGTTATGCATGCCTGCGGTCATGATACGCATATGGCAATGTTGCTTGGGGCAGCAAAACTACTTACGGATTACCCTGTTAAAAGGCCAACACGATTAATCTTCCAACCTTCAGAAGAAAAATCACCTGGCGGAGCAAAGGGTATGATTGAAGAGGGTGTCCTTACGGGGGTCTCTGAAATTTACGGCTTACATATAGAGCCTGAGCTAAAAATAGGCAGTATAAGATTAAAGCCTGGCCCTATGATGGCAGCCCCGGATGAAATAGATATAATAATAAGAGGGTCTGGTGGCCATGCCGCAGAGCCCCATAAGACAGAAGATACCATATATGTTGCCTCGCTGTTTATAAATGAAATCCAGGGGTTGGTGGCAAGGAAATCGGACCCTGCAAATCCGATTGTAATTTCCATCACTTCAATTCATGGAGGCAATGCATACAACGTTATCCCTAAAGAAGTAAAACTGAAGGGAACGGTCAGAACCATTGATGAAGATTCATGGCAAAATGTTCCTATATGGATTGGCAATACCTTGAATGCTCTCCGCACTTCATACCAAATTGAATATGAACTCTCATATAATCGTGGATATCCAGTTCTAAGAAATGCAGAGGAGAAAACGAAAAAGTTACTCTCTATTGCGAAAAAGATTTTTACAAATGTAGAGGTTATGGATAATCCAACAATGGGGGGAGAGGATTTCGCTTACTATCTTCAAAAAGTTCCTGGAGCTTTTGCCTTTATAGGTGCTGGAAATAAGAAGAAAGGTATATCCTCAAAACTTCACACACCGGATTTTACTATAGATGAAGATGCTCTTCCCCTGGGCGTTGCTCTTCTGTATTCACTTGCAAATGAAAAAATTAATAACTGAAAAACAGATTAAAAAAAGAGTACGAGAATTAGGTTCTCGTATAACAAATGATTATCGCGGAAGTGTACCTGTTTTTATAGGCATCCTAAAAGGTGTTCTATGCTTCTTACCCGATCTTCTCCGAGCGACTAATCTCTCTGTAGAACTGGATTTTGTGGTCATTTCTTTCTATCATGGAAATAAGAAACCCGGTATGCTAATACTGGAGAGGGAGATAGGTATGGATATAGAGGGCCGACATGTCATCCTCGTTGATGATATACTCGATACAGGAAAGACTCTCGACTTTCTTGTAGACCACATAAAAAAGAAAGGAGCAAAAGATATCTCAATATGTGTTCTTCTCGAGAAGGAAAAAGAGCGGGAAGTTAATATAAAACCCGATTATATTGGTTTTTCGATTCCTGATAAATTTGTGATTGGATATGGATTGGATTATCAGGAACGTTTCCGCAATCTCCCCTTTATAGGGGTAATGGAATAATTTAACTAATTTCTTCTCCCCTACCATATAACTTTAGATACTGATTTTCACTGATAAGACTGATTTTTTTGCCACGGAGACACAAAGGACACAGAGAAGGCAGTATTCAGTAGTAAGAACCCCAAACCCATCCAAATTTTAGACACAGATTTACACTGATATCAACTGTCCAATTCTTTAACATAGAACTTAGAACCCAGAACTAAGACCCAAGACCCAAAAGATGGACACGGGACGCTCGACTCTTGACTAATTCCCACATATCACATATCCCATATCACGTATCTCTTATCACTTACCACTTATCACATACCACGATAATCCTAACATATCTCTTTGTGTTCTCTCATGCCTCTGTGGCTAATCTCCCTCCTAAACCGTGAGTTTACCGTGGCATAATCCTTGGTGGTGTGTGTTTTTTATTAGTATCTATCCGCGTTCATCTGCGTGTATCTGCGGTTTCATTTTGTGGGTGGTGTGTGTCTTTTATCTGCGTACTTTTTTTACATTCAGTGTCTAAAATGCCTTGTCCCGGTGAAAAGCAAGGCTATCTCATGCTCATTAGCTGCCTCAATAACCTGTTGATCTCTTATTGAACCTCCAGGTTCTACAATGGCACTTACACCAGCACGCGCAGCTGCGTCTATTGCATCTCTAAAAGGAAAGAAACCATCAGATGCAAGAGCAGTCCCCCCTGTATAGTGCCCCTGACTTCCCGCCTTTTTTATTGCCAGTTCTACAGAATCCACCCTTGAAGGTTGTCCTGTTCCTATACCAATTGCTCTGTCTCCCATAGCAATTACAATTCCATTAGATTTTACCCATTTTACCACTTTCCAGGCAAATTCCAGGGACTTTAATTCTTTTTCTGTCGGTTCTCTATCGCTCACCACTTCCCAATCATCACTAATTCCCATTGCACTATCACCCTCCTGAAATAACATTCCTCCTTTTAGAGAATAGCAACGTATTGACGGGGATACAGAAAAGACTTCCGGATTAGTCTTTAAGATACGTAAATTCTTCTTCGTGCAAAGTTTCTTCAAAGCTCTACCTTCAAAGGAAGGAGCAATTACCACTTCAAAGAAAGAACCTATTATATCCTCTGCAGTCTGTAAATCAATCTCTCTATTTGATGCTATTATTCCACCAAATGCTGAAACAGGATCAGTAATATACGCTTTATTATAAGCATCGTAAATATTCTCTCCAGTTCCAACACCACAGGGGCTCGCATGCTTCATAATCGCTACTGCAGGAGTGTTAAACTCGGCCACAACCGAAACAGCAGCATCGGTATCCATCCAGTTATTGTAGGACATTGATTTACCAGATAATACGGTGGCATCAAGAATACACAAAGAGGCAGTTGGCTCCCTGTAAAGTGCAGACCTCTGGTGTGGATTTTCCCCATATCTAAGGTCGATTACTTTCTTTAAATCAAATGTAAATACATCGGGAAACAGTTCTTCTTCTTTTCCTTCTAAAAAGCTACCAAAATAGTTTGCTATCAAGTGGTCGTATCGGGAAATATTCTTAAAAACTTTCATTGCTTGATTCAAACGATATTGAAGTGAAACCTCTCCCCCATTAGCTTTCATTTCTTCAAGAAATCCTTCATACTGAGAAGGGGAACAGAGGGATACACAATATTTATAATTCTTAGAGCTTGCTCGGAGTAGAGAAGCACCTCCTATATCAATTAATTCAATCATATCCTCCGCCTCTCTTCCTTCTTTAAGTCCTTCTTCAAAAGGATAGAGATTGACTACAACAAGGTCAATGAATTCAAGGCCAAATCTCTTTAAGTTTGTGATATGTTCCTCTTTTTCCCTATCCGCAAGGATGGCGGCGAAGATTCCGGGATGCAGGGTTTTTACCCTTCCACCCAGTAACTCGGGAACATCGATAATATCTTCGATGCTCTTTACCTCTATGCCATTTTCTTTTAAGAAAGAAGCAGTACCAGAAGTCGCTATTATTTTGATACCAAAACCACATAACTCTTTCGCTAATCTTTCAATACCTTTTTTATCATAGACTGAAATAAGAGCGTTCTTTATCATCTTTTGCACTACTCTTCCAGAATCCTCTTTATCCTCTCTAAATTATCTATGATATCTATTTCAGGTTCCCTTTGCTTAAAGTGCCTCCGTGCCCCTTCAATTGAGTACTTAACTTTGTGGAGATAATACTGGATTCTTTTAAGCAATTTTACATCTGATTCTGTATAAAGCCTTCTTCCTCCAGAACTTCTTCTTGGAGAAAGTTCGCTAAATTCACTCTCCCAATATCGGAGGGTTGACTGTTTCTCTCCAAGAAGTTCTGATACTTCTCCTATCGAGTAATATATTCTCTTCATCTTTTCTCCCTTTTTAAATCCCTTTGCATCAAATCTTTAATTGAAGCCCTGGGGTCTTTATCTCCAAATAAAACACTGGATACCTCTCTTGCTATGGGCATTTCTATATTGTACTCATCTGAAAGTCTGCATACGGATTTGGTAGTGCGAACACCCTCTGCTACTTCAACCATATCTTTGAGAATGTCATCCAGAACCCCCCCACTCCCCAACCGCTCCCCGACAGACCGATTCCTTGAATGAACGCTGAATGAAGTGACTATGAGGTCCCCAAATCCTGAAAGCCCTGCAAATGTTTGCTTCTCCCCACCCATCTTTACCGCAAGTCTTGAAAGTTCAGCCATTGACCTTGTAATGAGTGCAGCCTTTGCATTCATACCCAGGCCAAGCCCATCACACATGCCTGAAGCAATTGCGTAAACATTCTTTAAGGCTCCTCCCAACTCGACACCAACTATGTCCATTGAGGTATATACTCTCATTTTCTCACCCGAAAGTAAACCTTGAATAATCTCCGCATTTTTTATATCCCTTGAGGCAGCGACAAGTGAAGTGGGTACACCACGAACCACTTCTCTCCCTATTGATGGACCAGAGACCGCTACTATCTTATCCTTCTGCCCATGTAACTCTCCTTCGAGTACCTCGGACATCCGCTCCAAAGTTTCTGGGTCTATACCCTTTGTAAAGCTAACGATTATTTGATCCCTTAAGCACTTACTGAAAATTGAAGCTAAATTCCTCAGGGTATGACTGGGTTGAACAAAGAATATCACATCAGAACTACCCACTAATTCCTCTGGCTCATTGGTTATCACTACATCTTCAGGTATTGGATATCCTGGAAGGAATTCCTTGTTCTCTCTATCAGAACGGAGCCGCTTCACTCTCTCCGGGAAATACTCATACAACATAGGCGGCCTTCCCTCCCTCTCAAGATAGAGAGCAAGCGCCGTTCCCCAATTACCAGCACCTACTATTCCAACCCTCATATTACTCATTTTATACTTAAAATTTTAATCATAAAATCATATAAATCAAGGGGAAAATGCTTATTCAAAATAAAAATAAGAATAATATTACCACAAAGACACCCCGATACGGTTAGTTCCTCCTTACAAGGCAAGCAGGGACATGAAAAGTCGAGAATCAAGAGTAGAGAGTCAAGAGTCCAGTGTCCATCTTCTAGGTAGTAGGTGTTCGGTCTTAGGGTTTAGGATCGGTGGTTGGACGGTTAGTCGGTTGGTATGGTAGAACGGGCTTTTGCCCGTGATCATCGAGGCTGGAAAGCCTCTCCCACAAGATTAGTCGAGCGTCCAGTGTCAAAAAAAATTGGAGTAGGGGCAATTCATGAATTGCCTCTATGAGTTTCGCGCCATGGCAACGCAGAGTGAGTCTGCTATTCCGAAATCTGCAAATAGTTTTACGCTCGGTGGTAGACAGATATGACATGATGAATACAGGTTAAGGAG
>DAOVFB010000027.1 GCA_030668705.1 Candidatus Stahliibacteriota bacterium
ATAAAAACGGCAAATCCTTACCTTCCGGAGTGTATTTCCTCCGGATGAAAGCAAGTGAGTTTAAGGCTACACAGAAAATAGTATTGATTCGTTGACAGATAAAGCAAAAAGGGATAACGCCTGCTAATTATTATTGATTGATTCGCTCAATTTATTGTAAAGGGTGAGTGTTCTTTTTATCATTTTATCATAGGAAAAATGTTCTCGGACTCTCTCCTTTCCTCTCTCCCCCATCATCTTTATCTTCTCTCTGTCCTTTATTAACTCACTTAATTTTTTCACATAATCCTCAACATCATCAGGAGAAACGAGATAACCCGTAACATCATCTACCACTGCTTCCGGAGTTCCATCCACCCTTGATGCAACCACCGGGAGTCCTGAAGCCATTGCTTCCAAAACTGTACGAGGTATGCCCTCCCATCTCGAAGGGAGGAAAAAGATATCCATCTTTGAAAGAACCCCTTGAATATCGTCCTTCCAGCCCAAAAGTCTTATCCTTTCATTACCGGAAACCATCTCGCATACCCTACCCCTTAAAGGCCCATCACCAATATATAAAAAAGTGACATCCAGAAACCTCGCAGTAACCTCTTTTGCAACTTCCGCCCAGACGAGAGGGTTCTTCTGTGGTTTTAAATTACCTATAGTACCGACTACTATACCATGTTTATTATCTCTTATAGCTGCACTAAAATCCTGGCACTTGATTGAATTGGGTATATGATAAAACTGATTTCCCTTCCCAATACCCCACCTTTTAGCTCTATCAATATGAACGGCTGCCTGGGTTATTACAGCGTTACCAAATAAAGAAGCAATTCGCTCAGCATTTAAATAGATAAATCTCTTAAAAGGATTAATATAAGGATTTATGGCAAAACCATGAATAGTATGAATAGAATAACAAAAAGGAAGACTACCTGCCACTATTCGACCGAGAACACCCATCTTTGACCCATGAGTATGCAGGATAATATTACCATATTTTCGATATAGTTTGATGAGAACATTCCGAAGTTTGAAAAAACAAATAAAATCAAAAAGAGGGTTTATTTCCCGCTTCAGGTGCGGGAGGATTATAAGTCTCTTACCAAATTCCTCTGCAACTTTTCCATAAAGCCTACCACCTTCCCCTGTTATTAAATATCCCCCTTCACCAGTCTCGCGCACAAGTTCAATTACCCTCTTCTGGGCCCCTCCAAGCTCCATCTTCGCCATACACTGAACTATTATTGCTTGCATATTTCTCGAGCTATCTCTCTTCCATCAAGGATTGATTCTTCCATATAGGAGTATTTCCATTTCCCAAATCTACCTGCAAGTGAAATATTATAGTTCTCTAAGCACTCTTCTATCGTAGAAAGAAACTCCTTTCTACCTTTATTATAGATGGGATAAGCATATTGGATATCGAGAGGAAGAATATGTTCCACTGAATCTTTTTTAAAGAAATTGAGCATTGAAAGAGCTGTAATTATCCTATCTATCATCTCCTTTCCTGGTCTTCTCTCTCTGTAAGAAACCTCTACCCATAGAGAAGAATGCCCTTCTGGCGCCATCAGAGGCGACACATTTGAAAAAGAACCCACACGATAAAAGGGATATCTCTCTTCAGGGAAATATATCCAGTGGAACCCTTCTGGGCTTTCCCGAGACATAGAAGAACTCTTTATACCCGGGAATGATAGATTTCCTCGGATTCCTATATTCAGACAGAATACGGAATTCCATTTCAGACAACCAGATTTTAACCTAACCTTACTTCCGAGATCGAGCATCTTCCAGAATAGAGGAAGAGGGATAGTGCTTATGAGTTGGTCATATTCAATACTCCCTTTTTCAAATAAAACATAACCTTCGTGAATTTGCTTAACTTCCCCATGAAAAATTTCTATTCCATTACCAAGAGCAGAGGTGAATTCACCAATCCCTTTCCGGGGATATAAGAACTCTACATTATATCCCAGTTCTTCTTTCGTCTGAAAAAGAGATAGCCCTGGAACAAATGGAGAGAGAAAATCAGGAGTAATCCAAGTAAGAGGATATCTCCAGAGTTTCCTGTTGTAGGGGAAAAAGAACAAATTTGCCATTCCTTTCCCAAAGTTTGCCAATATCCAATCGTGAAGATTTTTGGGTTCTTTTCTTTCCCTTAAAAGATACCCGGCAATTGACTTTAATCTATCAAAAATAGGAAGATAGTTTAAATTGGCCTGAATTGGATATGGAATCATTCTACCGTTTAGAAAGATAAATGATTTTCTTTTAACACTGAGGATTTCAGGAAGGAGTTTCTTAGCCAGTTGCCTTACATATGGAGAGCGAGCATGCAAAAAATGTCCTGCATAGTCAAATATATAATCCTTGCTATTAATCGAACGACACAAACCCCCTTTCCCTTCTTCCTTTTCAATAAGTATAAAGTCCTCTCCCCTCTCTCTTAGATGATATGCAATAGAGAGTCCGGTAACCCCTGCTCCAAGGATAACGATCATGTCTTGCCCCTGAAGATTACACCAAATATTACGAATGTTAGTGTAGCAATTGAATAAAAGATTATTGCACCTGGTAAGGTGAGCCTTGTAATAATAAAGGAAGCTTCACAGAGTGATATTGTAGCAAGATATATTATAGCAACAATGGACGGTACTGGAAGACCCAGTGCTTTAAGTTTCAAAACAAAATGGTCCGGGGAGCCCTTTAGTGGGTTCTTACCCTTTGATACACGTAGAAGAACAACATAAACAGTGTCAAAAATAGGATAGAAGAGTATTAAGAGTGGAACAAAGAGAGCAATCGGATTAGATGTCGTGTAACTTGTCTTTAGTGCGACTGCAGAAAGAGTGTATCCTAAAAATAAACTTCCAGCATCTCCCATAAAAAGTTTTGCTTTTGGTAGATTAAATGGCAGAAACCCCAGACATCCTCCAGCAAGAGATGCAGCCAAAAGTGGATAGGACCCTGTCCCAAGAGCAGAAATGGAAACGAAAGTGGCCGCTGTAAGAAAACCAACACCCCCGGCAATACCATCCATAACATCAATAATATTAAATGCATTGGTTATTCCAACAATCCAGATGACCGATAGGACTATATTTAACCAGTTGGGGAAGAAGACAACTTCCATCCTTACCCCAATTAATATAGTAATAAGTGCTATGAAAGTCTGCAAAATCAACTTGATATATCTGGAAAACGGATGGATGTCATCAATTAGACCCATAAAGAAGAGCCCAAACCCAAGGAGAAGAATTCTAATGTCTCCACCAAAGAATAAAACTGTAAGCGATGCCACAAAGATTGCAATTCCACCACCATAAGGAACCGGTCGAGCGTGGTCCTTAATTCCCTTTGGTTTATCAAGTAAATCTATACGAGATGCTATCTTTGATATTATAGATGATAAACTTACACTAACTGCAAAAGCAATAAAGAATACCAGCAGACTTATTGACCTCCTTTAAAGATTATATCCAAGCTCAAAGGCCTTTCTGTTTACTTCGTGTGTTTTCTTCGGGACCCTCTCCAGGGTAGACTTTATCCAGAGTTCTTTCTCAAAAGACAATTTCCTTGCCAGCGCAGCGAGCAAAACCGTATTTACAGTCCTTATATTCCCTGCTTCAAGTGCAAGTCCTACTCCGTCTACAAGTGTGAGCTCCACTCCAGTGGATTTAATCCTCTCTATTATATCGAGAGGATAATCGAACTTCCCCATAAGAACGGAAGCGGGCTTTATCTCATAGTCATTTGAGATAACGGCACCACCTTTTTTCAAACGTGTGAGATTTCGGAGTGCCTCGAGTTTCTCAAATGAAAGGATATAATCGGCCATCCCATCTGTAATTAAAGGTGAATACACTTTATCCCCAAAACGAACCTCTGATATTACCGAGCCGCCTCTCTGAGACATACCATGGACCTCGCTTTTCTTTACATCGTACCCACCCTTAAGCGCAATTATCGATATGATATCAGAAGCAGTAAGAACCCCCTGTCCCCCCACTCCACACACCACTATGGATACAGTATTCATTTGTCCTCCTTTTGAACTATTGCGTCAAAGGGACACACTCTCGCACAGAGGGAGCAGCCAGTGCATAAATATTTATCTATTCTGGAATAATCACCCTCCATTGATATTGCAGGACAACCTACTCCCAGACAGAGTTTACAGCCATTACACTTATCTTCATCCACATAAAAATATGCCTTTCTCTCAAATTCACTTATCAAAACACAAGGCCCCTTCACTATTACAACAGAGATATCATCCCTTGCAATTTCTCTTTTGAGAACTTCTTCGATTCTTTCAATATCATAGGGCTCTACTGTATACACATGTTCAATACCTATACCTTTGATAAATTTAGGTATATCAATCTTCCTCCCCGGGGTTCCCATTAATGTTCTACCGATGCCTGGATGTCCCTGATGACCTGTCATTGCAGTTGTTCTATTGTCCAGTATTACAACTGTTCCAATCCCTCCGTTGTAATACGTGTTGATAAGGCCGGTAATCCCTGAATGGAAAAAGGTAGAATCCCCTATCACTCCAACCACCTTCTTTATATCCTCATTCCCTTCTGCCCGTAGTGCCAGCTGTATACCATGGGCATTGGTTATTGACGCTCCCATCTCAACACAGGTATCTATTGCATTCAATGGAGGTAATGCTCCGAGTGTATAACAGCCAATGTCCCCTGTAACAATGAGTTTAAGTTTATTTGCAATATAGAAAAACCCCGTATGGGGACAGCCCGGGCATAGTGAAGGAGGACGTGGGGGAAGATCATCCACCTTTACTTCAACTGGATCCCCATAATCCACTCCAAAGCTTCTGGCCACTCGATCTGGATTAAGCTCCAGAACCATCGGAACTTTATCCTTCCCCTCAACCTCAATACCTAACTGCCTTATATAACCCTCTATAAATGGGTCGTTTTCCTCAATACACAGGAGGCGAGAAACACTGGAGGCAAATTCTCTTGCTAGTTTATAGGGGAAGGGCCATGGCATTGCAATCTTCAGAACAGAAGCAAGAGGGAATACTTCCTTTACATATTGATAGGAGATGGAATCGGTAATTATCCCGATATCCTTACTTTTCATTTCAATTTTGTTCTCTTTAAAGTTATTGGCAAACTCCCTCAACTTTTTAGTCCTTTCTTCAACTTTATAGTGAAGTGTTCGTGCATTCATAGGGAGTATTACACGCTTTTTGAAATCTTTTTCATACTTCTTTATGGGAATTTCCTTCCGCTCCTCTGTATTTACCACAGTTCTTGTGTGGGAAATTCGTGTGGTAAGCCGGAGTAGTACAGGTGTATCAAATTCCTCGGACATCTGTAGGGCTATTTTCATAAACCTTCTTGCTTCCTCAGAATCAGATGGTTCTAAAACAGGGATCTTTGCAGCACGGGCGTAATGGCGGTTATCCTGTTCGTTCTGAGATGAATGCATACTTGGGTCATCAGCAGTTACAATCACAATCCCTCCTGTCGCACCTATATACGAAAGAGAAAAAAGAGGGTCTGCGGCAACATTTAAACCCACGTGTTTCATTGCAACAAGAGCACGAGCTCCAGCAAAACTGGCTCCTGTTGCCACTTCGAGGGCTACCTTTTCATTCGTGCACCATTCTGAATATATCTCAGGATACTTTGAAATACTCTCTAATATCTCGGAACTGGGGGTACCGGGATAAGCAGTTGCAACATGAAGACCTGCTTCCCAGGCTCCTCTTGCCACTGCTTCATTCCCCATCATAACTTTTTTCATCTTTCCTCCTCTCTTTTTGAACTTAAAAGGTAATTGTCACCGGAAATAGAATTTTATGTCCTTAATTTTATAAATTTATAAATAATAGTCAAGAGCAATATACATGTCTCCATTACTACCAATGTCAGGAACTGGCATTACTATACCCTATCTATGAGCTCCAGCATCTTCTTGCTTACCTTTACATAGTGATGATTCTTTATTACCCATTCCCTACCAATCCTACCTTTCATTCTCAATATAGCAGGTTCAACCAATATCCCTTCCAGCACTTCTTCGATATTCCTCTGATCTGCATTGATGAAAGGATGGTCAGGTATGTATTTTTCATAATCGGAATTCATATATGTAATACTGGGAATACCCATAGCCAGGCATTCCATTGAATTCATTCCATATCCATATCCCCCAAGATCAGTCAATTGATCCACCATTACATCACACCTCTCCCATTTCAATCGCAGGATTTCCTCATGTGGTAGGTTTTCCATAAGGAGAAAGTCAAAATCGAATTTATCTTTAAGTCTCTCTACAGCCCCTATGAGATATTCAGTTCCCTTAAGATAACGATTGGTAGGAGCATGACATATTGTAATTTTTTTATTCCTCAATATTTCCTTCACGCTGAATTTATCAACCTCAAAAGGGAAAAAGATATGATGTATATCAGGATGGATAAATGTGTGGTCGAACTCTGTGGTAAAGATAATATCTGACAGTTCTTCAATATAAGCGATTGCTCCCCTGGTCCGAAGGTCTCCGCCAAGGTAGAGGATTGCAATCTTCTTACCCATCTCTTTTAATAACTCCATGATCTTACCACATCGGAGCAAACCGAGTCCTCCATCAAGGAAATAACAATCAAAAGAACGAATAAAATCCATCAAGGGATGAACCTTGTTTTCCCATAGAACATCACGGAGAAGATAAAAGGCTTTCTCGGGGAAAGAAGGCTCCCATCTTGGTGGGTTGCCTTCCCTGTATATGTGTTCATAAGTTCCCACTCCCGATAATGACTTAATTGAAGTGAAACGAGAGGTGTTTGAAAACGGTAGTGAAAGGACTATATCATCCCATTGTGAAGTTGGACTCCTGAAATAAGTCATAAGTCGGGAATAATGTCCCCCTCTTCTTTCAGCCTTTACCAGAGTGCCTGGCACACCGGCAACATTCTCAGAAGCTATGTGTAGAATTCTCAATAGCGGTTATCCTGTTTCTATTTTCTAATCCGGATTGATGCAATACATATTTATTAGGCATCTTGATGCAGGGAGAAAAGGTTATACCAAATAGTAAAACTGTAAATAACAGGGTTAAAGGCATCTCTCTATAATTTTACCGGTTATTGAATTACTGTATCGAACCACTCTAAGAGATGAAGGTGGGGCAAAATTATCACCTCTTTTTACGAGGAGAACCTGCGGAACACCCAGGAAAAAGGCAATTGTAGAAATATCGCCCTTTTTTGCAATAAGGGAGGAAACCTTATAAAGGTCTTTGGGCTCCACTACTTCCAGAAACCCGGGATACACTCCAATATCAGTGGAAATACCCACCTTGTCATTCTTACCGTCCCATTCCTTCATACCCAGGGCATCTTCTCTCCAGCTTATAGGTAATCCCAGTAAATCCATAAGATACTGATAGGAGTCAGTTATCGAATGAGAGCGGGAACGAGCCACAAGGTTAACACTCGTACCTTCGTATATTGAAGCAGTAACACGTGCATTCAGGATAAATGAAAAAACATCTATCCCAACCCTGTTAAGATCTATAAATAGGTCAAAAGACAGTTCTTTTAATTTCTCTCTCAAACGATAAACCTTTAAAAGAGTCAAAGACTCTGGATAACTCATTATTTTCATAGGAAACATCTTAAAATACTCAACACCCTGGGTTTCCGGTAGGAATACCGTCAGATCGTATTCGTTTGATAGGGTTTTAACGAGTGGTAACGAATAGAGGATTTCCCCCGGAGATACCGAAGGACGCAATGCCACGCTCTTTATACCCTTTAAAGGGAATTCTATCTGTTTTGACCTCATTTTAGCAAACAATGAAAATAGAATACTTCCAGACATCTTACCCTCCTTAATACCTTCCAAAGGCCCTATCGCCACAGTCGCCAAGGCCCGGAACGATGTATCCCTCGCTATTTAAACCCTCAAATTCTCCTTCTTTATCCAGAGCAAGGGTATAAAAGTGAACATCAGGAAAAAGTGACTCTATCTTTTCTATGCCATATGGGGCAGAAACCACTGAGGCGATTATTACCTTCAAAGGCATTCCTATCTCGTATATCCTCCTCAGCACCATAATAATGGTATTGCCGGTAGCTACCATCGGTTCATAGATAATAATATTTTTCTCTGTAACCGGAGGAACTTTAAAGGAAGAAATATCGATCTCAAAATCAAGATTATTCACTCCTTCCTCTATTCTCTTTGCTTCTATAATTCCTATCTCATATGGTATATTAAGCTCATCCATGACCTGCCCACCCCCAGAAGCCAGATGCATACCTGCTCTCATTATTACGAGTTGGAGTACAGAAGCATTTATTACCATAGCTTTGGTCAATGCAAGAGGGGTCTTAACATCTATCTCTAAAGGTTCTATCTCTTTATTTAGAATCTCATAACTCAAAAACATTCCCGCAAGTTGTAACTGCTTTCTAAAGAAAGCTGAATCAGTGGAGCTATCTCGTAGTGTTGCCAGTATAGAACTCAAAACACTATTTTCTAAAATATGTGTCATATTCCCCCCTTTAAGTCGAATATTTTTCCTGGATTCATTATATTAAAAGGATCAAATCCTCTTTTTATACCCTTCATCAATTCTATCTCCTTTTCAGTTCTCGAAAAATGCAGGAATCTTTTCTTTGTAAACCCGATGCCGTGTTCTCCGCTTATCCTGCCGCCAAGAGAGGTCGCCTTGTTAAATATATCTGTTATAAGCTTCTCTCCGCCATCGTTCCATTCCTCCCTTTTTATTATATTTATATGGATGTTGCCGTCCCCTATATGTCCAAAGGTGTAGATAGCCGTATCATATTTTTTCTCAAGTTCCTTAACATATGTAACAAAAATAGGAAGATTGGATCTTGGGACAACTATATCTTCCGGGATAATAGTACCAGTGTGGTCCAGGGCTTCTGAAATACTCCGTCTAAAATCCCATATTTTTTCTTGCTGATACTTCTCCTCAGCTATGAATACATCAGATGCTCCATATTCCAGGAACTGTTCTCCCATCTTTTCAGACATGCGGAGAACATCCTCCCTTGAATTCTCTTCTATCAGGGCGATAAGGAATGTTCCCTTATCTTTAAATGGTATTTTCTTCTCGCTGTTCTGTATTGTAGCACACACTGAATCTTCATCCATAAATTCAAGTGCTGATGGCACAAGTCCCAGTGCCAGAACCTTGGAAGCAGCATTGGTGGCATCTTTTAAGCTGTTAAACGGCGTGAGTAATGTTGCCGAAAAAGGAGGAATCGGGATAACTTTAAGTAGAATCCTCGTTATTACACCCAAAGTCCCTTCAGAACCTATAAATAAGTTCAGAAAAGAATACCCTGTTGCATTCTTCTCTAATTTACCCCCAAAGAATTCCTTACTCCCGTCAGGCAGGATTACCTCAATCCCCTGGACATAATTTCTTGTAAGACCATATCTAAGACACCTGGGTCCTCCTGCATTAGTAGCCACATTACCACCAATTGAACAGGAATCAATGGATGCCGGGTCAGGTGGGTAAAAGAGGTTGTATTCGGAAAGAAACCCATTGATATTTCCAGTAATGCATCCCGGCTGTATCTCCAATATCAGGTTTCTTTCATCAATATCTATAATTTTTTGCATACGTTCAAGACTAAGTACTACCCCTCCCTGTACCGCTAGTGATCCCCCACACCTGCTCGTCCCTCCACCTCTGGGTACAATGGGAATTCTCTCTTTCTTAGCAACTTTTACCAGGCGGACTATTTCACGAGAATTCCGAGGGAGGAAAACGAAATCAGGAACAAAATGATAATCACCTGGTGTTTCATCCCGGGCGTATTTCAGAAGTAAATCTTCCTCAATATAAAGAAGATTTGAATCAAACTCTTCCCTTAGTACATTCAACGTTTTCATCAGTCAAAAGTAACCCGTAGTTCGTTATAGTCAAGGGAAAAAATACCCTTGCAAATAAACTTAATTTCACTATAATAAGGACGCCGGGGCGTAGCGCAGTCTGGTTAGCGCACCTGTATGGGGTGCAGGTGGTCGGAGGTTCAAATCCTCTCGCCCCGACATAACTTCGCAATAAAGGCAGGAAAAAAGAGAAGTATTTAAAATTGTATGAACTTTATATTTTTTCTTATTCAAATTCTGGGATATTTTTTACCTAAACGTATAGCAGAATTGGTAACCCATGGAATTGCTCGATTCTGCTATTATTTTATATATAAGAAGTCGAGAGAAAACCATCTATCAAATCTTAAAGTAGCCTTTGGGGACGAAATTAGCGATACGGAACTTAAGAAAATAACGAAGAAAGCAATATATAACTTGGCAGTAGCCCTTTATGAACATACTATTATGGGCAGGTTAAATAAAAGGAACTACACAAAATACCTGAAAGGCGAAATGATGGAAAATCTTTTCAATGCCCATAGAGAAGGTAATGGTGTTATTATACTCAGTGCTCATACAGGAAATTATGAATGGGGGGCAGCTCTTATGTCGCTTACCGGATTTTCTGTTTCCAGTATGTCGTTAGAATACAGATCAGAATATATAAAGAACATCTATGAAATCAACCGAAAAAAGGTTGGAATAAATGTATTCTACGTCCGAAAGTCTTTCGCAAGCCCAATAAGGTTCTTAAAAGATGGGGGCGTTCTTGCAATTGCTTGTGATCGAAACTTTGACGAAGTTCCGGTATCTGTTAAACTATTCAATAGAGAAACAGAAATACCAAAAGGTGCATTCTTCCTTGCTTCTCGCCTCAATATACCTCTTGTTCCTGCGTTTTCTTTAAAGGAAAAAGATGGATTATATCATGTATACTTTGAAAAGGGATATAAGATAACAAAAGATGAGATAGAATCCGGAGCAAACAAATATGCATCAATACTTGCGAAATATATAAAGAAATATCCTGAACAATGGTATGTCTTTGATAGAATATGGAAAGAATCTTGATTCTCATACCCGCATATAATGAAGAGGCTAAGATAGGCCTCTTGCTGGAAAGGATATCCGAGTTATTTCCTGTAACTGATATACTTGTGATAGATGATGGTTCAACTGACGGGACCGCATCCATAGCCAGGCAAAACGGCGTGAATGTGATAAGCCAACCTACTAACCTTGGCAAGGGTATGGCACTCAAGAGGGGATTTGAATTTGCCATAGAAAAGGGATATGATGCAGTGATAACAATGGATGCAGATCTTCAACACAATCCATCCGAAATTCCCAAATTTCTAAAGGAATATAAAGAAGGAGCGGATTTAATCATCGGAACGAGAGATCTCCATGTAAAGGAAATGCCTTTAATTCGATTCCTGGTAAATAACACTACCTCATTAGTTGCATCACTGCTCTCGGGAATTCGTATTCACGACAGCCAGTCGGGATACAGACTCCTCCGAACAGACCTACTCCGTAATGTAAACATCGAAACCTATCGATTCCAGACTGAGACCGAGATAATAGTAAAGGCGGTAAGGCTTGGCTACTTACTTAAGGAAATACCGATAGAGACCATCTATCTCAGTGGAAATAGAAGCCACATTAACCCTTTCATAGATACAATAAGGTTTATAGCTTTGTCACTTAAGCTGCTATGGCAATGATACTGATTTCTAACGACGATGGAATTCACGCAGAGGGAATCAAAACCCTGAAAGAGGCTGTAAAGAACTTAGGTAGGGTTATAATATTTGCACCAGATAGCGAGAGGAGTGCTTCCAGTCATTCCCTCACCATTCACCACCCCATCCGGGTAAGAAAAATGGAAGAAGATGTGTATTCAACAGATGGAACTCCAACGGATTGTATACTCTATAGTCAGAGGGGAATATTGAAAGGAAAACCTGATATTATCCTCGCCGGTATTAACCATGGAGCAAACCTTGGAAATGATGTTTCCTACTCAGGAACTATTGCAATAGCAATGGAGGGAACGCTTCTCGGAATTCCTTCTGTTGCATTCTCACAGGTTGGCTACAGAGAATCATTCGATAGAGAGTTTGCAAAAAGGATAGTAAGGATAATAACCCGTCGAGTAATGAACGAAAAACTACCTGAAGGTGTTTTTATCAATGTAAATCTCCCTCCAAAACCAAATGGAAAATTAAAAATAACGAAACTTGGTAACAGAATATATAGAGATTCAATTGTAAAGGGGAAAGAGAGCGAAAGAGGAATAATCTACTCACTTGGAGGAGAATCACCCACATGGATACCCGAAGAAGGATCAGATTTCAATGCCATTGATGAAGGTTTTGTCTCCGTTACTCCTATCCATATGGAATATACGGATTTCAGAACTATGGAAAAGCTCTCTCACTGGGAGGAAAAAGATGAGTTATAATTATCAGCGAGAATCAATGGTGGAAAAGCAGATAAAGATGAGAGGAATAACCGACGAGAAAGTTCTCAAAGCAATGAAAGAAGTACAAAGGCATAAGTTCGTTGGAGAATCACTCCTAAACGTTGCCTACCAGGACAGCCCCCTACCCATTGGCTACGGACAAACCATTTCACAGCCCTATATAGTGGCAGTGATGACTGAACTCCTTGACATTAAAGATGATCACAAAGTCCTTGAGATTGGTACTGGCAGCGGCTATCAGGCTGCAATCCTTTCAAAACTTGCAATGAGCGTAATAACAGTAGAACGAATACCAGAGCTGTTCCAGCAAGCTAAAGAACGGTTGCAGAACTTAGGATATAATAATATAATTGTTATAAATGGAGACGGGACTATAGGATACAAAAAGTATGCACCTTATGACAGGATAGTTGTTACTGCTGCCGCACCCGAGGTGCCAAAGTCTCTTATCGAGCAATTAGCTCTTCATGGTAAGATGGTGATTCCTATAGGGAACAGGAGTACCCAGTGGCTTGAAATAATCAAGAAAGAAAAGGATACTATACAAAGAGAAAAAAGGGAGGGGGTTCGTTTTGTCCCACTCCTTGGAAAAGAAGCATGGTAATTAATCGGGGCGTAGCGCAGCCGGGTTAGCGCGCCTGGTTCGGGACCAGGAGGTCGGCGGTTCGAATCCGCCCGCCCCGATATATTTTGCCACAGAGGCACAGAGAACACAGAGAAGAATTGTTTTTTGTGTAAAAAACACACACCACCAAATCCTAAATCCTATATCCTATATCCTAACCCCTGAATTGGACACAGATTCACACTGATATTAACTGATTAAAAACCCCTAACACCCATCCATAAAATGAAACCGTAGATACACGCCGATAAAAACCACACACCACCAAGGATTATGCCACGGCAAACTCACGGTTAATTCTTGATAAAAACACACACCACCAAGAAAATGAAACCGCAGATTAATGTAGTTAAATAGTTGAGTAGTTAAGTCGTTGAGTCGTTGATTAGGAAAAAACTCAATGAACCCAGAACACACCACCAAAGATTATGCCACGCTTTACGCATTGTAGGCATGAATTTATTCGTGCCATTGTAGGGGCGACTCGGTGAGTCGCCCAAACCCACTTGCCTAAATCCTTACTCCCAATATTATTTATCATTCAAAAATTAAAATTTATCATAACTATAAACTTTCTTCTTGCATTTTTCCTGAAAATAAATATAATATTAATATTAAAAAGTGTGAACCGTCGCTATTCAACTTGATTTTTTGCTTTTTTAACGTCTAAAAAATTAAGGGGGAAAAATAGATGAATAATTCTTTACAACAAAGATTAGGAGATGAAGGTTACAATAAACTGATGAAGATAAACAATCCTAAGCTGCACGAATTTATTGCAAAATATGTCAAACATTGCAATCCAGATAAGGTCTTTATCTGCACTGATGCTCCAGAGGATATTAAATACATACAAGATGCAGCCATCAGGAATGGTGAAGAGATTAAACTTGCAACTCGCGGTCATACTATCCATTATGATAACTACTATGACCAGGCAAGGGACAAAGCTCATACCTTAATTCTCGTTCCCAGTGGCGTCAAACTTGACTCCGCAATAAAAACTGGTAATAGAGAAGAATGCCTTAATGAAATTCATAAAATTATGAAAGACATAATGAAAGGCAAAGAACTATACATACGCTTCTTCTGTCTTGGTCCAACAAATTCCGAATTCTCACAGCCAGTTGTTCAACTTACTGATTCTGCTTATGTAGCCCACAGTGAAGACATACTCTATCGTCAAGGTTTTGAGGAATTTGTGAGGCAGGGGCTGAATGCACGATTCTTCAAGATCGTTCACTCTGCCGGGGAACTTGACGGGCGAAATACGAGTAAGAACTTAGATAAACGTAGAATCTATATCAATCTTGAGGATGATATTGTCTACAGCGCGAATACACAATATGGTGGTAACACAATCGGACTCAAAAAACTTTCTATGCGCCTTGCAATAAATCGCGGCTTGAAAGAAGGATGGTTAACCGAACACATGTTAGTTATGGGTATACACGGTCCCAATAATCGGGTTACATACTTTACCGGGGCATTCCCTTCATTATGTGGAAAAACATCTACTTCTATGCTCGATAACGAGACAATTGTTGGCGATGATATTGCATATCTCCGAAAGAAAGAAGGTGAGGTTCGCGCAGTAAATGTGGAAAGTGGGGTGTTTGGTATTATCATGGGCATTAATTCTAAGGATGATCCCGGCATATGGAAGGCTTTACATACGCCCACAGAAATAATATTCTCAAATATATTGATGACCCCTGAAAAAGGTGTGCACTGGATTGGGAAAGATGGTGAGATACCGCTAAAGGGTCATAATCACTTTGGCGAATGGCATATAGGTAAAAAAGATAAAGAAGGCAAAGAGATCACTGTCTCGCATCGGAATGCACGCTTTACCATAGCTCTGGAAAATTTTAGTAATCTTGACCCTACACTCCATGATCCAGAAGGTGTTAAGGTTGGTGGTATAGTTTATGGTGGTAGAGATTCAGATACCTGGGCTCCGATTGAAGAATCATTTGATTGGACACATGGCATAATTACAAAGGGCGCTTCCCTGGAATCCGAAACAACAGCAGCAACATTAGGCCAGGAAGGAGTAAGAAAATTTAACCTGATGTCCAATCTTGATTTTCTGTCTATACCAATTAGCAAATATATCCAGGCTAATCTTGATTTAACCAAGGATCTTAAGAGAACACCCCTTATCTTCTCGGTTAATTATTTCTTAAAGGATAAAGAGGGTGATTTCTTAAATGAAAAGACCGATAAGAAGGTATGGTACAAATGGGCAGAGTTACGGGTCCATAACGATGTTGAGTCTATTGAAACACCAACCGGACGTATTCCGAAATATGAAGATCTTAAGATGCTCTTCAAAAAAGTCCTAAACAGAGATTACAGTGTAGAAGACTATAACAAACAGTTTATGGTCCGAGTTCCTGAACATCTGGCAAAGATCGACCGTATCAAAAAGGTCTATGAAACCCAGGTTATTGATACACCTAAAATCTTGTTTGAGATATTAGAGGCACAGCGCCAAAGACTCAACGAAGCTCAGAAAAAATACGGCGATTATATAACACCGGATAAACTTGTATAAATAGAAATTCTGTCCCAGTTATAAAGACTATCAGTATTCAGAAAAAACTCTGCCACAGAGACACAGAGTGATATAGTTAAATAGTTGAGTAGTTAAGTCGTTGAGTCGTTGATTAGGAAAAAACTCAATAAACCCAGAACACACCACCAAATCCTATATCCTATATCCTAACCCCTGAATTAGACGCAGATTTACACAGATAAATACGGATAGGGTTAAATAGTTGAGTAGTTGAGTCGTTGATTAGGTTGAAAAAGAACACTGACTAATCGACCAACTTATATACTTATAGCTATTTTGCTGATAGCCTTGAGTAGCAGAGTTTGCTACTCATTATTAATCAGTGTAAATCATTGCAAAAAAAAGAAGAAAGGTAGTGAAAGTCGTCTCTTGACAATCCAGGAGAATGAAATAATATGAATCCAAAAACTCTTATTCGAATGGTAAGAAATTATAAAAATGGAGGTTTTTTTGTTTTATAGAAATATTAAGATATATCTCATAGCAATTTTACTCAGCCTAAATCTCTTTGCATCTCTGCCAGGGGAAGAAAAAATTAGTGCATTACTAAAAGATGCTGACCAGTGGATAACAACCGACACAGCGCGAATGGTGGATTATATCGAGAACGAGAATGCAAAGACAATTAAGGAATTGAAAAGCTCTAAATTCTGGGAATCAACCAACAAAGATCTTGGCTTCCTCCTTTCAATAGATTATGTTGGTTCCTCAAAAATTGACAACACTGGACGCATTTACTACCTTATGAGGATTACGGGAGAGACATCTGCCCTTTTCTATAGTAATTCTCCAATGGGATTTCCGCATCAGTTATCTCCGAATAACTGGATTGAGGAAGGGCTTACAATACCTCGATATCTCGTCCACCCTTCCGGAGATTATCTCCTGGCATTGGTAATGAGATATGGTAACGAACTATTTGATATCTACCGTTTTAACAGGGATCAAACCTTCAAGCCGCTCCTCGTAAATGATAAAATTGAATTCACAGCACCGGTCTTCAAGAACAAAAATGAGTTCTTTTTCCTTATAAATGACCATAAAAATACCTATCTTGCTTTATATTCACAGAAAGACGGATCCATTGATACATTGTATACAGAGGATCAATTCTACGCTCCAATTGATTATCAGGACGGTAAGATCCTGTGCGTCAGGTGGTTTAGTTTTTCCGAAAGTCAGTTATTTACAATAGATGAAAAGACTCATAATATGATGAATATAACGGATAGGGGACTCTATCTGGGCGGGCACTTCACTAAATCAGGTGATGTGTTAACACTTACAGCTAAGTTATCAAAGACAAAAGGATTTCCTGTTTTTGCTTTAATCAAGCCGAGCAAGGAACTGCGTCTACTATACGATCCGGGAATGGATGTTGATGATTATGCGTTTACAAGCGAAAAGGGAGTTGTTCTGGCTTCTTTGAATAAAGATGGATATTCAAAGCTAGTAGCATTTAACCTTAAAGGAAAAGAGTTAGATGTGCCAGAAATGGATGTTGGAGTAATAGGGGGAGTTTCCATTAATGATCTGGGTGAGACAGTAGTCGATTTTTCTTCTCCAACTATACCACCAACCCCTTATTTATTCAAAGTAGGTAAAAAGGAGAAAACAAAGATTGCAAATGTAGCCACCTTTGGCTTCGATTTTTCCGATATCGAGGTTAAGGTAATTCATTACCCTTCTACAGATGGGACTCTAATTCCTTCGCTACTTTACCTTCCCAGGGGAGCAAATAAGGATGGCAATAACCCCGCTATTGTGATATATCACGGTGGACCTCCATCTCAGAGCCGACCATGGTTCCAGAGAAATATGGCATTTGCTCTATCACGCGGAATAATTGTAATGCTTCCCAATGTCAGAGGTTCTGGGGGTTATGGGCCTGAATGGGAGAGGGCAGACAATGGAGAAGGACGTTTTCAAGCGTTGGAAGATGCAATGTCGGCAATTGATTATCTTATCTCTAAAAAGTGGTCTAAGCCGGAAAAAATAGCGATAAAGGGCGGTTCCTATGGTGGCTATACTGTTAATTACCTTGCGGTGAAGTACCCTGAGAAATTCGCCTGTGTTGTTTCAGAAGTGGGGGTAGCCGATGTGGATTATACCAATACCCATGGTGATATAACCTTCCAGAAGGGCTGGGAGATAGAATACGGACCCCTGGGTAGCGAACTAACACATCGTCTTTCTCCTATCTTTTATGCTTCCAATGTAAAAAAGCCAATGCTCATCACTACAGGCTCCCATGACCCACGAGTGGTTGCCTCAGACCCCAGACGATTTTCCTACTTACTGAACCAATTAGGGAAAAATGTGCTGTACTATGAGGAGATGAAGGCGGGGCACGGGAGTTCAACTAAATCCCAGCTTATTGCTGATTTTAGTAGGTCATATACATTCATAATGGACCATATTATGTAGTGAGTGAGGTCTTGACAATACTAAGGGAATGGACATAGAAAAAGTGAATAAAGAAAGATTGTTCAATCGTTAATGCTAAAAGGGAGGAAAAATGGCAGAATTGAATCCTTTTAAGATTGCACAAGCACAGTTAGATGAAGCAGCAAAACACCTTGGATTGGATAAAGGAACCCATGAGATGTTAAGGTGGCCAATGCGAGAGTTACATGTTACTATACCTGTCAAAATGGATGATGGCACGACAAAAGTATTTAAGGGATTCAGGGTTCAATATAATGATGCAAGAGGACCAACAAAGGGTGGTATCCGTTGGCATCCCGGGGAAACTATTGATACAGTTAGAGCACTTGCAGCATGGATGACATGGAAAACATCAGTTGTTGACATTCCTTATGGAGGAAGTAAGGGTGGAATAATTTGTAACCCAAAGGAAATGTCTGATGGTGAAAAGGAAAGGCTTGCTCGTGGGTATATCCGCTCTATCGGAACATTCATAGGTCCAAAGAAAGATATTCCAGCTCCAGATGTCTATACAACACCACAGATAATGACCTGGATGATGGATGAATATTCCAACATTACACGATATAACACCCCTGGTATGATTACAGGAAAACCTCCTATTGTTGGTGGGTCACTCGGTAGAGGAGATGCAACGGCAAGGGGTGGCATGTATACACTTCGCGAAGCTGCAAAGATTAAAGGAATAGATCTTTCAAAAGCAACTGTTGCAGTGCAGGGTTATGGAAATGCAGGACAGTACGCTCATGGGTTGATTGAGGAGTTATTTGGCTCCAAGGTCGTTGCTATATCCGATTCCCGAGGTGGAATTTACAACAGAGATGGCCTTAATTTCGATGAATGCGTAAAGATAAAACTCGATACAGGCAAAGTCAGCAATATAAAGGGAGACGCTATCAGCAATGAAGAATTAATGGAACTTGACGTTGATATTCTTATACCAGCAGCCTTAGAAAATGTACTAACCGAAGAGAATGCTAACAATGTAAAGGCATCTATTAGCGTGGAACTTGCTAATGGCCCAACAACTCCTGAAGCTGACATCATTCTTCATAAGAATGGTTGTTATGTAATACCTGATTTCCTTGCAAATGCAGGTGGAGTAACAGTTAGTTACTTTGAGTGGGTACAGAACGAAACGGGTTATTACTGGCCTCTTGAAAGAGTCCATAAAGAATTGGATGAGCATATGACAAAAGCTTTCCATGCTGTTCATGACATGAGAGAGAAAAAGGGCGTCCACAATAGACTTGCAGCATATCTTGTAGCTGTGAAAAGGGTTGTGGATGTTATGAAACTAAGAGGTTGGGTATAGTTAATAATGTAATATTGTAGAAAGGGGACAATCCTTACATAAGGGTTTCTCTTTCTTACAAAAGCATTTTCCCACTTCAACTAAAAGAGCATGAAACTCCCCCAGGACATAAGAATCCCGGGGGAGATTCTTTTCAACCAATGATTGAATCTCTCTATATTTCGAATTTCCTTTTATAATATTATGCCTTGACAATATCCGTTTTGTATATGCGTCAACCACAAACACTATTTTCCCCAAAGCATATATGAGGATAGAATCAGCAGTTTCCTCTCCTATTCCTTTTATAGAGAGTAGCCACCCGCGTAGCTTCGAAGTTTCAACTTGCTTTAATTCGCTTATATCTCCATTGTAATCCTCTAAAAATTTTACAGAAAAGTTCTTTAAGTAATTAGACTTAAT
>DAOVFB010000088.1 GCA_030668705.1 Candidatus Stahliibacteriota bacterium
TGTTGAACTCGCAATGACAAAAGTAATGCCAGGTGGAGAGCATATGGTTTCTTAGATACAAGATACTTCGTTCTTAAGGCTAAACAGGCCTTTCCTGGAAAATCAACCAACTAAAATGGAGAAGAACCAGAATTAGAAGTCGATAAGTTAAGATAAGCAAGGATTAAATGATAAGTGATATGTGATAAGTGGTAAGTGATAAGAGATATGGGATATGTGGTATGTGATATGTGAACATCAGTCCAAGGTCCAACGTCCAATGTCAAAAAAAGAATTGGAGTAGGGGCAATTCATGAATTGCCTCTACAAGTTTAGCGCCACGGCAACGCAGAGCAAGCTCTGCTACTCCAGGCTATCAGCAAAATAAGAAAGAGTCAATAGTTTCAAGTTTCAAGCTTGGGGGGTGGGATTTAGAGGTTGATCAGTTCAAATCTGTGAAAATCTGTGTCTATGTCTATTTTTGGGTGGTGTGTGTCTTTTATCTGCGTGTATCTGCGGTTTCATTTACTGGTGGTGTGTGTTTTTATCAAGAGTTAACCGTGAGTTTGCCGTGGCATCATCTTTGGTGGTGTGTGTTTTCATCTGTGTTCTCTGCGTGTATCTGCGGTTTCATTCCGGTGGTGTGTGTTTTTATCAAGAGTTAACCGTGAGTTTGCCGTGGCTAATCTTTGGTGGTGTGTGTTTTTTATCTGTGTAAATCTGTGTCTAAAATTTGGAGGGAGTTTTATACGATTCGACAAGCAGTTCTTCATAAAAAGATTCAGTCTTCCTTGCAACTTCCATCCAATCATAACGTTTAGCTGTTTTTAAACCTACCTCTCTTAGTTCGCTTCTGAGCGATTTATCCATAAGTATTGAGATTGCTCTACTGGCAAGGGAATGAGGATCGTTAGGAGTAAACAGCATTCTCTCATCAGGTATCACCTCACGATACCCCTCTATATTTGAAGCAATGGTAGGAGTCCCGGAAGCCATGGCTTCCAGAAGGACTATTCCAAAGGTCTCTCCACCGAGAGCGGGCGAACAGTAAATATCCGCTGAACGATAATACACAGGAACCATTTCTCGCGATACTTCACCTATAAAGGTAATGGATTCTTTAATCCGGGAGGGGATATCTCGGGGAGGTTCTCCTTTGCCGACCACTACCAACCTGGCCTCAGGTATACTCTTTTTTATCTCTGGAAATGCGTTTATCAAAACGGGCAGGCCCTTTCTTGGGTCCAGTCTTCCTAAAAACAGAATCGTAGGATGGTCGGAAAATCCCTCAATCTTTTCTCCCTCTACTTTAAAACGATTCCTATCCACTCCGTTTGGGATAACCCGATAGTTACCCCTAGGAAAGTGGGGATATATTTCCCGAAAAGCCTTATGTGAAACACATATGGAACCATGCAGTTTTCTGGAAATATGGGTAAACGCAAATTTTGCCAGTTTGTAGTAATTGAAATTCGTAAATGCAGTATGGAAAGTTGCAACATTTATTGTGTTCGAATAAAGAAGAGCGAGAAAGGGAAGATTCGGGGCAAAAGGACCGTGTGTATGAATTATATCAAAAAAGTTCCCCCTTATAAAATTCCTAACCTCAAAAGGAAGGGAAGGCGAGAAGGTCCAGAGTACTTCACTTTTGTTGGCATGAAAAGCAAAACGCCACCCCACCCTTTTAACCGTTTCCTCATAACTCGCATTGGGATGTTTTGAAGTGAGAATTACAACCTCATGGCCCAAACTTCTTAGTGCAGAGGAGAGATGGAATAAAACCTCACTAACCCCACCGGGATCAGGGCAATATGAATCAGAGACTTGAAGTATCCTCACTATACCCTAATGCAACAATTACTGAAGCAGGATCAAAATCTACCTCATCGGCAGAAATAGCTCCTTCAATAGTAATATTCTGATCTGTATTCTTTAAAGTCCCCTCTTTATCCACCACAGCCACGTACCCTTTGGAAACCATTACCCCAACCTTTCCCCCTTTAAGTTGCACCACAGTACCGGGTGGATATATACCCACTAAATTCAGGAACACTTTCACTAACGACGGGTCATATACATTCTTATTTAAAACAATGTATTTAAGAGACTCAAATGGAGTGGCAACAGGTTGATAAACCCTTGGGGTTGTCATAGCATCATATGAATCAACTATTCTTATAATTCGAGCAAAAAGGGAAGGCTTGCCTATGTTTATATCAGGGTAACCACCACCAGTAAAATCCTTGTGGTGTTCAAGTATACCCCGCAGTGCATAGATAGGTATTTCATCCATTCCCCTTAAGAACAATATCCTTTCAGCGGACAGGTAGGGGTGTTGTTTTATCTTTTCGTACTCAAGGTTTGTAAGCTTATCGGGCTTGTCTAAAATCGTTTCCGGGATGTCAACCTTTCCCAGGTCGTGAAATAATGCAGCAATACCCAGTTCAAGTAAATCCCTACGTGAAAGTGCTAATTCCACGCCCATTCCGAGTGAAAGAATACACACATTAACCGAATGATTTAAAGTATATGAACCCATATTTTTAATGGTAGTCAAAGCAAACAGATATCCTCTATCTTCAATAATCAATTCAGAGAATCTCCTTACGAGCCTTCGTGAAACGTTGATATCCTTTATTGATCCATCTGCAACATCCTTTAGAAAATAAATACTATCCAAGACGTTCTTGATTGCTTCTTTTCTTACCGACCTCACCAGCCCTTCTTTGACTTCTTCTGAATCTTCTAATGGCTCTATTCTAATGGACCTAACTCCCATTTCTTCCAGTCGCATTTCCAGTCGTTCAAATGATCTTATGTTTGAAGAAAGTCCTTTACCTAAAATATATGCAAAGGAAACAACCTCATCAATCACAGGTTTCTCGGTAAAAATAATAGAACCTATAGATAGAGTTTTAAGATCTTGAATTAATGCCCTATATCTACCCATAACTTCCATCCCAAACTTAATTCTTTCCCCATTCAGGAAAAGGTAATTACCACTCAAAGAGAGTTCTACTTTCGATAATTCCTCAAATAGTTGACAGACCATTTCATAGGTTTTCTTGGCATGCAGACGAAGTGTTTTACTCCTGGTCTGAAATATGCGAGCTATATGGATAGATGAGGAAAGATATATAATAAAATTATTAATGTGCTCCATGATATTCTAAAATCCTTTCTACTGTTTCTTTTAAATACTTTGATTTTCGATAGCGCGAAACCAACGAAATTGCCTCTTCGCTTCCGATTTTTGATAGAGATTTAACAGCAAACTTTTTTGTCTCATATACACTTTGCTTAAAAAGGTGTTTTTTCTTAAGAACATATTTTAATATCTCGATTGTTTCAGGCATATTCAAAGTAGAGAGAAGATTCAACAATATCTTTCTCTCCTCTATGGGTAAAATCCAGAATTCCTTGGACTTTATACGCCTCGAAATAATACTAAATTCTTTCTCTCCCCATATCTCCTTCATCCCTTTTAACGCCAGGATACGTATTAAAGGGTCTAGCTCCTCTATATATTTGACCATCTTTTCCCTGGGCAGGAGAGAAAATAAAACTTCTTTTATCTTATTCAGTCCTCTTTTCTCAAGAAGAGTTTCTAAATAGGGTATAAAATAGGGGTCCCGGGATCTCTTCACAATGGAGAGAAGTATCTGAAATGTGCCGCCCGTGGTAGATTCCAGATATTTGGCCAGCTTCTCCCTGTGAGAACTGAAAATACCCTCGAGCAAGGAAATCATTGCTTCTCTTGTCTCCATATCCGTAGCAATCTCTAATTCATTCATTAAATCATCTATAATATCCACCCCTATAAAACCCAATAAACTTAGAGCCTGTTGCTTAACTTTCTTATCTTTAGCCAATGATAGTGCGTGGAGATAAAGCTGCACGGCATCTTCCCTGGAAAACGAGTCATAGATTTCATACAGTACCTTTCTCTCTTCTTTTCCTTTCTCCTCCTCTAAGAGGTGCTCCAATAACTTCTTTGACTTCACAAGTAGAGGAACATTACCCGTGGAGATGAATCTATCTACTGAAGATTGGAAAAGTGTAAGTATCCGCATTCTCTTTTTGGGACTTCGTTCAAAACCAAGGAGGTCCTGTATACTATTTAAAAGTAAAGTAGAAGCATTCTTCCTTTTTATTTGAATCTTTGGTATGTAGGTAAAAGTAGAGTTCTCCAATTCGGGAAGAGAAACAGAAACCCTGCCGAAGGAAACAGGGAAAACATATAGATCCTTAGAACTCACTCCCAGCTCCTTCCTCCTCTCCTCCACAATACTTTGCAAACTGCCGGAGTCAACCCTACCTATCTCCTCAACAGCATGGTAAATTATATTCTCAAATTTCATACCCCATAAATCCTCTACTAAACCGATATTGGATGTATATTCCTTTTTGCCGAGGAGTTCGACGAAATCTGTCAGTTTTTCCTTGGTGATACCTTCCAGAAAAGTAAATGATCTAATACCGTTTCTATATAGAAATAGAGGTAAAGAAGTAATACGCTTTGGGTCTTCGTATAAAATATCAGCACTATGCATAATCTTATCTTCATTGATAACAAGAATAGCTGGACCGAGCTCCTCTTGTGCAGCCAGGAGAAATGTGTACGCCCGATCGATAAACTCTATTGTGTGCGCTGATGTTTTGTCGTATAACTTACGATTTTTAACCGCTTTTATTATATGCTGCACGAATAGATTTAAATCACTCTGCATATATTAATCTTATAGTAAAACGACCAAAATTTCAACCCCTGTTGACAAGAAATTTGAAATAAATATAATAAGTCTATGAAAAAGCAAAAGAAATATAAAAAAACCTCAGAAGAAGAGCTTATTGGCTTGTATAATCTTTTGTACTCCCTTGCTTTTGAGGATGAATTTCGCAGGACTAAGGTAAAAACAAAAGCTCTGGATGGATTTCTTAAGGGAGTGGCGAAGGGAACCATAAAAGAGCCAGCAGAGTTTATTAAAAAAGGCGTCGAGAGAACCTTCACCCCTGCACTCTTATCCCTCATAAAAGAAAAACTAAGAAGATTCGCAAAGAAATACGAGAAGGACAGAAAGGGCGCTGCAGCATTGCTCATCTTAAATCTACTACACAATGGAATTCCTTTGTCAGAGATTCCGTTCTTCGTTGCAATATTTGCAAAAAGCGCCTCAAGAAGACCTCTCTCTGGAAATAACAAAGTATGGAAACTGCTTTATGAGTTCCTGCCAAAACGAATCGAAGAAGGAAAAACTGAACTTATGGAAAAGCCAGACATTATGAAAGAATATAAAGATAGATATGAGGAGGATGACTCTGGACTCCTTATACCGAAGAAAAAGGCAAAGCGGGGAGACAAATCCTCGAGGATAATCTTACCAGGGGAATTGTAATTTGGAGGAAGATATGGCAAAAATTGTTATCGTAATGGGGTCAAAGAAAGATACAGACCATGCAAAAGATGTAAAGAAAGTAGCAAAGGAATTCGGAATTCCATGTATCCTAAGGATTGCTTCCAGCCACAAGACTCCCGAAAAGGTTCTAAGTATATTAAAAGAATACGAGAATCAAGAAGTAGTATATATAACGATAGCAGGTAGAAGTAACGCACTAAGTGGAATTATAGATGGCAATACAACTAAACCTGTAATAGCCTCGCCACCATATTCGCCTAAATTTGGAGGAGCCGATATATTTTCCAATCTACGTATGCCATCGGGGGTCGCACCTATGGTAGTCCTGGGAGGAGAACAATCCGCATTAGCCGCTATTAAAATCTTAGGCCTCCACGATAAGAGCCTGCTGCAAAAGATATCCGACTATCAAAAAAAATACAAGGAAAAAATAGAGCAAGATGATAGAGAGATGAGGGGTGGGTAGCGTAAAGGACCTTACCGTTCTAAAAGAATCCACAGAAGAGAAAACTGGTATTGGACATTTTAAGTTCTCTGATCGTTATTCTGTCTTCGATTGGGGAGGTATGCCTGATGAAATACCCAACAAAGGCGCATCCCTTGCCATAATGACCGCATATTTCTGCGAACTCCTTTTAGAGAAAGGAATCAAAACACACTATAGGGGAATTGTTATGGATGGGGAGGTATTCCATTTAGATAAGATTAAAGAACCCTTTAATAGGATTGAGGTGGATTTAGTTCGGGTTATCGAACCTAAAAAGAGTGAAACGGGATATGACTATTCTATCTATGAAGAACTGGATAAGAATTATCTTGTTCCTCTGGAATGCATATACAGGAATTCGATTCCTCTGGGTTCTTCCTTCTGGAAGCGATACCGAGCCGGAAAAATAAAATACAGCGTTCCAAAAGACTTAAAGCCGGATACTCCGTTAAAAGAGCCAATCCTGGATGTTTCAACAAAATTAGAAGAGAGCGATAGATATCTCTCATGGGAAGAAGCAAAAAATATCGCACATTTAAGTGAAAAACAAATAAAGGAAATTAAAGAACTATTATTAAATGTTAACAATTTGATAACAGAGAAAACAAAAAAGTGCGGGCTTATCAATCAGGATGGAAAACTTGAGTTCGCTATAGATCCAAATGGTAATATTATAGTCATTGACGCTCTCGGAACACTTGACGAATGCCGCTTTCTCTATGAAGGTATTCCTCTTAGTAAGGAAATACTACGAAAATATTACAGGAAAACCGAATGGTATAAGGAGGTTGTCAAGGCAAAGGAAAAGGTCAGAAAAGATTGGAAAACTAAAGTTAAAATCAAACCACCCCTATTACCAGAAAACTTAAAAGATACAGTCTCGCTTATGTACCAATCGGTGGCAAACTTAATTTCCGGTAAGGAATTTTTCTCTTCCCCAACCCTTAAGGAACTAATAGGAAACCTCTCCAGGGATTACTAATTCTATATATTTGGTTTTAGGTCTTTGGTCTTAGCTCTTAGGAATCCCATTCATTACTTTTTTTAACCTTTAACCCAAGACCCAAAACCCAACACCTAAGATCCAACTACCTCTTGACATATAAATAAAAGGATCATATAATTATAATATACATTTTACAAACTATTACTATTAATAAGGAGGTTGTCATGCGTTTTAAACTAATAGTATCTCTTTTTCTAATAACTGGATTGTGTGCCTCCCATGGTCTTCTCCTTGAATTAGAACCCACTGTTCCAGGAGTGCCTAGCAAAGCAAGAATTGTTGGTTCAAGGGGAACTGCTGACAGCGCAAACTATATTATACAATATGAATACGAGAACTGGGCCTACTACTTCCCCTATGGTGAGGAAGACTCCATAGTCGTATGGTTTGAACCACCAGCTAAGTGTACCCTGTGTGCGATTAGAATTTACTGGTATGCTAACTGGACAGACGAGTATGAATACGATTTGACCGTTGCCTTTACTGCTCCCGGTACCCAACTTACTGATTGGGAGGGATTTAACACCGGGAATACGGGTCCGAGTCCCACAGGGACGGTGCTCTGGCATAAAGTGGACA
>DAOVFB010000106.1 GCA_030668705.1 Candidatus Stahliibacteriota bacterium
TCATCATGTCATATCTGTCTACCACCGAGCGTAAAACTATTTGCAGATTTCGGAGTAGCAGAGCTTGCTCTGCACTTTCCCTTTGCGCGAAACTTGTAGAGGCAATTCATGAATTGCCCCTACTCTAATTCTTTTTTGACACTGGACACTGGACGCTCGACTAATCTTGTGGGAGAGGCTTTCCAGCCTCGATGATCACGGGCAGAAGCCCGTTCCCACATCCTAACGTACCAACCGACCAACTTACATACTTATAGCTATTTTGCTGATAGCCTGGAAATAGTGGGAGCGATATCCCTATCGCGATTTGTGGGAGGGACTTCCCAGTCCCGATTTCGAGGTTTGGAAACCTCTCCTACAATGTAGGGGCAAGACATGTCTTGCCCTCTTCCTTCAAATCATAGGCACGCCCCACGATTAAAAACCGTGACCTCTATGGTAAGTTTTTTGCTATGTGTAATCCATGTATTTTGGTTTTCACAGATAGGAATTAACGCTCCTTGACATAAATGGTAAAAAGTAATAAAATATACCCAAGCTAAACTACTTATAAAAAAGATCATAATCAGGATTATAGAAAGGCTCAAGGGAGGAAAAATGAAGATAGCTAAAGTTCAAGAAATGAAAAATCTTGACAGAAGAGCAGTAATAGAGTTTGGAATACCTGAGATTCTTCTCATGGAAAATGCTGGGAATGCCGTCTTTTTTGCAATACAAAACGAGATTGGAGTAAAGGGGAAGAAATTCCTAATTATATGCGGGAGTGGTAATAATGGTGGGGATGGTATGGTCGTCGCCCGAAAACTCCACTCTAATGGAGGATTTGTTACTCTTATTCTCCTATCAGATGAAGAGAAACTCTCTGGAATCACAAAAGAAAATTATGAAATCGCGTCAAGAATAGGGATTGAAATCCTTAAGACCCCATCCATCAAGGAAATAGGAAATATAATAAAAGAATCCGATGTTATCGTGGATGGAATATTAGGGACTGGTTTGAGCGGTAAAGTAAAAGGGATATACAAAGAAGTTATCCAGTTGTTGAACAATTCGACAAAACGGGTGGTAAGTATTGATATTCCTTCGGGTATAAATGGAGACACAGGCGAAATAATGGGCGTGGCAGTAAAGAGCAATTGGACTGTTACCTTTGGATTACCAAAAATCGGAAATATTGAGTACCCAGGATTTGAATATTGTGGAAAATTATTTATCTCCCATATATCCTTTCCCCCATCCCTTTACGAGGACAATTCATTGAAAGTCTCGATAAATGAACCAATATTACTACCAAGAAGAGAAAAAGACACTCACAAAGGTAGCTTTGGTAAGGTCCTTTTTATAGCAGGGTCAAGAAATTACCTTGGTGCTCCTTATTTTGCCGCCCTTTCCTTTCTAAAAGCCGGAGGAGGCCTATCCTATCTTGCTACTCCAAAATCTATCTCCTCATTTATAGCTAATAGGGGGAGCGAGATTGTATTAATACCCGGGGAAGAAACCAGGTCAGGGTCTATAGCCATTAATAATTTAGACGAACTTCTCGAGTTTTCAGAGAAGGTAGACTTTGTCGTAGTTGGGCCCGGGTTGTCCCTGGATGAAGAAACTAAAGAACTTGTTTTGCAATTGACACAAATGATAGAAAAGCCTTTGCTATTAGATGGGGATGGGATAACCGCCATAAAGGGTCATCTTGACATCGTAAAAGATAGAAATAATCCAACTATACTCACCCCCCATCCCGTAGAATTCGGAAGACTTATAAATAAAGGTACAGATGAGATAAAAAAGAATAGAATAGATATTGTTCAGAGTGCAGCAAAAGTTTTTGATTGCATCCTTGTTTTAAAAGGCGCTCACTCTCTCATTGGCTATCCTGACGGAGGAGCCTTCATTAATATGACAGGTAACCCTGGTATGGCTACTGCCGGCTCTGGTGATGTCCTTACGGGAACCATTGCGGCCCTATATGGTATTCTTCACAATGCAAAAGAAAAGATGGCTGTAGATAAAGCCGTGAGACTGGGCGTTCTTATTCACGGTCTTGCTGGAGATCTGGCTTCCACTGAAATAGGAGAGGACGGGGTAATTGCTGGCGATATCTTAAGATTCTTACCTGAAGCAATGGATATATATAGAAATAATCCAGAAGAAATAGATATTATTCCGGAAGTCATATAGAAGATTAGTAAAAACAGGTGTCCAGGACATAGCTGACTCGATACAACTTGCCCTGATAAAACTTGACGCTACACCTTTTTAGATATACTATAAAAATATGAACATCATCCTGAAAGTAAGGGAAACCTTAGAAAAAGGAAACATTGTTGCTCTAACGGGAGCTGGTATATCAGAAGAAAGTGGTATTCCTACATTCAGAGGGAAGGGAGGCATCTGGGAGAAGTTTAGTCCTGAAATATATGCAAATATTCCAGGTCTCATTGGGGCATTTCTATTCATGCCCAGCAGGATAAGGGATTTTATACTGGAGTTCTATTTGACTATTCATAACGCCCATCCTAATAAAGCCCATTATATATTAGCAAAAATGGAGCAAAGAGGGATATTAAACTGCATAATCACCCAGAATGTGGATAACTTACACCAGCAAGCAGGAAGTGAAAATGTCATCGAACTTCATGGAAACATGCTAAAGTTTAGATGTACGAAATGTGAAAAGAAATACACCCTTCGTGAAAAAAGATTAGAAGAATTTATTTACAGATTAAAAAGTGCGTCAAGGCGAGAGATAATAAGGTTATTTCTCCCCAAATGTGAGTGTGGTGGCAGATATAGGCCAGATGTAGTGCTCTTTGGAGAATTCCTTCCCCAGGATGAGCTCAACAGAGCCTATATGGAACTGGAAAAAACTAACTCCTTGTTACTCATCGGAACTTCTGGAGTTGTGTATCCAGCGGCTTCCCTTCCATATTTTGCAAAGGAAAGAGGTATGACAATAATCGAAATAAACCCATATCATACCGCGCTTTCTCACTTAGCTGATTACACAATATTAAAGAAAGCAACTGAGGCTTTGCCAGAAATTTTCGAACACTTTAATGAGCAATCACAAAAGAAGTTCAGGAATTAGCATTATTCCTCAAGAGAATAGTCCCGGCTATGACACTAAACCCCTTAATATCTAATTTCAGAGCTATACGCTTTATCTTTTTCAAAATCTAACTTTAGCCCTTTACGGAATTCTTCTCCCACAGGATAAATTATAAGCAAAATTCTAATAGCAGAATGTATATATAAGTAAGGGGAGGAACTAAAAAGCCTTTAGCTCCTCCCCTATGAAAGATATGTTCTTACTGTATTAAAATCAGCTTCTTAGCGGTCTTGTACTCTTTGGTTTCAAAACGGCAGAAGTAAATTCCAGAAGAAACCTTTCCCCCGTTATTATCCCTTCCATCCCAGGAAACCGTGTAGTAAGCGGGGCTTTTCACTCCATCAACTAAAACTCTTATGAGCCTTCCGGACACTTCATATACCGCTAGACTCACATGGGTTGTTTTTGGAACTGCATACTCAATTCTGGTCACGGAAGAGAATGGGTTAGGATGGTTCTGGCTAAGACTGTATCTCATTGGTTTCTCTTCAGAGCTCTCATCTACACCAGATACCTGCACAGGTATATTATCACAGAATTCGGAAGTGTTACTATTTATGTCGGTCGTTGTAGCGGTTACAAAATCACCAGAGGAAAGTCCGGAAACCACAACACTCCAATTGCTGGCAGCATTGGGGGTGGTGGAACCCAGATATATTTCCCCTTCTCCAAAGTTTGTCGGATCCGGTCTCGCTTTAAATACTTCTACAACTGCTGATGTGGGACTTGTGTTTATATCAATCGTACCCATAATCGTTGTCATCCCAGCGCTTAGCATAGCAGAATCAATCATGGGAAAGTTGAGTTCCTGGTTTGGACCAGAGTCTGGGTCAACGGGATCGTTAAAGGTCACCCCGTCATTCTGGAGGTCTATTCCCAGTCCATTGTTGTCGTAAATTGAATTTTGTGTAATCAGGTTTTCATCAGCATTAAAAGAATTGATAGCGTCTTCCCATACAGCGACTCCATCCCCCCAATTGTGGGCGATTATGTTGTTCGGACCAATCTGGTTTATATCAGCACAACCCCATTGGGTGGGTCCATACTCGCCAACAGCAACGCCATGGAAATTGTTGGGTAATGGAGCCAAATTTATATCCAGTCCAATAATATTATTCGAGACTGTGTTCAGACTGGTTTGGATGGGAGGAGCAGGAGGATAGGGCACATTGTTGAATCCCTGTATACCTACCCCATCGTAATCATTTCCAGAGATAAGGTTATCATCAACAAGATTATCATGGGTGCCTTCACACAGGCATACACCCTCATGAATATTACCCAGATCGGCAATTCCGTTAATATCAGTGCCAATATAATTACCAATAACATAGTTTCCGTATACATCCCCGGGGACCTGGGGACCAATTATAGCAACGCCTTCTGCATAATTCGCCGAGATGAGATTCTCTTCAATGTAGTTATCATGAGCTATCGAGGTAACCTCGGCTGGCACGTTATGGATACGAACACCAGCCCAGAGGCTTGTAGTGACACGACCATTCCCTTTAGGTCCCAGTCCAGGTGGATCAAGACCTATAATGTTCCAGCAGATATGATTCTCAATTGTGTTTTGTATAGGCCCTGCTTCAATAGAAATCCCGTCTGCCTCAAAATTGTTGATTATCAACCCCTGAATCGTGTTACTGTCAGACTTAATCCATATACCATAGGACATGCCAGCACTGATTCCGTCAATCTCAATCAAAAGATTTAGTGTAGCAGGAGGATTACCTCCAATTGAGGCACCTCCAGGTTGTGTTAATCCATCGATAAGAACGCCAGCCGGATCTAAAAGCGGAGGAAGCTGGGAAAGAGGGACAATTGTTTGGAGTCCAGGTGGTACGATATTAAAATCTATAATGTCGTGACCAACTAAACCATTAGCTGAATTTATTGCATCTCTAAGACTTCCTGGGCCTGCGTCATTTGTGTTCGTCACTGTGAATGTAGTGCTGCTTAAGTTCATCGGGACCAAGAGGAGTAGAACTAACAGGATACATGTTGACAAAGCCAAGGTTGATAAGCATTTACACTTTTCCATACAACACCTCCTTTTTTATTAGCCCCTAAAAAAGGGTTCTAAGTTAATATTCAATTAAAAATACACAGATGAGTTCTAAAAACTTATTAATAATATATAACTATATACAAAAAAGAGCAAAAGTCAAATAGTTTTCTAAAATTGCGGGGAAAACCCAAGCACATGGTTTACGCCTAAAAAACTCACCACAAAGGGTGCGTTTTTAATCGTGGGGCGTGCCTATGATTCGAAGGAAGAGGACAAGACATGTCTTGCCCCTACATTGTAGGAGCGGTTTCCAAACCGCGATAATCGCGACTGGGAAGTCGCTCCCACATTTGGGGACAGGGATGCCGCTCCCACAATTTCCAGATACTGGAGTAGTCGAGCTTGCTCTGCGATTTTCAAAGACGCGAGACATGTAGAGGCAATTCATTAATTGCCACTACTCCGATTTCGGGTTTGGTGAATAAAATGGGGGATGGGTTGGGATGTGGGTTCGTCTTTTAGGTTTTAGGTTCATAGCGTCTATTGCGTTCATTGCGTCGTTGCGTGTATAGCATCCATAGCGTCTATGGCGGCGTTGCGTTTGTAGCGTTAATAGCGGTTGCCGAGTTGACTGCGTGTATCTGCGGCATTGTTAGGTGTTTGGTCTTAGGTTTTAGGATTTAGGATATAGGGTTTAGGATTCGGTGGTTAATCAGTTGAACAGTTGAAAATCTGTGTCTAAAATGGGTGAGTGGAGGAGGGAATAATTTTGCATTTTGCACTTTGCAATCTGTATTTTGCATTGGAGCGAAGCGACTATCTCTGTGTCTAAAATTTAGTTCTGAGTTCAGTGTTCTTAGTTCTGTGTTTATGGGTTGGTATGTTAGGAGTATCGTGGTATGTGGTATGTGATAAGTGGTAAGTGATAAGGGATACGTGCATATTCATCTTCTATCTCATAACACATATC
>DAOVFB010000094.1 GCA_030668705.1 Candidatus Stahliibacteriota bacterium
AAGATAAGATTTCTCTTGTGCTTAAGGGGGAAAGGTAAATGAGAAATAAAGAGAAGACAAAAGAACAACTTATCAATGAGGTAAAATTATTAGAAAAACAGATTACCGAACTTAAAACCTCAGTAACCAAGAGAAAACATACGAAGAAAATCCAATCCGTGCTATTTAAAATTTCCGAAGCAACTAATTCGTCAAAGACTCTTAAGGAGCTTTTGAGTATCGTACATCAACAACTCAAAATACTGATTGAGGCCTCCAATTTTTATGTTGCTCTGTACGACGAAAAAACTGGTCTATATTCGTTCCCATACTGTGTTGACAAATACGATAAAGAGGATTCCTTCCCCCCAGAGGAAATACAAAAAAGTCTGACCGATTATGTGCGTAGAACCAGTAAGCCTCTTCTGGCAGATGAGAAGGTTCACGAGAAGCTTATACGGCAGGGTGAAGTAGATATGGTCGGCGCCCCATCGAAAATCTGGCTGGGTGCGCCACTCAAATCCCAAAAAGGAGTTATGGGTGTGGTGGTCGTCCAGAGCTACTCAGATAAAAAGGTTTATTCTAATCATGACCTTGAACTGATGACCTTTATCTCAGGAAATATTGCTCTGGCAATAGAGCGTAAAAAGGCAGAAGAAGAATTAAAAAAACACAGGGAACACCTAAAGGAACTCATAGAAGAACGCACCAGAGAGTTAAGCATAGCCAACGAAAAACTCCAACAGGAAATTATAGAGCGCAAGAGGACAGAGGAGACTCAAAGGTTACTGTCTCGAATTATCAATGTTGCCTATACAACCGATGACCTCAAAGAACTCTTTCAAACGATACAACAGGAGCTCTCTACCGTTTTGAATACAGAGAATTTTTTCGTCGCACTCTATAACAAAGAAGACGATGCAATCCGCCTACCATACTTTGTGGATGAAATAAACGAATTCCAATCTTTTCCCGCTGGAAAAACACTCACAGCCTATGTCATAAGAAATAACAAATCGCTTCTTGTTACTCGTGACGATGTCAAGAGAATGGTTTTAGATGGTAAAGTTGAAATTATAGGAACACTTTCGAAGGTCTGGCTTGGGGTTCCTCTAAAAGCAAGAGGTGAGGTGATTGGCGCCCTCGCAGTTCAGAGCTACACAGATGAACAGGCCTTCAGTGAAAAGGAACTGAGTATCCTGGAATTCGTGTCGAGTCATGTGGGGCTTTTTATCGAACGTAAGCAAGTACAGGAGAAATTACAAGAAAGTGAAAAACATTACCGTAATCTGGTTGAAAACCTTCAGGAAGGTTTGTTGATTGCCGACCCTTATGAAGATATTACCTTTGCTAATCCCGCTTTTTGTAAGACTTTCGGGTATTCTAGAGAAGAAATTATTGGTATAAATCTAAGTGAATTGGTCCCTCGTGAGGAATTTCAAAAAATGTTACGGGAGACGGACAAAAGGGAAAAAGGCATTTCCAGTCAGTATGATTCAATGATGAAGTGTAAGGATGGTGAACTCAGAAAAATCATGGTTTCAGCCACTCCCTGGCTGGATGAAAAGGATGAATTCCTTGGCACTATAGGCTTAATCTTAGATGTAACCGAACAGAAAAGAACAGAGGAAGAAAAAGAAAAACTACAGGCCCAGCTTTCTCAGGCACAGAAAATGGAAGCCATTGGAAGACTGGCAGGCGGGATAGCTCACGACTTCAATAACCTCCTGACAGCCATCATGGGATACAACGATTTACTACTGAGTAATCTAAGAGATAATGAACCATTGCGTAAGGACGCAATAGAGATAAAAAAAGCCACCAGACAAGCGGCATCTTTAACACACCAACTCCTGGCTTTCAGCCGCACAGAGCCAATCAAACCAAAAGTGCTGGATCTAAATGCCCTGACCGCAAATATGGAGAATATGCTTCATCGTCTTATCGGTGAGGACATTGAGCTATTCACCATTCTCAAACCCGATTTAGGACGCGTGGAAGCTGACCAGGGACAGATTGAGCAAGTCATTATGAACCTGGGCGTTAACGCCCGCGACGCCATGCCTGAAGGTGGCAGGATTACAATCAAAACCGAAAATGTCACCCTTAACAAAGAGTCTCTCCCTGCTATTCCGGAAGCAAAAGCTGGCAAATTTGTTTGTCTCTCAGTGACAGATACAGGGGTAGGGATGGATGAAGATACGCTCGATCTGATATTCGAACCCTTTTTCACCACTAAGGGACCAAAGGAAGGTACTGGACTTGGTCTTTCCACTGCTTACGGCATTGTTAAAAAACACAAAGGTTGGATCAATGTTTACAGTGAGCCAGGCCAGGGTTCCACGTTTAAGGTCTATCTACCGGCTCTCGCACTGAAGCCAGAAGATGAAACTATAGAAGCAATTTCGTTACAGGAGTTGCAGGGTAGTGGTGAACGAATACTGTTGGTAGAAGATGAAAAAACAATACGCAAATTCGCAACAAAGGCTCTTCGAAAGAATGGCTATGTCGTTTTTGAAGCAGGAGATGCAGAAGAAGCACTGGACATCTTCAAGGGAGAGGAAGGAAGGTTAGACTTAATCTTCACTGATGTGGTTATGCCCGGCAAAACAGGCATCCAGTTAGCCGACCAACTCCTTTCTCTTAAACCCGGACTCCGAGTTCTACTGAGTAGTGGATACACAGATGAGAAATCGTTACTATCTATCATACGCGATAGAGATTTTCAATTCCTGCAGAAACCTTATCCCTTAGACGAATTACTTAAGAATGTTAAAAAGGTTATAGAGTCCGGCCAGATAAAAACATAAAGCAGAAAATTGACTAATGCGTAGGGCAACCCGGCCTTCGCCTATTACACATAAACTTTCATGAACACCGTGACATTATACGATAATAAAGGAAATGAAAAAATATTTTATTAAGTGAAGAAAAAAAGAATATATCTGATTTATATGACAACCCAAAATATTATGGAATAGCTTTTTCCTTTAGAGATATTCCCGCTGAAGTTGAAGAACAACCTACAATAAAAATAGAAAGGAGGCATAAATGTCTAAAAATTTCGTTTTGATAATCCTTGGATTATTATTCTATAGCTTTATTTTTGAACCCCTCTATGCCGAGGATTCATTGTATATACCTGATATTGAAACGTATATGCAGATAGGTTCTGCTGGTAGTCCATACATATCTCCTGATGGTAGGACGGTTTATTTTACTACATGGCTTACTGGTGTTACTCAGTTATACAGAGTAGATAGAGAAGGGGGTTGGCCCTTCCAGTTGACTTTTTTTAAGGATGGCATTGATTTCTACTCACTATCACCTAATTGTGATTTAGCTATAGTTGGTGTTAGTATTGGTGGAAGTGAACAATCACAACTTTATCTACTTGAAAGTAGAACGGGAAGCACGACTCAACTCACTAACGTAGAAGGAGCAAAATTTGGCTCTCCCGAATGGTCACCGGATGGTTCTGCTATTGCTTTTCGTAGTAATGAGGTCAATGGTCGTGATTTCTATGTCTATGTTATGGATATTGAAAGTAAGGAGAGGGAACTACTGATAGATAAGGAGGGCTACCATTATGTTGGTGATTGGTCAACTTGTGGTAGATATATTATTATATATCACTTTATCTCAAATACCAATAATAACCTTTATCTGCTGGATATGAGCGATAAAAAACTGACCTTACTTACACCGCATAAAGGTGATGTTGTTTATAATTATGCATATTTCACTCCTGATGGAAAATCTATATATATGTTAACTAACAAAAAGCATGAAAGGATGAGATTGGCAAATTTGGATATAGCCACTAAAAAGATAGATTTTGTTATTGAGAAAGACTGCGATTGGGATATTGAGGAACTTAATCACTCTCGAAATGGTAGATTCCTTGCATGGATAGCAAATGAAGAAGGTTATGGACATATGAAGTTGTATGACCTAAAAGTTAGGGAATATTTGAGTGTGCCTCCTCTGAATGGAATTGTTAACGAACCCACTTTTTCCGATAATGGAATTGTTTGCTTTTCTTTTTCAAGTCCCAGTAAGACTACTGATGTTTGGTTATGGGATTGGCATGACAAAAAACTAAATAAGGTTACTCATAGCACTTACGCAGGCGTAGATACAACGACCTTTGTTGAGCCAAAGTTGATAAGGTATAAAACCTTTGACGGGCTTGATATACCAGCATTCCTTTATTTACCATCTGATTATAAAGGAGGGGAGATTCCATTTATAATAAATGCACATGGTGGGCCAGAAGGCCAGTTTCGACCCGGGTTCATTCGGCACTTTCAATACTTAATCAGGCATGGATATGGGCTTATGGCTCCCAATATCAGGGGAAGCAGAGGCTATGGCAAGCATTATATGGAGCTGGATAATTACAAAAAACGCTTAGACTCTGTTAGGGATATTGAATATGCTGCACGATGGCTCATTAATTCTGGTTATACCGACTCTACGATGCTTGCTATTAAAGGAGGAAGCTATGGTGGCTATATGACACTGGCTGCACTTACTTCATTTCCTACATTATTTGCCGCTGGTATTGATGAGGTGGGCATAGCTAATTTCGTAACCTTCCTGGAAAATACTAAACCTTATAGAAGAGCAATCAGGGAAGCCGAATACGGTCCTCTAACCGATAAAAAATTCCTAACAGAGATATCACCACTCACCCATGCGGAAAATATCAAGGCTCCTCTTTTAATCATACATGGTGCAAACGATCCCAGAGTTCCGGTTTCTGAAGCCAGACAGATTGCAGAAGTTATAAAGAATAAGGGAGGTATCGTAGATACCCTCATATTTCCGGATGAAGGTCACGGTATTGGAAAGCTATCCAACAGATTAATAGTGTACAGAAGAATGGTGGATTTTTTTGATAAATATGTTAAAAAATAAGAATCTATTTCTAATTCTGGGTAATCTGCCTTTGTTTTTTGACACAAAGGCACAGAGAGCACAGAGGAAGAATTTTTTGTTTTGTAGGAAGGAAAAGACACAGATTTACACTGATATCAAATGATTAATATAAACTAAGAACACTGAACTCAGAACTAAATTTTAGACACAGATTTACACTGATTGAACTGATTTTTTCTGCCACAGAGACACTGAGGGCACAGAGTATATTGGTTGAATTAGTTAATTAGTTTATTAGGTAAAAATAAAATCTAATCCCCAATACCTAAATCCAAAACCCCAATATTTACCACAAAGACACCCCGATACGGTCGATTCCTCCCTACCGGGCAGGCAAAGGACACAGAGAGCTTTTTGTTTGATTTATCCATATGCCCAGACACCCTCTCCGAAAAATGTAGGGGCAAGACATGTCTTGCCCTCTTCCTCAGGGAGTGTCGGGTTGGGCCCAAAATCCAGAATCCTAACCCCTAAATCCTATTTTCAACTATAAACTGGTGACTGATGACTTTAAACTAATTCTGTAGGAGCAACTGCCCAGGAGCGAGTCCTATTAAAGCAAATGTAGAAGCGTATACACTCCTATTCGGATTTATCTTGTGAAAACTTTCTCTAACTTGATTCCGGCTGAATTGGGAGTTTTCTGATTCTCATCCTTGTTTCATCAACAGAGATAAGAGAACCCTCAATTTCGTTCTGTGGTATTGTTCGTAGAAGCCTATCCAGAATCTTGTTAACATTGGTGGGTGAGGGAAATTGTAATCTTAAGGTGATAATTCCAGGAGATGAACTACCGGATAGTGCCAGCAACCTGGAAAAATCAAGATCTTGTGTGACTAAAATCCTCTTATCTTTTACTGCAAACTTTAGTATCTCTTCGTCTTTGGCAGACGCTAAACTTATTTCCTCTACATGTAAAACATCATATCCATTTTCTCTCAAAAAATCACTGGTCAATGGAGATAGGCACATATCAACAAGGAATTTGAGCATTCTGATTTAAGATGGAAGGACTATAACCCTTTCCTCAGTTAGTAGGGCTGAATATTGAAGAGCCTGTTTTATATCTTCCCTTTCAAGAGAAGGATAAGCGTTGAGTATATCCGAGAAACTCATTCCTCCAGCAACCATTCTAACAATAATTGCGACAGGAATTCTTAAATTCCTAATACAGGGCTTTCCTTCACAAACTTCAGGATTAATAGTAATTCTTTCAAACACTTACTGCCTCCTTTCATATAATCTATAATCCGATTCTCAAAAAAAGCAAGGTTTGATTTAAAACTATACACCTCCCATTTTTAGCCACTGTTTCTTCACGGTTTATTTAAAAATTCCTTGTTACCCCTCCTCCCATCCCTTTTTTTGACACTGATTTTCACTGATTGAACTGATTTAAAGATTCCCCACTACTTCCCTCAAAAAAACACTGATTTCTTTAATTTCCCCTTCCTCCCATCCGTTTTTTTAGACACAGATTCACACTGATTAAGACAGAACTTTTATCCCTATAACACTCAATTTTTCAGTATTTATCTAAACAAAATAAATTTCTTGTTTTTATCTGTGATTATCTGCGTCTATCTGCGGTTAAAATTCTTCGGTGAGTGGAGCAGGTTCTTTTATCAGTGATTATCTGTGTTATCTGTGTCAAATTCTGGGTATATCTTAGCAAAAGGAATTAGTTGAATAGTTAAATGGTCGAATAGTTAATTAGGGGCGAACCCTATGAACTCCACGAACTCAATAAACTCAGTACCCCAATACCTAAATCCAAAATCCTACATCCTAAATCCTTAGTAAAACCGCAGATAAACGCAGCCCCTTGAACCCTCGACCCCTTGTTAAACTAATTTCTTTGTGTCCTCTGTGTCTCTGTGGCAGTTTTCAACTGCGTCCTTTATTTTCTATTTCGCATTGGTTGGATTTTTTGATAACTAAGGGTTCTCCACAACCATTCTGCAGGTCCGAATCTAAAGTAACGAAGCCAAATTGGTGATACTATTATTTGAAAAACCCAAATACCAAAAACAAAAAGGATTTGCTGTGTTCGCTCAACCTTACCAAATAATCCAAAGCCATGTCCATAGAAAATCAAAGTACAAATTACCGTTTGCATTAGATAATT
>DAOVFB010000068.1 GCA_030668705.1 Candidatus Stahliibacteriota bacterium
ATTTCTGAAGCATATTTTTCTATCATACTCATCAATTCGTCAACATGAGGAAACTTTTCCAGATTAATCCAAAAATCTTCTTTCTTTGATATATCACCCCAAAATGTATCAAGATCCACACCGATTGTTTCATAAAGGTTCCACCCATTCAATACTTCCAACTCCACGCCGAAAAGATTACTAACACCTTTTCTGAAATTTGCCAGAACCCCGTCCATATCTATTACAATCAAATCAAACTTATTCATCCACTTCTTCTTTGTATTCTTTTGCTTCTTTTAATTCTTTAACGGCTTTTCTGGGATCCACAGGATTTATGTAGATACCTGAGCCCATTTCGAAGCCCGCTGATAAGCCAAGCTTAGGCATTATGACAATATGCCAGTGATAGTTTTTATAGATTTTTGCTGTGGGAGTTGTGGGGGAAGTATGGAGAAAATAATTAAATGGTGGATTCTCTAACAGTTTATTAAATCTTCGGAATGTATCCCGAATTATCTCTGAAAGTGAATCCATCTCCGAATCGTTTATTTCCTCAAAGCATGGTTTGTGTTCCAATGGGTAAACCACAAGTTCATAGGGGGCTATGGGAGCATATGGTGCGAGTACGGTAAAATCTTTATTCCTTTCGAGTATACGTTCCTCATCTCTTGCTCTCTGGATGGAATTGCAAAAAGGACATTTAATCGAATCTTTTATTGCCATGAGTTCCTCTTCTATTTCAGGGGGAATCAATGGTAGTCCTATGACTTGCGAATGAGAATGGGGGAGAGAAGCACCAGCTATATTTCCATAGTTTTTAAATATAAGGATATATTTAAGGTTTTTGTCCTTTTTTAAGTATAGATATCTCTTTCTATACATCGAAAATATTAAGGAAATTTCTTCTTTGTCCATATTGAACAGGTTCTTTTTGTGATGAGGAGTTTCAATAATAACCTCGTGCCTACCGTAGCCGTGATACCTATAGGACAATCCATCAAAGATTTTTCTAATTTTTCCTTTAGGGTTGAGCCCTTCAGGGTTGAATCCCTCAGGGTTAAGTGCGGGGTATTTATTTGGGACTACTCTAATTCTCCATCCTGGCTCATCGGGTTTTCCTCTGACCCTAAAAGAGTCAATCTCCGGTGGAGTCTTTTTCTCTTTCCCTTCACAGAAGGGGCATTTTCTCTTGTCGCTAACTTCCTCTAATTCTCTGTAAAATGCGTGCGGTCTTTTTTTTCTCTCGTCAGCTATTATAACCCATCTGTTATGAATAGGATCCTTTCTAATCTCCCCCATCTTATATACTTATGATAGGGAAAAATCCCGATAATGCAATATATAATGCATAGAAAATGTAACTCTGTGTAAATTGGGGGTTCTTTACAAACGCCCCGAGATTCGTATAATTGAAGGGAAAGACAAAGGAGGTATAATGTTAGGCTTTATAATATTATGGAGTATTATTGGGGTCATTGTTGTAATCCTATTGATTCTTATCCTCAGAACAAGATTTGCTATGTTCAAGGGTAGACGGAGGGATTACAAGGTAAAGTATGTTATTTGTGCTGCACATGGAATAAGGACGAAAGGGAAATGGATAATAGACCTATTTACTCTCTTAAAAGATAAATATCCTGAATATGCCAATCCTGAAGAGACGAGATTGATTCCAATCCGATACGGGTATCTTTTGGCATCTATTTGTGTTCTTGGTTTTGTGAAGAATTACCTTATAAACTGGATGAGGAGGAAACTCGAGGCGTACTGCGAGATGTACCCTGCAGCATCAATTATTTATTTTGGTCATTCTTATGGAACCTTGCTGGGATATGAGGCTCTCAGGAGGAGTGACAATATTTATCTTGACAGGTTGGTACTTGTTGCGAGTATAGTGAGTTCCCACGAGATATTTGATGATACCCTGGGGATGAGAAAGGTGAGAGAAATTTACTGTTTCTGTTCAGAGGCAGATGAAGTATGTAAGTACAATCCTTTTGGGCATAGCGGCTACTGGGGATTTCGGCAAAATGGTGATAACGAATGTTCCCCAAGACCATACGATGAACTGGAGGTTTACAATTACTGCAAGAAAAACATGGAACATAGTGGTTATTTTGCGGATGAGGAAACCAGGTCCGAATGGATGGAGATACTCGATCCCCGGGAAATAGTCACTCCTCTGCCCGACGAGCACTGGCTATGTCCTTTTATGGCCTCTTCAAATATTTATTCTCCAGCCTGCGTAAAGGAAATCTGTAAGTTGTATGATAAAGAGAGTAATGAATGTTTGCTTGTGGTTAAAAAGGGTTAAAAGTTATACTATATTACTCATTTTTATTAAGCGAGCATTATGACGGATTTAATATGAGGAAAGTGTGGACTAATAATCCTTTCTACTATAGTCCTAAAGATATCTAAGAACTTTGCACACAGTACACAGAATTCAAAGGTTTATTTCTTTCGCAGGTCTTCTTTTAGGAGTTCCCGTGCAATCACCAGTTTCTGGATCTCGCTTGTGCCTTCATATATCTGGGTAATCTTGGCATCCCTCATCATTTTTTCTACAGGATAATCCTTCATATATCCATACCCACCAAGAACCTGGACGGCCTCGGTGGTAACCTCCATAGCTACATCGGAGGCAAAGAGTTTAGCCTGCGATGATATCTTGCTGATATTGGAGGCGCCAGAATCAATGTACCTGGCAGTCAGGTAAGTAAGTGCTCTTGCTGCCTCTACCTTTGTTGCCATCTCTGCCAGTTTTATCTGAATCGCCTGGAATTCTCCAATCCTTTTTCCAAATTGTTTCCTGATGTTGGCATAAGATATAGCTTCGGTAAGTGCTCCCTGTGCAATTCCAACAGCCTGAGCTGCAATACCTGCTCTTGTTCTGTCGAAAGTTCTCATCGCTATCATAAAACCCATTCCCTCTTTACCAAGCAGGTTTTCTTTTGGCACCTTACAGTCAGAGAAGACCAGTTCTCTGGTTGGTGCTGCCCTTATCCCCATTTTATCCTCTTCCTTCCCGAAGGAGAACCCTTCTGTGTCTTTCTCTACAAAAATAGCAGAAAGCCCTCTCATACCCTTCGTGCGATCCGTTGCCACGATGACTGCATAATAATCTGCTTCCCCTCCATTGGTGATGAATATCTTATTTCCGTTTAGCACATAATGATCGCCGTCCTTATCTGCTTTGAGTTTCACATTTCCTGCATCGGAACCTGCCTCAGGTTCTGTAAGAGCAAAGGCAACCCATTTCTCACCTGATGCAATAAGAGGAAGATATTTCTTTTTCTGTTCTTCACTTCCAAAAAGTACCAGTGGTGTTGCACCAAGACCATTTGCAGCAAAAGCTGCTGCACACCCTCCATCCACAATTGAAAGTTCTTCTATAGCTAAAGCCATTCCCATAGTTCCCATACCAAGGCCTTCATACTCCTCAGGGACAAATATCCTTAATAAATCCGATCTTCCAAATTCTTCTCGTATTTCGGGTGGGAAGTAACTTTTCCTATCCATTTCCTCTCTTAAGGGCTTTATTTTTTCCTCTGCGAGGTTTTTCGCAACCTCCTTTATCATCTTTTCTTCTTCTAATAGATTATAATACATAATACCTCCCTATTTTTATTTCTGCCACAGAGTTCTAAGAGCCATTTTAATAAACAAATTTTTATTTTATTTATTTCTTATTCCTCCGTGTTCTCAGTATCTCTCTGTTTATTAATCATAATTATCTCTTTATCTTCTGCCCATTTTAGTATAGTTTTTAAAAAATTTCAAGGCTATTTCTTAAAAAAGTGTAAAAACCAATGCACATGGTTTAAGGCGTTGATATTATCTACGCCTTTTACACCTAAAAAAAACTCACCATAAAGGACACAGTTTTTAAACGTAGATCGAGGCTGGAAAGCCTCTCCCACAAAAGGTTCAATAAATTGAGCCCCTACAATAAAAAAATTGTGGGAGAGGTTTCCAAACCTCGAAATCGGGACTGAGAAGTCCCTCCCACAAATCGCGACAGGGATGTCGCTCCTACAATTGCACGAATAAATCCGTGCCTACATGGAAAAGGCATGCCTTTTCCCTACAATCAGGGCGCAAGACTTGTAGAGGCAATTCATGAATTGCCTCTACTCCAGGAAGGTCGCGACAGGGATGTCGCTCCTACAATTGCACGAATAAGTTCGTGCCCCGTTAGATATGAAATTATCTAATGGGGTTAACATTATGCATCGAGCTATATCCCCCTTGACTTATTGGTCATTTTTATTATCACTCAGTTATGAATAATAGGAACAGGTTATTCGGTATAATTGCAATATTTATAGTAGGGATTGTAGTATATAATCTTCCCATCCCGATTCCATACGACCAGAAAATAACCCTTTCCATCTTTACAATAGCTGCTATTTTTTGGATGACGGAAGTAATCCCTCTATATGCGACAGCCTTTGTGATCGTTCTCCTTGAGACACTATTCTTGAGGGATTATTCTATTGGACTTTTCTTTCATTCCTTTTTTGAGCCGGTCATTTTAATTTTTCTTGGGGGATTTGTTTTAGCAGCAGCCTTTCAGAAGTATGGTGTAGATAGAATAGTGGCCAGGGTTATTCTATCCAGGACTCCCCCAACTCCATTTGCAGTTCTTCTCTCGGTTATGTTTATCACAGCAGTGCTCTCTATGTGGATGAGTAATACAGCTACAACAGCACTTATGATTGGTGTATTGATACCTGTTCTGAAAAAACTCGAGGACGCGCGTTTTAGAAAAGGATTAATTTTAAGTATCCCATTTGCAGCCAATGTAGGTGGTATTGCAACTCCTATTGGGACACCACCAAATGCCATAGCGATAGGAATTCTTGCAAAGAAGGGAATAGATATTTCCTTCCTGAAATGGATGGAATTAGGCCTTCCAATTGCAATATTCGGGATAATTCTAATTGCTATTCTTCTTTATTTCATATTTAAACCTACAACCCACACATTATCTCTTCCTCTTCCGCCTAAAGAATCTGTTGATGCAAAGCAAAAACAGGTGATTGGAGTGGGCTTTTTCACGATATTGCTCTGGTTGACCGGGCCTCTGCATGGATACAACTCTGCCGTTGTTGCTCTCATTCCTGTGGTATTGTTTTTTGGATTTGGTTATTTAAAGAAAGATGATTTCAATGATATTGGTTGGGATATTTTGATTCTTGTGGGTGGAGGGTTGGCCCTGGGAACTGCAATGCAGGAAACAGGTTTATCTTCCTGGATAGTTGGTCAGATTGACCCAACAAAATTTGGAGTAATCTGGATAATGGTTATATTCACTGGTGTCAGCCTGATTTTCACCACATTTATGAGTAATTCTGCGACTGCAAACCTTCTTATTCCACTTATGGTAAGTCTCTCATGGCATCCCCTCATTCTATCTATTATGGTAGCAGTTAGTGTTTCCTTTGCTATGGCTCTTCCAATTTCAACACCACCTAATGCAATTGCGTATGGGTCTGGAGAAATTAATGTTAAAGATATGGCTAAAGTCGGTATAATAATTGAAGTAGTTGCACTGTTATTTATGGTATTTATCGGACAGCATTTAATAAAATTTGTAATAGGAGGTTTATGATGGTTTCTGCTAAGAGGGAGCGTTGTCCCCATTGTGGAAGTATCGAGCTCATTAACAATATTTTCATAAAAGAAGGCGAGCCCGTCAAAGTTTATGTCCAATGCTTTAAATGTAGGAAATTTGTCGCAAGATATACAATAGATTATTATACTTCCAGTAAAAGATATGAAGCCTTCCTGAATCGTGTTTCCAAGCGTTATTTCGATAGTGGAAGAAATGTATGTAAGAGAGTGAAAGCCTTTGATGAAACAATAGAGGAAGAATTTGAACAATGTAAGAAATTGATTAAAGAAAGGGAGGAGGAAAAAAAGATTGAAGAGATAATAACCAAGAGTGAGGAGGGGAAATGATATTTACTCTAATCCTCTCTTTTGTTAATCTTTCTGTTGCTACGTCGGAACGTTCAAGGGCACTCTATGCCAACCCCGCTGGTCTTTCAATGCATCCATCTCCTGAAATATCCATAAGAACCGAAGATTTCTGGCTTTCAGCGAACCTTCCTTTCATTGGAATTTCAGGTGGAATTCGGTTTATGAGTGATTCAATAGAGTATATGACCGGTGCAGCTCCCTTGCATTTCAGGGATAGATTATCTTTTGGCTATTCATATGCTTCCTGGAATGATAAACTTACCCTTGGTGTGATGGCGCGGCCTTTTTGGTGGACTTCGCTCGGGGTTACAACAACATTTCCCAGGAGGGGTGGTTATGACTTTAATGCTGGAGTTGCTTTGATGCCTGGCTGGAATAGATTAGTTCTGTCTTCTGATTTTTACATAGATGGGGTAGAAGGGGGAGTTGAGGTTAGCGTAAAGAGCCTAAGTGGTGCACTTGAAATACTTGATGGGGTGAAAGCCTCGGTTTCCTATCTTCCCGAAAAGGATGATTTCACAAGTGGCGCGTTTTATGGTGGTTTAGAATTCTCCTTTGGTCAGTTACTCTTTGGGGGATATACCTCATTTGAAGGGGAGAACGAGGGTATTGTCACTGCATCCCTTATCCCTTATCCCACTCTAATGCGGCCAAAGCCCCATTCTGTAATTGTTGAGATTAAAGGTGATTACCCCGAAGTTCCCGAGATTAAAGGCTTATTTGGTAAAGAACATTCATTCTATAACCTTCTTTCTCTCCTTGACTATATCCGTTTGAATAAGAGAATAGAAACTGTGCTCGTCTATCTTCATAGGAATTCTTTGGGTCTTGCTCAGGCAGAGGAGGTTAGAGAACTCTTAGAGGAGATAGCAAAGGATAAATCTCTTATAGTATATTCCCATTCTCTTGGTTTTAAAGGATTGTATATTGCATCAGCTGCAGATCTAATAGCAATTCCACCGGCAGGGGAAGTGTTCTTTCCCGGAGTTTATATGACGGGGATGTACATAAAGGGAACCCTGGAGAAACTGGATATCGAACCTGAATTTGAAAAAATTGGTAGATATAAATCTGCGGTCGAAATGTTCACAAGAAAGGGAATGAGTGAATCTGCGAGAGAGCAAATTGAAAAGTTCCTGGATGACCTTGTTGGGGTTGTTGTAGGGAAAATTGCAGGGGCAAGAGGGATAGAGGAAGGGGTATTAAAGAATCTCATAGATTCCCTTGGGTATTTCATTCCAGAGGTTGCCCATCAGAAGGGCTTGATTGATACAGTGCTCTATTTTGATCAAGTCAAAGAAATAGCAGGGATAAAAGGTAAGGGTGAGGTCTGGAGAGGTAAGAGTGTTCCAAGGGATTTTGTGGTCAGGGGTGCCCCAAAGATAGCAATCCTTGCCCTTGAAGGCACAATAGTTGTTGGGAAAAGTGCGCGTTCTCCACTACCCATCCCATTCATTGGTGGAAATACTATCGGATCTATGACGACAGTTGAAGAACTTGATAAATTGAGAGTGGATAAATCGGTTAAAGCCGTTGTCCTCCGAATAGATTCGGGAGGAGGAGAGAGCCTTGCATCCGATCTTATCTACAGGGCAATCCTCCGATTGAAGGATGAAAAACCGGTTATTATCTCTATGGGTAACGTTGCAGCCTCAGGAGGCTACCTTATAGCAGCTCCAGGTACTAAAATCCTTGCTGATAAGACCACTCTGACTGGCTCTATTGGTATTTTTGGAGGAAAATTTGTTACTGAGGGGTTCTACAACAAACTTGGTATTACCCACGAAATAGTCAAATGGGGGGTACATGCTGATGCAATGAGTGGACATCGTCCATTCACACATTATGAAAGGGAAATGTATGCAAAGATGGTCCGTCATGGATACGAGCAATTTTTAGAGAGTGTGGCAAAGCCCAGGGGACTATCTACCGAGGAAGTGGATTCAGTTGGTATGGGAAGGGTTTGGAGCGGATATACTGCAAAAACGATTTCCCTCGTTGACCAGTATGGGGGATTACTCACTGCAATCAAAGTTGCAAAGGAGGAAGCGGGTATTGAAGACTACAGGATAGTTTTGCTGCCGAAGCCATTCAATTTCTTCGAAAAACTACTGGGGTTGAGTGAAGATACATACCTTCCGGTTCTCAAGATGCTCAGTGAACCCTATCTCTATTATGAGCCATTCAGGCTGGAGATAAAATAGTCTGCAGTCATCAGTCGGTAGTCAGACTATATATATAGTTAAATGGTTGAGTAGTTGAATGGTTAAGTGAGTAGGAATATGATACTGACCTTGGACCTCGGACTCTTATAACAAACTCATCTACTCATATACTTATACGCTCCTAATCCTAACATAAAACTCAGAACCCAGCACTCAGAACTTGAATAACTTCTTTGTATTTTGATATGTTATATCAGCGACCTCTTCCAAGGGAATTGATTTTATTTTGGCAATTTTTTCAAGCACATGAACAGTATAAGCGGGTTCATTTCTTTTGCCCCTGTGTGGATGAGGTGTCATATAGGGTGCGTCTGTTTCCAGGAGAATCCTTTCAAGCGGAATATATTTAACTTCCCTGGATAACATACTATTTTCAAAAGTAACTACACCACCAATCCCAATGTAAAATCCCAGAGCAATAATCTTTTTAGCTACTTTTGCCTCTTTAGTAAAGGAATGAAATACACCCCTTGTGTTAAATTCATTCACTATCTCAATTGCTTCGTTTATGGAATTTCTTGTGTGAATAATAACGGGAAGATTATTCTCCTCTGCAATTGCAAGTTGCTTTTTAAATACTTCCCTTTGAGTATCTCTTGGGGATAAGTCTCTATAATAGTCGAGTCCAATCTCTCCTATTGCGATGACCTTTTCTTTTTTAATGTATCCTGAGATTTCTCTTTTTGCATCTTCATTGTATGTTTTTGCATCATGGGGATGAATGCCAACTGCTGCATAAATACCTTCATACTTTTTTGCAACCTCTATGGCTCCTATACTAGATTGCCTATCCCATCCTGGAACAATGATACAGGAAACCCCTCTATCTTTTGCAGAATTTATTGTCCTTTCCAGGTCTCCAGAAAATTTCCTATCCTGAAGATGACAGTGTGAATCACAGATTTTTATCATTTATTTTTTAATTCATATCAAGTGCACATACAAGGACATTATCTATAAGATTCTCTCCCGTAATGTATGTCAGCCTTCGAGAACTTTTTATAAACTTCTTTTATGTAAGCTTTGTCCCGCACTCACCGCAGAATCTTGTTCCTGGAGCATTCTTAGCGCCGCACTTAGGGCACTCAATCATTCCCAGGGGAGCACCGCAATTAATACAGAATTTACCCTCTCCA
>DAOVFB010000145.1 GCA_030668705.1 Candidatus Stahliibacteriota bacterium
TATATATAGATTCTATGCGTGCTCGTTCGCCAATCCCACTAAAAATTGGTGGGCTTTCACTTGCAGGAGACCTCTCATGGATAAGCACAGTAATAGGTGAGAATAACGATAAAATTGACTGGATGGACATTCACTACTATCCATGCTGGGGTGATACAGCAGATAGCAATTATTATCGCGCCTGGCTTGCAACTCCTGATACAGGGTTTTTCTCATTACCGGTTGAGGATTGGTATCAACAGGTCTGTGATTCAGTCGAACAATACAGTGGCGGATATGACATACCAGTGCATATCTTTGAATTCAATTCTGGAATAATAAACTATTATGACCCACTGTGGTGGAATTATCTTAATGGGCTTTTTATTGCCGATGTTTTGGGCCATTTCATGAATGCAGGTGTGCCTATGTCTGCTGTTTATTGTATATACGATAAAGACCCACCCACAGAAGGCTGGTGGGCTGCATCGATCATAAGGGGAGATACTCTTTCTATGCGGTCGTCTGCATGGGTTTTAAAGCTCTATCTTGATTTCTTTGGTGATACACTTATCAAAACTACCTCTGATGTCTTTGGTTTTAATGTTTATGGAAGTATAAAAAATAGTGATACCCTGGCACTTGTGGTTATAAATAAGAACCTTGATTCTGCTTACGCGGCAACAATAAATCTTTTCGGATTTACATCAAATGATACAATGGAGGTATGGGATATTACAAATGATACTATTTTAGCGGCTCCCTTTAATGGAACAAAAGGGATCATATATCGTGGTAGATATTGCGGTGACTCTACAAGTTTTACCTATACTTTTCCAAAATCTTCTGTGACTGCTATATGGATAGTTCCAAAAGAGACAGGGGTTGAGGATAGTGCGAGATTTAGAGTCCAAAACGCGAAGTTGGAAATCTATCCCAACTTACTTGTTCACTCATCAACTATCAGGTATTCAATCACAATACCCGCGCATATCGAACTCAAGATTTATAGCGTTACAGGGCAGTTGGTAAAAACTTTAGTGGATAAGAAGCAAGAAGCCGGGACTCATACAGTTCATTGGTTTGGCAAGGATGACAGAGGCAAGGATGTATCATCGGGGATTTACTTTTGCCGCCTTAAAGCTATGGGATATGCAGAGGTGAAAAAGTGTGTTGTTATGAAGTGAGTAAGAGGGATATTAAAGAGAGGATAAAAAATAGATATGGAGAAGGGGGGAAACAATGGCAAAGGTTATAATCTATTCAACACCAATGTGTCCATATTGCAGGATGGTGAAGGATTTTTTGCGTAAAAAAGGTGTTGAGTTTGAGGATAAGGATGTCTCAATAGATCGTGGGGCTGCTAAGGATATGATAAAAAAATCAGGTCAAGTGGGAGTACCACAGGTTGAGATCAACGGAAAGATTATTTTGGGCTTTGATAGAAAAGCAATAGAGGAGGAATTAGAGAATATTGGTTAAATTCTCCCTGAGAGTATCTATGTGCCTATCAGTATTGTTTCTATAGACCTTGACTAGGCTAAATTGGGTATTATGATGAGGTATATAAATGAGCAGGATAAATACGAAAGTGTTAAAGGTTGTATCTTTACGAGGTTTTTATGAGTAAGAAAATTACTCATTAGAAACAAGAATAGGAATTATGAGGATATTAGATAGAAAACTCAAGCATAATATGTGGAGATATGTATTCCAATGTTGTCTTTCTGGCGTGGCAATTCTTCTTGTTCTTCTTTTTCTTGATATTTTTTGCCATGCTGCTATTATCGCAACTTTAGGAGCGACTACATTTATCGTATTCACAATGCCAAGGTCTTATCCCTCCAGACCAAGACCTTTAATCGGTGGTTATCTGGTTGGAATAGTTGTGGGCATTATTTTTCATTATATAAGCAATTCACCGATGATGTTGGTGTTGTTGGGTAGTTTAAAAATATCATATATTGTTTTTAGTGCTCTGGGAGTGGGTACTGCGATCTTTTTGATGACGATAACCGACACTGAACATCCCCCTGCTGCAGGTATTCCCCTGGGGTTGATATTTAACAATTGGGATTATACTACTATTTTATTCATATTCTCCGCCGTTATTCTATTGTTCATTGCAAAGAGTCTTTTAAACCCGATTTTTGTTGACCTCAGGTAATTAAAGGGTACTATAAGTACAGAATTGGCCGCTTAGATTAAATAGTAATCTGATTTTCACATCTGTCCTTTAGCTGCCTCTTCCCCCAAAATTTTACGCCTAAACACTGTTAATACAGTAAATGCAAGGGTTAACATGGTTATTCCTTCCCCCTCTTATCAATACATTATATCTCTGTGTTCTCTGTGCCTCTGTGGCAAAAAATGGTGCTGTCCTTTAGGGGTTGACACTAAATTTCATTCGGTATATACTACAATGATTAAAATTATCTAAAAGCCTTTAAAAAGGAGGTAGTTGTGTTAAAAGGATATAGTAAGATAGGATTGAAGGTTCTTGTATTGGTGTTGTCGAGTATGGCATTCTTCTCAAGCCAGGTTTTTGCTTCTGATTGGACAAATCTAATAGGGAAAGCAGAGGCAAAGTATGCAAACTTTAATAAAGAGGTTAAGGATATGACAATGGTTCAGGAGATGAAGATAGTAACGCCAGAGGGTGAGATGACTTCTGAGATGAAGATGATGAGAAAAGGTGAAAAGTACAGGGTAGTAACTAAAATGAGCATGCCCAATATGCCTAAAGGAATGGGGGAAATGGAAACCATCATTATAAGTGATGGTAAGGATACCTGGATGATCTCCTCCTTTGCCGGTAAGCAAAAGCTTCCTGAAGGGGATGAGGTGAAACACCAGGGTAATCTCGGGTGGTGGGATTCATTTTCAAAAGAGGCTGAAATTACTGGGAGTGAAACAATCAAAGGGCGAGATTGCTATGTGGTGAAATTCAAAGAGGAAGCAGAATCGTATATTACCAGGGTATGGATAGATAAGAATGAGCTGTTCCTGGTTAAAAGTGAGAGTAAGGGAGACAAAGGTGGAACAATGACTATGTTGTACTCTGATTTCAGGAAGATAAAAGGTAACTGGGAAATGCCTTACGAAACAGAAATTTTTAGCGATGATAAGTTAGTAAGCACTATGACTATGAAATCTATTGAGATAAATAAAGGACTCAGTGATGACCTATTTGACCCTGATAAGGTAGAGGTAAAAGGGATGGATATGCAGGAGATGATGAAGATGATGCAGAAGGGAGGCTAATAATAAGGTATATTTAATTCCAATGTCAATTTTCTTTTATATGGAGCATAGTCTTACACAAGGTTATGCTCCTTTTACTTTTCATCCTTAACTTATATGGAAATAAGAATATACGAGTTAATCAAAGGAGCAAGAAAGGCCGGGGGCTTAACCGTTATAATTGACGTCTTTCGAGCATTTTCTACTGCCTGCTATATATACGGCAATGGGGCAAGGAGGATAATTCCTGTTGGAAGCTTGAGACTCGCTTATAAATTAAAAAAAGAAAATCCTAACTTTCTCTTACTCGGTGAAAGAGACGGTGAGAAACCAAAAGGATTTGATTTTGGAAATTCCCCAAGTCAAATTGAAGGATTGAATTTCAAAGGGAAAACAATTACCCAGACAACCAGTTCGGGGACCAAGGGAATAATTAATGCAAAAAATAGAGATGAGATAATCACAGGGAGTTTTGTGAATGCTGCATCTATTGTGAGATATATAAAATACAAAAACCCTGATTTAGTTTCCCTTGTTGCTATGGGAGTAAATGGCATGAAAAGTGCAGATGAAGATATACTCTGTGCGAAATATTTAGAG
>DAOVFB010000153.1 GCA_030668705.1 Candidatus Stahliibacteriota bacterium
CACCACCAACTCAGTAAAGCCATTTCTATAAAGGTGAGTCCCGAATGCTTTGCCAAGGATATAGGCAAAGTCGTCTGTGAGGTCTATATCCGCTATACCCCTTATATCATATTGTCTGAAAATCTCATCCTTTACCTTCATACTCACCTCCTTTTTTCCTAATCCAAGTAAATTTAACCCCTTTCAACTTCTAAAACAGTAATCCTTTAAAACTCTATAAAGCACCTGGTTTTCCAACTTTCATTCACCCATTTTTCTCCGGGAAATGGCTTTACGACAAGCCACTTCTTTTGTGAGGAATATACAGATTTTTATATCTATGTCAAGCGATGTGATTTCCCACTTGACAATATATGAAAGAATATTACTCTCCCTTTATATATGAAACCTTCCCTTGTATTTTCAAGGGATGTTTGTATGTTAAGGAAGTACGGAAAGGAGCATAAATGAAGATTCACGAATATCAGGCGAAGAAGATATTCGAAAAGGTAGGGATATCTATTCCAAAAGAGGGTGTGGCAACATCTCCAGAACAGGCTATGGGAGTTGCACGTGATATTGGGCTACCCGTTGTTATCAAAGCACAGGTCCATGTGGGCGGAAGGGGAAAGGTAGGGGGCGTTAAGCTCGCCAGGACCGAGGAAGAGGTTAAGGAGTTTGCTTCGATGATATTGGGAATGGACATAAAGGGGCTCACGGTCAGGATTATCCTCATTGGACAGGCTATAGATATTGAAAGGGAACTATATTTAGGCGTTATAACAGACAGGGGCTCTAATCGTCCGGTGATAATGGTCTCAACTGAGGGAGGAGTGGACATTGAGGGAGTAGCAAAGAAAACCCCCGAAAAGATACACCGCTTTACGGTGGATCCCGCTTATGGTCTCCTCCCGCATCAGGCAATGAATCTTGCCTTTTCTCTATCCAGTGAAGTAAAAGAGACAAGGAAGATAGCGACAACTCTCCAGAAACTCTACCAGGCTTATATAGTTGCGGATGCGTCTCTTGCCGAAATTAATCCATTCGTCCTTTCAAGGGATGGGAATTTTTATGCTATTGATGCAAAGGTGGTTCTTGATGATAATGCACTGTTCCGGCATCCTGACTATGAGAAGATGAGGGATTTTACTCATACCGAAAAGATAGAACAGGAAGCAAAAGAAAGGGGATTGAGTTATATATCAATGGATGGTAATATAGGGTGCGTAGTAAATGGTGCCGGTCTTGCTATGACCACCATGGATGTAATAAAACACTTCGGCGGGGAGCCGGCCAATTTCCTGGATGTAGGGGGTAGCTCGGATCCACAGAAGGTAAGACATGCGCTCCAATTTCTTCTTATTGATGAAGGAGTAAAGTCAATCTGGTTTAATATCTTTGGAGGAATTACAAGATGTGATGACATAGCTCTGGGTCTGGTTTCCGCGGTGGATGAACTGGGAATCGATCTCCCCCTTGTGGTAAGGCTAATTGGAACCAATGAAAAAAAGGGAAAGAAAATACTTGCAGAATCCGGACTGGATATACATACAGTGGAGACTATGGAAGAAGGCGCTAAAACTGCAATCCGCTTGAGCGAAGGGAGAAAATAATGGGTGTCCTGGTATCAAAGGATTCCAGGGTTCTGGTGCAAGGCATTACCGGGAGGGATGGTTCGTTTCATACAAAACTTATGAAGGAATACGGTACGAATATCGTGGCTGGTGTAACGCCGGGTAAGGGTGGTGAGATGTTTGAAGGTATTCCGGTATTCAATACGGTTGTCGAAGCAGTGGATGAAACAGGTGCCGATGTTTCCGTCATATTTGTTCCAGCGAGATTCGCATCGAGTGCCATTTTTGAGGCCGTTGATGCAAGGATAAAGCTCATCGTGGCCATTACTGAAGGAATACCCGTTAAGGATATGGTATCGATTATGAGGTTTGCCGAAGATAAGGGCAGTCGGGTCATAGGTCCAAATTGTCCTGGCATTATAACTCCTGGAGAATGCAAGGTGGGAATCCTTCCTGCCTCGATATTCAAAAAAGGCAGGGTTGGTGTAGTTTCCCGCAGTGGAACATTAACCTATGAGATCGTCTCTCATATAACAGCTGCGGGATTCGGTCAGTCAACAGCCCTGGGCATTGGAGGAGATCCCGTTATAGGGACTCGTTTTGTGGACCTACTTGAATTGTTTCGGGATGACCAACAGACGGAAGCAGTGGTTCTTATAGGTGAAATTGGGGGCAGTGACGAAGAGGATGCAGCCCGTTATATAAAGGAAACCAACTACCCGCTTCCGGTCTTTTCATTTATTGCTGGGAGAACTGCACCAAAGGGTAAAAGAATGGGGCATGCTGGTGCAATTATTTCTGGTAGTAGTGGCACGGCTCAAAGTAAAATCGAATCACTAAAAGAGATTGGAGTTAAGGTCGCAAAAATACCTTCTGAAATAGGCAGATTTTTAAAGGAGGAATTTGATGCCGGTTAAATTCAAGATCACGGTTAAGGAAGAATGGTGTAAAGGGTGCGGTTTTTGCGTAGAATTCTGCCCCAACAATGTTTACGAGATGGGAGAAGATGCAATAGCCCATCCAGTAAATGAGGAAAACTGTATCGGCTGTTACTATAGTTGTGAAGATCGTTGTCCGGATTTTGCAATCGAAATAAAAAGGGTAGAATATGAAAATGAAGAAATCGCAAAGGGGGAAAAGAAAAAAATGGAGGGGGCAATTGGCTAAGAGAATATTAATTAGTGGAAATCATGCGATCGTAGATGGTGCAATAAGAGCTGGATGCCGTTTCTTTGCGGGTTATCCCATAACACCTTCTTCGGAAATAGCAGAAAGGCTGTCTGAGTTACTTCCCAAACATGGAGGAAGATTTATCCAGATGGAGGATGAATTAGCCAGTATGGGAGCAGTCATAGGAGCATCACTGACGGGGGCGAAGGCTCTAACAGCAACGAGTGGCCCTGGATTTTCTCTAAAACAGGAGAATCTTGGATTTGCAATAATGGCTGAGATACCCGTGGTGATTGCCGATGTTCAGAGGGGAGGACCCTCTACAGGTCTTCCGACCTATCCTGGACAGCAAGATTTAATGCAGGCGAGATGGGGTAGGCACGGAGATCAGGAGATAATAGTGCTTATGCCTGACTCAGTGCAGGAGGCCTATGAGCTTACCATTCGTGCGTTTAATCTTTCGGAAAAGTATAGAACCCCTGTGGTTCTTATGACGGATGAGGTCATATCTCATATGACCGAACCATTGGATATTCCGGATGAGGTTGAAATCATAGATAGAGAGTTCCCGGGTGTTCCACCCGAAGAATATTATCCCTTTGATTCTTCAAAGGGGCTGGTTCCACCCCTTGCTCCCTACGGGAAGGGGTATAGATTCCATATCACAGGGCTAGCCCATGATAAGACGGGGTTCCCTTCCAGTGACCCAGAAATAGTTCACAACCAACTGAAGAGGAAGCTTGATAAGATAAGGAAAAACACGGATGATATAGTGGAGGTTGAGGAATTTATGTTAAAGGGAGCAGAGTATGCTATCTTTGCG
>DAOVFB010000019.1 GCA_030668705.1 Candidatus Stahliibacteriota bacterium
GTTGCAACGTTGCTTGTTGTCCTTTCCGTGATGAATGGAATGCAAATAGACCTTCGGGATAAGATTCTGGGGGCAACATCTCACTTAACCCTTATGAAATTCCATAATGAAGCCCTAACTGATTGGGAATCACTGCTTGACACCCTTAAGGGGAAGGTCTCCCAAATAGAAGAGGGAACACCCTATATATATTCTAAAGGTCTCATCAAACACAAACAATATACTGATGGTATTGTAATAAAAGGAGTGGATGAACCCACTATATCATTGGTAAATGAACTTCCAGATAATGTGGTTCTAGGCTCTTTCGACCTCTCTGGTAGGGGTATAATCCTCGGAAGGTATGTGGCAGACCGCCTCCGTGCCCATATTGGGGATACAGTTGTTCTTTCTTCTCCCTTCAGAGCAACTCCTACGCCCTTTGGCCTTCTCCCTTCTGCAGATGATTTCACAGTCGCTGGCATCTTTGATATGGGGATGTATGAATACAATGCAACACTGGGACTAATTTCCATAGAGAATGCAAGCAAATTATTCAGACTGAACGGCGTAACAGGGATAGAATTCAAAATAAAGGACATCTATAAAGCTCCAGATATTAGTATTGAAGTAGCAGCACTCCTAGGCTATCCCTATCGTGTTACCAACTGGATGGAGACCAATAGGACACTACTCCGGGCTCTTAGAATCGAGAAAATAACCATGTTTATAATACTTATACTTATAATAATCGTTGCTGCATTCAATATCATAAGTTCGCTCATATTGATTGTAATAGGTAAGATGAAAGAAATAGGCATTCTAAAAGCAATAGGCACAACTTCCTCCTCTATTATGAAAATTTTTCTTATAGACGGTTTTTTAGTGGGAGGATCTGGAACTATTACTGGCGTCATAATTGCCTATGTACTCTGCTGGCTACTTGGTAAGTACCATTTCGTCGATCTCCCTTCGGATGTTTATTTCCTGGATAAACTCCCGGTCCTTATGCAGTGGCAGGATTTTCTTATTGTATCACTATCCGCCATAGCATTATCAGTCCTTGCGGGTCTCTATCCGGCTAAGAAAGCTTCTTCCCTTGACCCTGTCGAGGCTATCAGGAATGAATAACATATTGCTATTAGCAAGTAATATACACAAAAGTTTTCACTCGGGTAATGAGGAGATAAGGGTCCTTCTGGGTGCTGATCTAAGCATAGAAGAAGGGGATTTTGTTTCAATAAATGGACCCTCGGGCTCAGGGAAAAGCACCTTGCTTCACATCCTGGGCGGCCTGCAACATCCAGATAAGGGAAAAGTTGTCCTTGATGGTAAACCACTTTACTCTCATTCGGATAGAGAACTGGCAGAGATAAGGAATGAAAAGATAGGATTCATATTTCAGTTTCATTACCTGCTTTCCGACTTTACCGTTATTGAGAATGTAATGATTCCACTCCTCATAAAGGGGAAACGAAAGAAAGAAGCACAGGAAAAAGCAAAGGAACTCCTTTCTATGGTGGATCTTACCAATCGTGCACACCATAGACCTAAAACACTATCCGGAGGAGAAAGACAGCGGGTAGCAGTTCTCCGCGCTGTTATAAACGAGCCTTCGCTACTTCTTGCTGATGAACCCACGGGAGACCTTGACTGGGCACACACTAATACCATTCTCCAGATGTTGACGGATCTTAATATAAATAAAGGAATGACTATAATTATAGTGACCCATAATAAAAGGGTTGCAAAAATAGCAAAAAAAACATATAATCTGATTGAAGGAAGGTTGGAAGAGAAAAATGAAATGTGACTTATGCGGTAAAAATGAAGCTAAATATAAATACTATGAAGTAGATTCTAATAGTATAAGGGAATTGAATATTTGTGATGAATGTGCTCAAAGGAAAGGAATTGACTTTGCCTCTAGAAAGGTTCAAGTAGAGCAGGAAAATATTGAGTGCCATGGTTGTGGACTCAGTTTTAAGGAATTCAAAGAAAATAATCTATTGGGCTGTCCTGAATGTTACAACTCTTTCAGATCAAAACTAAAAATAATTTTCAAACAGATGCATCCAGATACCACTCATACAGGGAAAGAGCTCATAAAGGACGCCCGCGTACTCAACATGAAAAAAGAAATAAGAGAACTACAGCAACAACTACAGAACTATGTAGAGAAAGAGAAATATGAAGAGGCTGTTCAAATAAGGGATAAGATAGAAAAATGTCAACTGGAAATAAAGAGCCTGAAGGAGAAAGAATGATTGAAAATCTTAAAGGGTCTTCACCTGAATGGTTGAACAGTCTTGGTCCTTATCCTGATATAGTTTTCCTTTCCAAGGTATCTCTCTATCGAAATATTGAAGGATATCCATTTAATGCGCGTTCCACGGATGAGGAAAAGAGAGAAATACTGAAACTTCTTATAGATGGGATAAAGTCTATTGATGTCTTCAATAATGTGTTCAGCCTTAAGGAACTTTCCTCTTACGAGAAAAAAATCCTCTTTGAAAGATGCCTTATTTCCCAGAAAGAAATGCGGAATGGCACCTTTTCTGGCGTGGCTTTAAATGATACTCAGAATAGTACACTGGTCTTAAATTCAGATGAGCATCTTCGGATATCTTCAATCTCTTCTGGCTTTGAACTTCAAAAACCATTCAATGAATGTGATCGGCTGGATGATGCACTGACCGACGAACTTGATTTCGTCTTTGATAAAGAACTGGGATTTCTAACATCTTCGCCCAAGAGGGTCGGAACTGGACTCGAAATCTCGATCTTTATTTATCTCCCGGCAGTTGTTATTACAGGAGCAGCGCTTGATCTAATAGAGGACCTGGAGAGGAACCACTATTCAATGGAAGGGACATTTAGAGACAAAGGAGGAATCGAGGGGAGTTTGTTTCATATTAGCAATCAGTTTGCACTGGGGGTGAGTGAGGAGGAAATAATAAGAAAGGCAGAGGAAAAAATAAAAGAAGCGATTCAGACTGAATTTGACGCTCGTGAGTATCTAATGGAAAATGCTCGATACGAAACAGAAGATAAAATCTGGCGCTCCTATGGAATAATAACAAATGCTCGATTCTTGAATTTAGAGGATTTTCTTAATCTCGCTTCAGCAGTCAGATTAGGAGTGGGACTGGGTTTAATAAAAGATATTTCAATACTGGATTTAAACAAGTGGACCATTTTCTCACAACCTGGACATATCCGCTTTGCGAGTGGTGGGGATATTAACTCAAGAGAAGAAAATATCCTTCGAGCAAAGCTTATTAGAAAGAATACAGGGGGGTGAAATGTTTATGGATGAAAGGTTTACAAAGAAACTTCTAGATGTAATAAAAGTCTCAAAAGAGATAGCAGATGAAATGAGGATGCCATCTGTTACACCTGAGACATTGCTACTCGCTTTAATAAAGCATAGCAACAATATTGCCGTAACCATCATAAAAGAGGGAGGAATAGAGGTTGAATCTCTGGAAGAAAGGATAGAGGAATATTTCAGGGAGAGTAAGGCTGTATTCCTTCTAGACCAACCTATAGGTTTATCTAATGAAGCTATTTTTGTGCTCGAAAAGGCAAGAGAAGAATCAGCACTAATGGGACGACAAATAATTGGAACAGAGCATTTACTTCTGGCCTTGTTAAAAACGAAAAACAGCGCCGTCCCGGAATTATTAAAATCCGAGGGGCTTGACTACTCAGAGGCAAAGAACATACTTCTTGATCTATTCTCCAGGAGTTCCTCCCCGGAAAGGAAAGAAGCGGGGAAAAAGACCAATAAAGACCGCTCTATAGAATACTATACGCGTGATCTAACCGAACTTGCAAGAGAAGGTAAAATTGATCCTATTATAGGCAGGGAAAAGGAGATAGAAAGAGTTATCCAGACACTCTGCCGCAGGAAGAAGAACAACCCCGTGTTGATAGGAGAAGCTGGCGTCGGCAAGACCGCAATAGTAGAAGGCCTTGCCCATAGGATTGTAAAGGGAGTAGTTCCCAAAGCCTTACTTAAAAAACGTATCCTCTCGCTGGACCTTGCTGCTGTGATAGCAGGGACTAAATACAGAGGACAATTTGAAAAACGTCTAAAAGAAATAATAAATAGCCTTAAAAATTCTAATAATATTATCTTCATAGATGAAATCCATACAATCGTTGGCGCAGGAGCAGCCGAAGGTGCAATAGATGCTTCGAATATGTTAAAGCCAGCACTAGCAAGAGGAGAAATCCAGAGCATTGGGGCTACAACCACAGAAGAATATAGAAAACATATAGAGAAGGATGGGGCACTTGAACGAAGATTCCAAATACTATTAGTTGAACCTCCAGGTGTAGAGGAAACAACAGAGATACTTAACGGCATCAAAGAAAAATATGAGGAATTTCATAAAGTCGTTTACGCAAAATCTGCGGTAGAAGCTGCTGCAAAGCTTTCTTATCAATATATAACCGATAGAAATCTTCCAGATAAAGCAATCGACGTTATGGATGAAACAGGTGCCAGGGTTAAATTAAGAAATACCAAAATTCCCGAACAGATGATCAGCTTTGAGGAAGAATTAACAAAAATTAAAAAAGAACTAACGCGAGCCAGGGAGGAAGGAAAATACGAAATTGCTATTGAATTAAGGGATAGAAGGGATGAAATCGAGAAAAAACTTATAGAAGAAACTGCCAAATGGGAAAAAGACGAGACAAAAGAAGAGGTTCTGGAAGAGGATATAAGGGAAGTGATTTCTAACTGGACTGGCATCCCAATTTCAAAATTGAAGCAAGAAGAAACGGAAAGACTTCTTTCTATGGAAAACGAAATTGAAAAGAGATTAGTAGGGCAGGATGAGGCAGTAAAAACAGTGGCAAAAGCAATAAGACGGGGCAGGGCAGGTCTACAAGACCCAAAAAGACCTCTGGGTGCCTTCCTCTTCCTTGGTCCCACAGGTGTTGGTAAGACTGAACTCGCCAAACAACTGGCAAAATTCCTCTTCAACACTGAAGAGGCTCTCATCAGGATTGATATGAGTGAATTTATTGAACGGTTTAACGTTTCTAAACTTATTGGGGCTCCCCCTGGTTATGTCGGGTTCGAAGAAGGAGGGGTGCTCACTAAAGCAGTAAGGCGACGTCCTTATTCCGTAGTTCTCCTGGATGAGATAGAAAAAGCCCATCCAGATGTATATAATATACTTCTCCAGGTGTTTGACGATGGCATACTCACAGACGCTTACGGTAGGAAGATTGTCTTCAAAAATGCTGTAATCATTATGACTTCCAATATAGGAACAAAGAATATAATGAGAGGAACCCACATGGGTTTTCAAAGAACCGACAGAGACTCAGTTTATGAAGAAATGAAGAAATATCTCCTGGAGGAGATAAAGAATACATTTAACCCCGAATTCCTGAATAGGATTGAGGACCCCATAATATTTCACCCTCTGGATAAAGATATGATGAGAAATATAGTCGATATATTCTTTGAGGAAATAAAAAAGCGGGTAGAGGAAAAGGGTTATGAAATATCCCTAACAGAGGAAGCAAAGGAATTCCTGATTGAAAAGGGATTTGACCCAGAATATGGAGCACGGCCTCTTAAAAGGGTTCTGCAGGTATATCTTGAAGATATACTGGCAGAAGACTTCCTTGAAGGTAAGTGGGAAAAGGGGACAAAAATAGTAGTTTCACGGGAGGACGATAAACTAATATTCTTCTCGTCACACTCTGTTGCAGAGGTCATGTAATAGGAATGGGGAAAACAATCTCAATAGTCAATCAGAAGGGGGGGGTTGGAAAAACCACAACAGCAATAAATCTGGGTGCCTCCCTGGCATTTTATGAGCAACATTGTTTAATTGTCGATATGGACCCCCAGGCAAATGCTACAAGCGGACTGGGGTTTACTAATGTATATCCTTCTGTATATGACGTTCTTGTTAAAGGAACCGAACCAGGAGAAACCATCAGAGAGACCTATATTCCTAACCTGGAACTTATGGTCTCTGATATATCTCTGGTGGGAGCAGAAGTAGAGTTAGTGAGGACTAAGGGAAGAGAAATGCAGCTCAAGAGAAAAATAATGTCTCTAAAAAGAAACTACGAATTCATCCTTATTGATGCTCCCCCTTCTCTCGGATTACTAACGGTAAATACTCTTGTCGCTGCTGATTCCGTTCTAATACCGATTCAAGCTGAATTTTATGCTATGGAGGGTTTGAGTAAATTATTAAATACTATAAGGAGCATTCAGCGTGAGCTGAATTCCCGCCTTACCATCGAAGGCGTTCTACTTACTATGTATGATACCAGGTTAAACCTTTCTCACGAGGTTACAGAAGAGGTTAGAAGATATTTTGGAGAAAAGATGTATAATATCATAATTCCAAGGAATGTGAAACTTGCAGAAGCTCCAAGTTATGGAAAGGATATATTCGACTACGATAAAAATTCAAGAGGGGCTGAAGCTTATAAAAAACTGGCTAAGGAGGTAATGGAAAAGAATGGGAAGACAGGCACTTGGCAGGGGATTTGAAGCCTTAATTCCGCAATTGGGAGAAGACGAAATCCCACTTGATAAGATATTCCACTCTCCCCTCCAGCCAAGACAACAAATAAATGAAGAAGAATTAAAAGGTCTGGTTTCATCGATAAAGCATAACGGGGTTCTTCAGCCTATTCTTGTGAGGAGGGTTGATGATAGGTATGAGCTGGTATATGGACATAGACGTTATGAGGCTGCAAAAAGAGCAAAACTATCCAGGATTCCTGCTGTAGTCAGGAAACTCTCTGATAGAGAAATTCTTCTGATTTCGATAATTGAGAATGTTCAGAGAGAAGATTTAACCCCAATAGAAGAAGCCAATGCTTATCGTAAACTAAATACAGAATTCAACCTCACTCAGGAAGAAATTGCAGAAAGGGTTGGCAAAGCTCGACCTACCATCACAAACAAGATGAGACTCCTTTCTCTTCCGAGGGTGGTGCAGGTTGCTTTAAATAAGGGAGAAATAACCGAGGGACATGCAAGGGCGCTCCTGGCTCTGGGCGATGAACAAAAGATTATAAAGGAACTAAAGAATATTATAAACAGTTCAAAAACAGTCCGAGAGGTTGAAGGGACAGTGAGCAAAAAAGCAGTGCAGAGGAGCAAAAAGGAATTGCCTTTGCAATACCAGAGCCTCCTGGAAGAATTAATAGAATTATTTAAGACCGAAGTTAAAATAACCCTGGGAAAGAAAAGAAATAAATTGATAGTAGAATTCTACTCAGATACCGACCTGGAGAGGATATATAAAATCATACGGGGAGATGATAAAGGATATAAACCCTAGCTTACCTTGACTCATCCCAAGCAAAGGATAATAAAAAAAGATGAAACAATATACCATACAATTTATACCACCAGAAGGAAAGATAAGAGAATTAACTATAACCCAGAGAGCATTGGTCATCTCCATTACTATTGGGGTTATAATTATTGGTGCTTTTATTTATTTTAGTGTGAATATTGGTAGGGTCTACGGGAAAAATATACAATATAATCTTATGAAGAGAAAGGTTGCACAACTTGAAAGGAAGCAAAAGGAAATTGAATATCTATCAAAGGAAATTAGAAAATTCTATGTAATCTCTACGAAATTAAGTAATGCATTAGGACTGGATATCTCCCCTACGGAATCATATAATGAGGAAAATAAGAGTCTCGCCGGAAGAGAGAATGAAGATTTAAATGAAAAAACAATGGAAGAAGAAGCAAAAAGACTCAGGGATTTTATTCCTGATATTATGCCATGTTTTGGCGGGTGGATAAGTAAGGAATTTTCAGGGGAACATAAAGCTATCGATATAAGCTTAAAAGAAGGGAGCTCTATATTTGCAACAATAGAAGGTGAGGTTGTCTTCTCAGGAGAACGTCAGTACCTGGGTAAGACAATTGAAATCAGTAATGACGAAGGATTTCTGGTTCTTTATGGGCACAACAATAAAAACCTGGTAAGAAAAGGCGCTAAGGTCAAAAAGGGAGATATTATTGCTCTCTCTGGTAATACAGGACGAAGTGATGCTCCCCATTTACACTATGGTATACAAATGCATGGTAAGTGGGTTAATCCAATAAACTATTTACCAATCAGGAGGTAATTATGAACAAGGACGCTATAATGAATGTTCTTCACAGGGGTTCTGAAATTGAAGGAACTATTAAGGTTAACGGCTCAGTTCGAATCGATGGTAAAATTAAAGGTAAAGTTAAAGCAAGTGAAAAGATAGTAGTTGGGCAAACTGGCATCATAAATGGAGACCTCACGGCAAAAGAGGTAACCCTTTCGGGCAAGTGCAAGGGGACTATTTCAGCAGAGAACTTAGTCGTTTTTCAACCAACAGCTGAATTCGACGGTGACATCAAGTGTAAAAGGTTGATAGTTGATGAGGGCGTGATCATCGACGGCAATATTAATATGCGAGACAACAGGGGAAAAGGTGTCCAGGAAAAACCGAAGGAAGGATGAACTCCGCCCTGTCAGTATAGAAGTAAATTATCTTAATCAGATTCCAGCTTCTACCCTCATAAAACAGGGTAATACTATGGTTCTGGTCAATGCTACTATAAATGATTCCGTGCCACCTTTCTTACAGGGAAGAGGATCGGGCTGGATAACAGCTGAGTATGCTATGTTACCCAGAAGTGCACCTTCTCGGGTAGCAAGAGAGAGAAAATATATATCCGGTAGGACGTATGAGATCCAACGTTTGATAGGGCGTTCAATAAGACAGGCTTTTGATCTTTCGAAAATCGGAGAGAGAACCATCCTTATCGATTGTGATGTAATACAGGCTGATGGAGGAACAAGAACGGCTTCTATCACAGGGGCATTTGTTTCCGTGTATGAACTTCTCCGTGAGATGACTGTAACAAATGAAATAAAAAGGATACCGCTTAAAAGATGGATTGCTGCTGTTAGCACTGGAATAATTAATAGAGCGATTTATCTCGACCTTGATTATAAGGAAGACTCTTCTGCTGATGTTGACGCTAATCTCGTAATGGATGGAGATGGAAAATTAGTTGAAATCCAGTGCACTGGCGAACAGACCCTCTTCTCCCTTGAAGAACTTAATAAGATGGTCTCCCTTGCATCTACCGGGATTTCCCAGCTTATCTCCATACAGAAGAAAATACTTGGGATTAAATAGCATTCCCGTTAACCAGATGAAGTTTTTCTAACTAAATGAGTTAAATATGGTTTGCGTAAAAGGCAATAATACTGAGCATCATGAAGGGTTATTTAATACTTACGGTAATTACTGGGTAAAGAAAGTTCGCGGAGAAGGAGAACGGCTGGACCTGTATCTTACCCATTCTGAACTAAAATTAAGCAGAAGCAGAATACAGGAAAAGATAAAATCTGGAGCAATTCTTGTGAATGGAGAACGTTCCAAATCTTCCTATATTATTAAAAAAGGAGATATAATTCAGGCAGTTTACTCTCCTCCCAAACCCTTCAAAATTGAAGGAGAACCAATACCCTTATCTATTATATATGAAGATGAAGATATAATCGTAATAAATAAACAACCAGGCCTTGTTGTTCATCCTGCAAAGGGCCATTCAGGCGGCACCCTCATAAATGCTCTTCTATACCATTGTTCAAAACTTGCAAATGGATTTGGAATGGATCGTCCGGGTGTTGTGCATCGCCTGGATGCAGATACCTCAGGCGTTATCATTTTTGCAAAGAGCGAGCGAGCCCATTCCCCTCTTGCCCTCCAGTTCCAGGAAAGAAAAGTTGTGAAGACATATCTTGCTATCGCCTGGGGCACTCCTCCCATAAAGGAAGGAGAAATCAACGCCCCCATAGGCAGACACCCTATAAAAAGAAAATTGATGGCTGTAACACCTCTCTGCTCCAAGGAATCTCTGACCCGCTTTAAAGTGCTTTATTCCTATTCTTTTGCTTCGGCTTTGAAGATTATACTTGAAACCGGAAGAACGCACCAGATAAGAGTTCATCTATCTCACTTTGGATATCCTGTAATTGGCGATCCACAGTATGGAGGTAGAAATAGGAGGATTTTAAGGAGGATAGGAATTGATTGTAGAGAAAAATTCGAGAGGATAATGCAAATTATCGATAGACAGGCCCTCCATGCAGCGTCCCTAACTATAACGCATCCTGTTAATCATAAAAAAATGAGGTTCAATGCCCCTCTTTATGAGGATATGAAGAACCTTCTCAGATTTCTAAATGAAGTTAATAGTAGTTGAATCTCCAACAAAAGCACGGACTATAGCTAATTATCTCCCCAATGTCAGGGTTATGGCTACTATGGGGCACATAAAGGATTTACCAAAGAGTGAATTAGGGATAGATGTAGATAATGGTTTTACTCCAGATTATCATATTATAAAAGGAAAAGGCAAAATCGTAAAGGAGATAGTGAACGCTTCTAAAAAAACTGAAGGTGTTTACATAGCAACGGATCCAGACAGGGAGGGAGAGGCTATTGCATATCACCTTCAACAGGAACTCCCAGTAAGTGCAAAGAGGGTGCTATTCTATGAAATGACAAAGGGAGGAATAAAGAAGGGACTTTCAGAACCAGGAGATATAAATGAAAATAAGGTCCTGTCTCAGAGAACGAGGAGAACCCTTGACCGACTTGTCGGATACAAGATCAGCCCTCTGTTATGGAAAATAGTGAAAAGAAATTTGTCTGCCGGTAGGGTTCAGAGCGTAGTTCTTCGCCTTATCCTGGAGAGAGAGAAAAAAATTGAGGAATTTGTGCCTGAGGATTACTGGGTATTTAATGCAATCTTCAAACATGAAAACGGCGAATTCAAGGCAACACTATGGAAGATTAATGAGAAAACGGCAAAAATAAAGGACGAAAAACAGGCAAATGAAATAGAAAAGGACCTTCTGAACCCCACTTTCATGATAGGAGAATTCACCAGGAAGGACATGAAAAAATCTCCACCACCACCCCTTATTACAAGCAGTCTCCAAAGAGAGGCATCAAATTACTTAAACTTCTCGACAAAAAAGACTATGTTTACGGCTCAACGACTCTTCGAAGGTGTCAAACTACCAGGAGGCCAAACCGGGCTTATAACTTATATGAGAACGGATTCAGTAAGAATCGCAAACGAAGCACTAAAAAAGATACGAGAATTTATCAAGGAGAAATACGGAGATAAATATCTGCCAAAAAGTCCAAATCGATTTAAATCAGGGAAAACAGCCCAGGAAGCCCATGAAGCTATACGTCCCACGGATATAACGAGAACCCCGGAATCGGTAAAGGAATATCTCAATAAGGACGAGTTCAAACTCTATCAACTCATCTGGAAAAGGGCACTTGCCAGTCAATTTGAGTGCGCAGTATTTGATTCGAGAGTAGCAGTCGTGAAAGGTAATGGGTACCAATTCAAAGCCTCTTCTAAAAACTTAAAATCCCAGGGTTTTTATAAGATATTGAATCTTCCGGTAGAGGAAAAGGAAATACCTTTAATGGAGGTAGGCGATAGAGTCCGTTTAAAAAACTTAGAGAACGAAGCAAAAAGAACCACACCACCTCCAAGATATTCAGAGGCAACAATAGTAAAGGAGATGGAGAAACAGGGGATAGGACGCCCGAGCACCTATTCTCCAACGATATCCACGTTGTTTGAAAGGGAGTATATCAAAAAAGAAAAAGGGTTTTTAATACCCCTTGAGATGGGGAAAGTGGTCAACAAAGTTCTTATTTCCTATTTCGATTCAATAATAAACTGTAAATTCACTTCAAATATGGAGGCAACCCTTGATAAAATTGAGAAAGGAGAAAAGGACTGGCAGGAGTCCTTAAGTGAATTCTATCAACCATTTATTCAGAATATAGAGGCTGTGGAAAGTAATATCCCGGATATCAAAAAGAAACTCTTCGAAGTGAGCGACAGTAAATGTCCAAAATGCGGAAGGCCATTGATAATTAAATGGGGAAGGTTTGGAAAATTCCTTTCCTGTTCAGGGTACCCTCAGGATTGTGACTGGAGGGGTCCTCATCCTGATAGTGTGCTGGATGAAAAATGCCCAAAATGCAGTGCCAATCTCATAATCAGGATAGGCCGATACGGGAGATTTAAATCATGCCCTAACTATCCTGACTGCAAGTACACAGCCCCAATCTCTACAGGTGTTGCGTGTCCTCTATGCGGAAAGGGTGAATTCATAGAGAGGAAATCAAAAAAAGGGAAAATTTATTACCCCTGCTCAAATGAGGATTGCGATAATATCCTCTGGGACAAACCAGTGGGAGTAGAATGCCCCAAATGCGGTGCTCCATTCATGGTAGAAAAGAAAGGAAGACAGGGGGATTATTTATATTGTCTTCAGTGTAAACATAAGGTTCAAGGGAAGTAACAACAATTTATATTACTTGGTCTCAAATTAGTTAAATAGTTGAATTGTTAAATAGTCATTGTTAGTCCAATGTCCGAAGTCCGATGTCCAAAGTCAGTATTCAGCTGTCATCACCCAGTAGTCAGACTATATAGTAAAATGGTTGAGTAGTTGAATGGTTAAGTAGGTTTAAAAAATTTTTTAACAGTCATTCTTCCTTAGTATAGGATAAAACAACCGAATCGGTTAACACCCAGACCTCTTTGCCGTTCGAATCCATCCTTCTCGCGGATGGTATGAAAATGATTGTATCATTCGTTATCAGGGAATCATTCCGGAGAAATACATACCCAGCATTGAATACAGCTATATCCTGGATTCCCGGTATATACCTCTTCTGCTTGAGTTGATTTGGCCTACTATATACATATAATGTGTCATTGCCGTAAAGATAGATAGAATTCTCACAAAGAGCGCATCTACTCGTCTCCTGGAAATTTATAGAAATCTCTCTTCCAGTGGATAATTCTACTAAAAGAGAACGTTCTCCAGCGATAAGAAGTCCATCCCTGTCTGCATCTATGTCATTGGCACGAATACTAACTGAACCAAGGTATTTACCTCTTAAAGAATACTTCTGTATCAACCCGGCACTTAAGGAGGCAACCCATATGGAAAATGGAGCAGAGGTAAGTGAGGTAGGATTAAACAACGAATCAAGAGGAACATTAACGGTGTCATCCAGAATTTCGACTCTTGCCGGATTAGAAGACAGCAGAAGTACTCTACTCTTCGTATCAACTGTTATATCAATGTAAGAGGATAAGAGAATATAAAAGAACAACATCAAATCCTACGGTTTTATCCCCACTATGAATTTCCCTAACTTTATTGAGACCGAAAAACTGAATCTCTTTAATTTCATTCAGTAGCCGACCCCTTACTTATTCTATCTTTTTGTATTCTCTTCAAATCAAATTCACTTGCCGAAACAGGATATTCTCCTGTAAAGCAGGCAGTGCAGAATTTCCTGTCTCTTTTATCGGAAACAGCCTCAATCAATCCCTCTATTGATTGGTATATAAGAGAGTCGGCGCCAATAATCTTTCTAACATCTTCTATTGACTTACCGTCAGCGATAAAATTATCTCTTGTTTGCATATCAATTCCATAATAACAAGGATAACGAAGTGGAGGCGCAGATATTGCAAGATGTACCTCTCTTGCTCCAGCCTCCCTCACTAATTGTACTATCTCCCTTGAGGTATTCCCTCTCACTATAGAATCATCCACAAGCATTACCTTCCTTCCTTTCAATTCTTCCCGAAGGGGTGAGAGTTTCATCCTGATAGATTCCTGCCTATTCCCCTGATATGGCATTATAAAGGTTCTTCCAATATACCGGTTCTTCATAAGACCTTCTCGATATTTAATTCCAAGTTCTTCGGATAGTCCCAGAGCAGCAGCTCTTGATGTATCTGGAACTGGAACTATCTGGTCTATATCGAGTGATTTTTCTTTTACTATCTTTGCAAGGTTCCTCCCCAGATTGAGCCTTGCTCTATATACTGAGATGCCGTCAATAACAGAATCCGGCCTGGCAAAATATACGTACTCGAAAATGCATGGATAGTGTTCTTTTCTGCTCAATCTCTCCTGGTGAAGCTTTCCTTTCATATCTACGAAAATAACCTCTCCAGGCTTCACATCTCTCTCTATTTTAAATCCCAGTGTCTCAAGGGCTACACTCTCAGATGCAACCCCAAAACGCCCATCTTTTGTCCCGTAGATTATGGGTTTTATACCGTGAGGGTCCCTGAAAGAAAGCATCCCTTTATCTTTTATGAAAGCAACACCGGAATAGCTACCTTTCACCCCTTTGAATACTATTTCCATTGCTTTAAATAAACCTTCCACTGAAAAAGGCTGTTGCCGGGAGAGCTCATCCGCAAGGATATTTAGAATTAGTTCTGCGTCACTCGTTGTATTAAGAAGGCGTAGTCTTTCCTTCTCTAACCTCTCCCGAAGTGAGAAAAAGTTTATGACATTTCCATTGTGCACCAGTACTATCCCGTAAGGAACATTAGATAGGAATGGCTGCGCATCCGATGCACCCCCCTTACCTATTGTTGGATACCTTACATGCCCTATACCGATATTACCCTTCAGGTACGCGAAATTCTTCTTCTTGAATACATCGCGAACCATCCCATCGCCCTTTTTGATATTAAAACGGTTGGAGTATGTTACTATCCCTGCTGCATCTTGTCCTCTATGTTGTATAGTGAGAAGCCCTGTATAAATATCCGTTACTACTTCGGAATTACCAAATATTCCTATAAATCCACACATTTTAATTCAGTTTATCTCCGGGTTTTATATGATAACCATTTATAAAGGACGTGGCATTCATCATCCCCCTGCCGGAAAGTTGAAGTTCGCTTATCAATACAGAACCAGGATTACATGCCACCACTATTACATCATCAACGCCAATCACTTCCCCAGGGATTGCACCTTCTACTACTTCCTCTCTTGACCGGGCTCGCAGGATTTTAAGCCTTTCCCCACGGAAATGGGTATAAGCTCCAGGCATATATGCCAATCCTCTAATCTTTCTTGCAACATTAATAGCATTTTCGTTCCAGTTTATCCTCAGTTCTTCTTTTCTAATTCTTGGCGCATATACCGCTTCCCCTTCATCTTGTGGAATTCTTTGTAGAGCCTTTCCTGCCTCTAATTCCTTTAGGATGGTTAATGCGAGATCAACCGCCACATTCGAGAGGCGCGCTTCCAATTCTGTGGTCACCTCATCTATTCCAATAATAACCTCTTTCTTACTTATTACATCACCTGTATCTATCCCTTTATCCATCAGGAAAATGGTGACCCCAGTTTTCTCCTCTCCATTCATGATGGCACTTCTTATAGGCGTTATCCCTCTATACTTTGGGAGAAGAGATGGATGGATGTTTAGAGGGTAAGTGACAGCGGAAAGTATATTCTCTTTTAATATCCTGCCATAAGATGCAAGCAAGAATACCTCTACTCCAATCTCCCTTACAGTCCTCTCCATGTCCTCTGTATTGGGATTATCAATCTCTTTTAGATTAAGGGAAAGTTCTCTTGCAATTACTCCAACAGGCGTGGGGGATTCCTTCTTCCCTCTTCCCTTTTTCTTCTGCGTCTTGGTTATTACAAGTGGGAATTCAACGCCTTTTTGGTAAAGAGAGTACAATATATTTGACGAGAAATCCGAACTACCGAAGAATATGGTTCTCATTCATCTCAATTTTCTTTTTTCACAATCTTTTCACAATCCTCGATACCATATTCCTCTCTATCTCCATCTCTGTATTATTATCTATTTTTAGCTTAAGGGTTTTCTCCTTGATCTCAACAACCTTCCCGTGTATTCCTCCTTGAGTTACAACCTTATCTCCCTTAGAAAGTGTATTGACCATTAGCTGGTGCTCCTTTTGTTTCTGCTGAGAAGGTCGTATAAAGAGAAAATAGAATATAGCAAATATCAGCACAATAAATATAAGGGATGTAAAACCATCCTGTCCACATGCACCAAGCGGTGGCGCTCCTTCACCAGTTCCTTGTGGTACTCCTGGACATCCCTGTGAGATTAAAAGATTGATAAAACTAAACATTAAAACCCCCTTTTGTAGTTATTTATAATTTCTACAGACCATTCCTCAATGGTTTTGCTCCTAATATGTTTCCTTATCTCCCGCATCAAGCCCATATAGAATGATATATTATGCACGGTAGATAAGTATTTCGCAAGTATCTCATTTGCATTGAATAAATGATGGAGATAGGCACGAGAGTAATTCCTGCAGGTTGGGCACTCGCAGTCCTCCGATATAGGCCTTGAATCATCCTTAAAGCATGAATTTTTTATATTCATCTTCCCTTCCCATGTATAGATACCCCCGGTCCTTGCGTTTCTCGTAGGTATAACACAGTCGAAGAGGTCAATACCCCTCCCTACCCCTTTTATGATATCTTCAATCTTCCCCACCCCCATGACGTACCTGGGCTTCTCTTCTGGTAGATGTAAAACGGTTGCATCTATAACCTCCCACGTCTGCTCTTTCGATTCCCCTACTACTAATCCCCCTATAGCATATCCATCGAGATTCAGGCTGGCTATCTCCATAGCTGCTTCGACCCTGAGGTCTTGATAAGTAGAACCCTGCACTATCCCAAAAAGAAGACCTTTATAGTCTAAGCTTCTGAAATAATCGACAGTTTTTTTTGCCCATATATTTGTCCTCTCCGTTGCCTCTCTTGCGTAACCTCTGCCTATTGGATATCCTACGCATTCGTCCAGAGGCATCATAATGTCAGAGCCAAGGCTAATCTGTATATCAATAACCTTCTCTGGCGTAAAATGTATGGGTGCTCCATCTATGTGGGAAGAGAAGAAAATGCCATCATCGTGGATTTTCCGTATACTCGAAAGGGAATAAACCTGAAATCCACCTGAATCAGTGGCAATCGGACCATCCCAATCCATAAATGAATGTAGCCCCCCGAGACTCTTTATTAGTTCTTCACCCGGACGGATATGCAGATGATATGTATTGGATATGAATAATTGAACCCCTAATTTTGCTAAATCCCAGGAGGGTAGAGTTTTGACATTACCCAATGTGGCAACGGGCATAAAAGCGGGTGTTTTAATATCTCCGCTCTTTGTATGGAGAATGCCTGTTCGAGCGCTATTGCTTTTTGCTGTTATCTTGAAATGTTTATTATCCATATTAAAAAAGCGGGCAACGGGATTCGAACCCGCGACCCCGAGCTTGGGAAGCTCGTACTCTCCCATCTGAGCTATGCCCGCCTGCATAGAATAATACTGATTGCCAGAAAGATGTCAAGACCTACCCAACATCCTTCTCTCTCGCCAAGACTTAAAAGACTTCAAAGTTTGCAAAGGGCCTATCTCTCGGCAGAAGGGCGGATTGACTTCGGAGAAAAGGTATTCTGTGTATTGATAAAATCGGGTGATGGGCCATAATTAAATGCGAGTGCTCCCTGAGGACAGGCTTTAATGCATCTACCACATTTTATGCAATCCAAAGAATCAGGGTGTTTGAATATCTTAATGCCCATGGGACATACATTCTGACAGATATAGCACTCCGTGCATCTTTTTTCATCCACCTTGATTCGAAAAAAAGTGAATTTATTAAACAAACCAAACATTGCGCCAAGGGCACAACCAAAACGGCAAAATGGTCTCTTTATAAAAATAGACGCTGTGATGACTAAAATGACAATTGCGTATTTTAAATAGAAAAAACCACCAATTAGCCCCCGAAGCTCTGGGTTAAGGAGAAGTTGCGGGATTCCAGCTTCTATTCCACCTGCTGGGCACAGCCGACAAAACCATGAATCGCCTGTAATAAAGACGATAATGGTTGCTACCAAGAATAGCATTATATATTTTGTGTATGTATGTCTCTCCTGGACTCTCAACTTACAGGTTTTTAGTTTATAGAGAAGTTCCTGAAAAAATCCAAAAGGACATATCCACCCGCAGATAAACCTTCCAAGGGATACACCAATTATCCCTATAAAACCCAGAACATAGTATGGGACTGTTCGAAGTCCTATAAAGTGCTGGAAGGTTCCCATTGGGCAGGAGAACCTTGCAAGAGGACATGCATAACAGTTCAGGCCAGGGAAAAAGAAATTCTTACCAGTACCCTGATATATTCCCCTGTAAAAGTAATTATTGCCGGCAAAGAACGCGCTTATAAGAACACAAAAACGGACATAACGATTATATAACCAGCTAAACATTAACCAATGCCGATGCAGTAGAGACAGAGTAAAGAACCATTAATCCCAGTCTCAACGAACTGTTTCAGTAATATTCCCCCCAGGAAGAATCCAAAACTTATTAGGAGTCCTACTAAAAAGGCAATAGAGCGCTTTCCCATATATCTCCTATTATAATAACTCAAGGAAGCTAGCTTTTATCGTATCCTCATACCCTGGAGCATAACCAATAATTTTATCCTTAATTTCGCCCTCTCTGTCGAGTATAAAGGTGGTGGGAATTGGTTGTACGCCATATTTCTCAACGGTAGGTTTATCACCGATAAGGACCGGATAATTTATCCCTTTTTCCCTGGCAAAAACTTCCAGTTTTTCCTTCCCATCCAATCCAACACCTAAAATAACCAATCCGTCATCTTTATATTCATTGTAGAACTGGATAAAATGTGGTATCTCATATATGCACGGACGGCAGAAGGTTGCCCAGAAATCAATGATCACTACCTTGCCCCTATAGTCAGAAAGTGTGTGGGCCTGTCCATTGAGATCCAGAAGAGTGAAATCGGGAGCTATATTTGAATCCTTTACTTCAACAACAGTCTCATCACTGGAACTCCCTTTATCTGGACCACCACATGAGATAAGCAAGAGTCCAATTATCGTAAATAAAAAGTATTTTTTCAATATTCCTCCTTTACTACTTTATCTTTAGTATTCTTCTCAATTTATTCTCATCAAATCCGATGATCTTATAATTACCTGCAAGTATCACCGGAACTCCAGTCTGTCCGGTTTTCTCCTTTAGCTCTTTTGCTGCAGACCGATGAAAGTTGAGATTTATCTCCTTGAAAGTAACGCCATGTTCTCTCAAAAAGTTCTTTACTTTCTTGCAATAAGGACAACTCGAACTGGTATAGACTAAAACCTTCATCTTCCCTCCAGATACTGTCTTACTTTAAAAGCTGCCAGGGCTCCGTCACCTATGGCTGTCGCAACCTGGCGAAGAGGTGTAATCCTTACATCGCCTGCTGCGAACACTCCTTCTTTTGAAGATTTTAGTTCCTGATTGGTTTTGATGAATCCTTCTTTATCCATATCTATTGAACCTTTTAAGAATCCTGTGTTGGGAACGAGCCCAACGTAGATGAATGCACCTTTCACATCCAATACCCTCTTTTGGTTAAAATCCCTCTTTTCCACTTCAACCTGTGTAAGCCGATCATCACCAATAAATCTTGTCACCCTATGTGAGAGTAGTAATTCAATCTTACCAATTTCTTTTATTCTATCCAGTAGAATCCTTTCTGCTGTAGGATGGTCAAGGAATTCAATTATCCTGATGCTTCTTGCAAATTTCGAAAGGTATAGAGATTCCTGTATCCCTGAATTCCCTGCCCCAACTACCACAATATCCTCCCCTTCAAAGAAAGGAGCGTCACAGGTGGCGCACAAGGAGATACCTTTCCCTATTAACTCTTCTTCACCCGGGACACCCAGTTTCTTACTCTTCGTCCCCGTTGCAACGATGATTGCTGAAGCAGTGTATGAGCCGTCCATTGTTTCAACTATCATCGGTCGAGCCTTAAAGTTAACACCAGTCACTTCAACATTTTCTGTTCTTACCCCAAATTTACTTGATTGTTTCTCGAAAAGTTCTCCCAATTCCTCTCCCGATATTCCATCGGGAAACCCCGGATAATTCTCTATCCAATCCGTCGAAACTATATATCCTCCAGGAACCATTTTCTCAAAGATAACCGCATCTATTTTTGACCTTCCGAGATAGATGGCTGCTGTGAGCCCTGCTGGACCAGCACCTATTATTGCTGCCTCAAAATGAGATTTCACTCCCTCTGAGCTCGCTTCTTCACTTTTTCTCTTTAACGTGAATTGCATTCCTATTCTATCGACTCCATTATCTTAGAAAGAAATTCCTTCTCCGGCAATGCCCCTATGAAACTGACCTTATCATTCACCACTATGTGAGGAACGCTACTAACATTATGTTCCCTTGCAAGATCTGAAAAGCCATATGCGTCAATCATTGAAGCCTTGATATTATCATTTGCCAATGAGAACAGGTGCGCGGTACGAACAGCTTTCACGCAATAAGGACAAGCACTCGTTATAAAAACTTTTATATCAATGGGTTCGTCTATCTTAGAGAGAGCCAGAACTACATCATCAGGGAGAGGTAGATTATCCGAACCCATATCTATGATATCTTCAACAAAACCTGAAAACTCATAACCGGCTGGAATTCCATAGAAATTAATAAAGCCTTTTCTTGACGATTTTATCTTAGTCGACGGGCACATCAAGAGCCCTTCTGCCTCGAGCTCCGCCTTATCAGAACAATCCTTCACTGTAAGAGTGAGATAATCATTCAATTCCACCAGTTCTTCCAGTAAAGCTTTTGACGATTGCAAATAATCCGAGTTATCATTTTTATCGGTGAAGTGCAACAGTTCCACTTCTCTTTTTAAGTTTTTCTTGAACTCATTTCTTAGATACTCCTTATCTTCTTCTTTTAAAAAACCCACTTTCCCTCCTTTATGATAGAGATAAATGCTTATCTTTTATAAGAACCTACTTTAACCCGTTAGATATCATTCCTACGAGTTTCAATTACCAAATTTACAGCTCTAAAAACGCACTGTCCTATAATATTAATGAAATGCATCTTCGCAACCCCAATTTTTAGACACTGATTTCCCCTGTTATCCACTGATTAAAAACACACACCTCCAAGAAAATGAAACCGCAGATACACGCAGATGAACGCAGATAGATACTAATAAAAAGCACACACCTCCCAAAGAATAGACACTGATTTACACTGATATCAACTGATTAAAAACCCCTAACACACACCGAAATTTAACCGCAGATAAACGCAAGACAGACGCAGATAAAAACGCACACCACCAAATCCTAAATCCTATATCCTATATCCTAACCCCTGAATTGGACACTGATTTACACTGATATCAACTGATTGAAAACTAAATCCTAAACCCTACGAACCCAACGAACCCTATGAACTCAATAAACCCGGAATACACCACCAAGGATTATGCCACGGTAAACTCACGGTTAATTTTCAATAAAGGTGATATGTGTTATGAGATAGAAGATGAATATGCACGTATCCCTTATCACTTACCACTTATCACATACCACATACCACAATACTCCTAACATACCAACCCCTAAACACAGAACTAAGAACCCAGAACCAAGACCCAAAACCCAAGACCAAACACCTAATAATGCCACGGAGACACCCCAGTACGGTCGTTGCCTCCCTACGGGGCAGGCAGAGGACACAGAGAAAATTAATGCGTTGTTTCTCCCACACCCCCACTTGAACCCTTGAATCCTTTTTTAATCGTAGGGGCAATTCATGAATTGCCTCTATGAGTTTCGCGCAATGTAGGGGCGACTCGGTGAGTCGTCCCATGAAATAGTTTTAGTGTGGGCATTACTAATTATTTCACCACAATGTAATAAGATTACATCACAATGTAATAGAGATTCATTACATGTGACAGGTATGGCAGGCGGGGCAAGCCCAAATTGTAGGGGTTTGATTCATCAAACCCGAATGATTTTTGTATTTTATTGTCACAAAGTCAACCCATAAACACAAAGTGTAGTTCTGGGATTCCTTGACATTACTTGATTTTTACCTTATACTAAAAATCAATTAATATAAGGGGGGACATAAATGGTTAATACAAAAATAAGCGTCCCTGTAGCTCCATCAGAGCGCATAATATCTCTAGATGTTCTCCGAGGTTTTGCTATATTAGGTATTCTTATTATGAACATACAGAGCTTCTCAATGATCGAGGCAGCTTATATTAATCCTGCTGCTTACGGAAGTCTTCTGGGTCTTAATAAATGGGTCTGGATTTTAAGTCATATTTTTGCAGATAGAAAATTTATGTCAATTTTTTCAATCCTATTTGGAGCAGGGATTGTGCTTTTTACAAGTAAGGCCGAATCTAAAGGCCTTCCCTCTGCCGGTCTTCATTATCGCCGCATATTCTACCTATTCATTATCGGAATGATGCATGCCTATTTACTATGGTATGGTGATATTTTGGTTGCATACAGTATTTGTGCTATTTTTGCATATTTGTTTCGTAGAATAATACCTAAGAAGTTATTAATTATTGGCATTCTCATTTTCTCGGTATCATCACTTTTATACTTCTTCTTCGGATGGTCTATGCCCTATTGGCCCAAAGAATCCCTTCAAGGAACAATGAGCTTCTGGAATCCAGGTATAGAAAAAGTCAGTGCGGAAATCTCTGCATACAGAGGTGGTTGGCTTCCGCAAATGTCTCATCGTATACCTGCATCTATTTCATTTCAAACTTTCATTTTCTTTATATTAACCGGATGGCGTGCTGGTGGACTTATGCTTGTTGGAATGGCATTTTATAAATGGGGTATTCTTTCAGCAAAGCACTCAAAGCGCTTTTATTATACATTAATGAGCACTGGTTTTGTTATTGGTATACCAATAATAGTTTATGGTATTGTTTGTAATTTTGCTGAAAATTGGACTATGAAATATTCTATGTTTTTAGGATGGCAGTATAATTATTGGGGAAGCCTTTTTATTACACTCGGTTATATATGTTTGATAATGCTAATTTGTAAATCAGAGGTTCTTGAAAAACTTACTCGTCCTTTTGCAGCCGTCGGCAGAATGGCACTAACGAATTATCTAATGCAAACGGTAATTTGTACTTTGATTTTCTATGGACATGGCTTTGGATTATTTGGTAAGGTTGAGCGAACACAGCAAATCCTT
>DAOVFB010000021.1 GCA_030668705.1 Candidatus Stahliibacteriota bacterium
GGAGCGTTAATTCCTATCTGTGAAAACCAAAATACATGGATTACACATAGCAAAAAACTTACCATAGAGGTCACGGTTTTTAATCGTGGGGCGTGCCTATGATTTGAAGGAAGAGGGCAGAGTCTAGAGTCGAGCGTCAAGTGTCCAGTGTCAAAAAAAGAATTGGAGTAGGGGCAATTCATGAATTGCCTCTACAAGTTTCGCGCCATGGCAACGCAGAGCAAGCTCTGCTACTCCGAAATCTGCAAATAGTTTTACGCTCGGTGGTAGACAGATATGACATGATGAATACAAGTTAAGGAGAGTGAAGATGTCATACTGTGCAACCACCGAGCTTGTTTACCCATGTTTGTCTGGGTTTAAATTAAGGGGGTGAGGTGGATATCACATATCACCTGTTTGTCTTCTCGCTTGACTTCTATCACATATCACCTTTATTGAAAAATAACCGTGAGTTTGCCGTGGCACGATCCTTGGTGGTGTGTGTTTTTATCTGCGTTCATCTGCGGTTAATAATATCAGAACTTCATATTAAGAAAATCCTTGCAAAAGAGAAAAATTTCCATATAATGTAGCGAAAAATTAAACAGGGAGGCATAATGATAGGATTATGGATTATTTTAATCATCGTTGCTTTAGTTATCATCTGGGCTATTGGCGCATATAATGGTTTTATAAGATTAAGAAATCTTTATAACAATGCCTGGAGTGATGTTGACGTCCAACTAAAGAGAAGGTACGACCTTATACCCAACATTGTAAACACTGTAAAAGGCTATGCAAAACACGAAAAAGATGTCTTTATTAATGTCACAAAAGCAAGGGCAGCTACGAGTGAAGCACCAACTCCTGCTAAGAGGGCTGAGGCTGAAAATGTACTCACCGGAGCATTAAGGCAACTATTTGCTGTAGCTGAAAACTATCCGGAACTGAAAGCAAATCAGAATTTCCTGGATTTGCAGAATACATTAAACCAGATCGAGGATGCTATCCAGAATGCAAGAAGGTATTACAATGCAGTAGTGCGTGACCTTAATATCAAGGTTGAATCCTTCCCATCCAACATAATAGCAAGGATCTTTAATTTCGTAAAGAAAGAATTCTTCGAGATAGAAGAAGGAGAAAGGACAGCTCCTGAAGTGAGCTTCTAATGGTACTATTACTTCTATCCTGGTATATAAGCAGCTTTAACTCTACTATTGATCTACACGAGAATGGGTCTCTTGCGATAACCGAGAATATTAATGTGAACTTTCAGAATGAGAAACATCACGGTATCTACAGAGATATACCACTTGATCTTGGCGGAAAATTTGGGAATTTTGAATTAGGATTCCGTATATTAGATGTAAAAACAGATGGTAGGACGGCAACTGTGAAAAAGTCCCATATCAGGAATTACGGGAGAAAATACTTAAGAATCAGGATTGGCAAAGGGGATATCCTTATCTCGGGGAAACACACATATGAAATAAAATACTATGTGCTTCTCGGGGCAAGGTATTTTAAAGATTACGATGAACTGTACTGGAATATTACCGGAGACGAATGGCAAACCCATATTGACTCTGTTAACGCATTCATATCATTCTACAAACCAATCGAACTAAACCGGTCAGATGTAAAACTATATACAGGAAAAAGGGGTGAGAGAGAAAGTAAGGGCTCTATAGCAATAGATGAAACCGGTGTTACTATAAAATCAGGGGGGCTTTCTCCAGGTAACGGATTAACCGTTGATATAAAATTTCCAAAGTCCTATCTTGTCAAACCCTCTGGTTTCTCTCTGTTTCTGCTCCGCTTAAAGAATAACATACCCATTGTTCTTGGATTTCTATTCTTTTTATATATATTTATCAAATGGTGGAGAACCGGCAGGGAGCAGAGCGTTGGACCAATTACAGTTAGATACAAATCCCCTGAAGGTCTCACGGCTGCTGCGACAGGAACAATACTTGATGAAGTGGTTGACGCAAAGGATATAGTCTCTATACTTTTTGACCTTGCAAAAAAAGGATATCTAAAGATAGAGGAACAGGAGAGTAAGAAATTTTTCTTTCTCAAGAATACAGACTACAGGATTACCGTCTTTCCCAAAGACAAAGAGGGCTTAAAGAAGCACGAGAAAGAATTTCTCAATGGGCTTCGCAAATTTGGTGAGGAATTTAAGCTTAGTAAGCTAAAAGGAAAATTCTACACAACTGTCAAGAGTGTTAAGAAAAGCCTGTACAAGAACCTTACAAAGGATGGATACTTTCATGGAAATCCTGAAACTATCAGGGCCAAGTACTTTGGACTTGGTATTATTATTACTTTCGGGTTTCCTTTCTTTATTATATTATCCCCCAGGTGGGCAGTATTTTTCATGACTGTGGGTATCACTCTTCTCGCCTTTAGCCGCGGAATGCCCAAGAGAACCACGAAAGGGACGAAAAAACTCAGAGAAATTTTGGGATTTAGAGAATTTCTTGCAAGGGTTGAAAAACCAAGGTTAGAGAAGATGCTGGAAGAGAACCCCAATATTTTCTTTGACTTTTTATCCTATGCCGTTGCACTTGGAGTAGCAGACCACTGGGCTGAAAGATTTGAGGGTTTAACGATACAGAGCCCAGATTGGTATGTTTCCAGGGCCACGACTGGCAATATAATATATGCCTCTGTTGTTTCAAACTCTCTGGGGAACTTAATAGGTACTGTGTCTGCTTCTATGGCAGCCCCGAGCAGTAGCTCCAGTGGATTTTCTGGAGGAGGTGGGTCCTCTGGTGGAGGAGGCGGAGGAGGTGGCGGCGGAGCCTGGTAGGGAAAAAACCTCTTTCCGCTTACTTTATTCCTGGTTCTTGACAATCCAGCAAATAGGACTTATACTTATATATGCAGTGGCCTAAATATACATCAGGTATAATATTTCTTGGTTATATCGCTTTAATTTTCCATCCACTAAGTATCACCATATGGGTTCCATGGATTGGAATGATACTTCTTTTCGTAGTAATTTTCAGATTTGAGGAAATCCCCTTTTATCTATCATTTTGCAGTGTAGCTCTTTTATCACAAATGGCAGGAGGACAATCCTCTCCCCTCTTCTTTTCTTATATACCATTAATCTTTATTCTTAAAGAGAGAAAACTCAAAATAAAGATATGGTGGCTCTTGCTGCCTCTCTTTTCCCTCTTTGGTGACCTTGATCTCCTGCCCTTTTTAATATTCTACGGCTCTGTTCTTTTGATATACCTCTTACCAAAAGGGAAAGAAAAATCAGGGCAAATGCCTACGTCAATTATTTCAACTGATTTCGAACAAAAAAGGATAAGAGAGAGCATATTAGGAACCAAAGGGGTTCCGAGAAGCCTGTCTGATAGATTCATTGAGACCCTCACTTCCACTGTAGATCTGATGTTCAAACTCTTTGGCCCCTGGAGTGCAGTAATCCTACTAAAGGACAATGAAACAGGTAACTATGTGGCCAAGATCGGGAAGAGCAAGGGAAGCCTAAAGCAGGATACCTTCATTACAAAGGGACCACTATGTTGGTTTTACAAGAATTCCGGAATCCTTATTAACAATGAATATAATGACACATCCGTAAATTTAGGATACTATAAGGAGGACGAATCCATAAAGTGTTTCATGGCATATTCAATCGAAATAAACGACACAAATGGAGGAGTCGTAGTTGTAGATAGGCGAGAAAGGATTCCCTTTGATGAGCGTGACAGTGAAATGCTCAAAAGCATCTCTAAAAGTATTTCAACCTTATTTTCCCTTTATCGATACATGAATGCGTCTATGCTCGAAGCGTTTCGATTCCAATCTTTGCTCAATCTCACAGGAAGGATTGCTGGAGAGATAAAATTGGAAGAGGTTCGCAGAAGTATATTTGAAAACATAAAAAGCAGTTTCCAGGATGTATGGACTATTTTCTTACTAAAAGAAGGTGACGAATATCATATTACAGAACAGGACGGTAGAAGATACAGGCGACCCCTTAGAAATAGCCTCATATCACTTGCTCTTCAAAAAACTATGTCACTTTGTAAAGAAAATTTAGCCTCTGAGACAAAGAGACCCATTCTACTACCCGAGGAAAGGGATTTTAAAGCCAAATCACTTTTATTCTCTCCATTTAAGGGCAACATTAAAGGTGGTATTCTTCTTCTATCTGAAAAAGCAGGCAAATTCAACAGAAAAGACCTCATGGTCTTGAACCTTGTTGCTGACATTGCGGCTTCAGCTGTTGAAAAGGCCATTCTATATGACCACGAGAGGGAGAAAGCAATAGTGGATGGACTCACAATGGCTTATAATCACCGTTTCTTCCAGGAAATGCTGGATAATAAACTCGCTGAAGGAATCAGAAACAAAGAACCTGTCTCTCTTCTTATGCTGGATATAGACAACTTCAAGATGGTTAACGATAAACACGGGCATCAAACAGGAGATATAGTGCTTTCAGGAATTGCTTCTCTTATGAAAGAAAGGATAAGAAATTCTGACATCCTGGCAAGATATGGTGGAGAGGAATTTGCCATTATACTACCAAAAACCTCCGCTGAAAAGGCCCTAAGGCTTGCTGAAGTTCTTCGAGAATCAATAGAAAACAAGAAATTCGTAATCGGAGATGGGGAGCGCCTATCTGTCACAACATCTATTGGAATATCCGAACATCCTTCACACGGGGATAACAAAAATGATTTAGTGGCTGCTGCCGATAGAGCTTTATATATGGCAAAGGAACAGGGAAAGAACAAAACACTAATAGCAGAACATTAAATTAATAGAAAGAAGTTTTCGAAGATTCAAGGATATTATCTTAGCACTTAGTTATCTTGAATAGGTAAACGACAAGTGAAGGGAAAAGACTATATATAAGATATTCTATCTTTTTCTCTCTTCTCCTTAGATTTTCCTTTTTCTTCCCCTTTCCCATTATCCTCCCCCTTCTTTAGTACCGAGTCCCAGAGATTACTACCTTCTACCGAAATGTCTTCCACAAGGGTAGATGTTCTTTCCTCATCTATAGAAACTCCTCGTAACCTTTTACTCATCGATTTAATCCTTTCTTTCACATCTATGAAATCTGAATCTATACGGACTACGTTCTTGTACTCATTTAGAGCCTTTGCGAATAATCCCTGGTTGGCATAGAGATTGCCAAGGTAATAGGCAAAAGCAACTGTTTCGTTTTCGTCATACTTTTTAGAGAGTAGTGCATGTCTATATACCTTTTCTGCTTTTTCAAAATCCGAAAGCTTCTCATAGCAGTTCCCTAACATCTCAAGGGATTTCAGAACCCAATGCTCACCTTTCATTGCCTTTTTAAATTCTTCCATCGCTTCTTCGATAAGATCCATTTCTTTATAAGTTATTCCCAGATCAAAATGGGTTGAATAATCAGAAACAGTAATTTCTTCGGCTGCTTTCTTCTTAAACTGTTCTAGCAATGTATCAAGGTCCGGAGCTTTTTCTCTCTCCATTTCTATTTTTTCCTCAGAAGCTATCTCCTCTTCGAATAATTCATCAAAATCTAATACTTTTTGTGCCTCTTCCTTTTGAGTCTTTCTTACCTTCACCTTCTTCCTACCAGTTATCTCACGAATGAGAGGAGAGTTAGGAGAAATTCGCATAGCTTTCTCTAAAACCTTATTTGCTTCTTCAGTTGCTCCTTTTTCACTTAAACATTTATATAGGTATGTATATGACTCTACAGCCTTATCACGACTGTTTAACTTAAGGGCAGCCTGAACCATTTTCTGACGAGGTAGGAGAGCATCAGGGTTAAGTTCGGAAATAGTCTTGTATATTTTATACGCCTCTTCATAATTTTTCTTATTAAATTGTGCCTCGGCGGCTTTATTATAATACTCTATTGCATCCTCAGTAGACCCTACGGATAAGTAGAGCTCGGCGAGATTTAGCCAGTCATCCCATCTGGTTATACTTTTCTCTATCTCTTCGGCCTCAGGCTCACTAAGACCCTCATAAGTTTCTTTTGGAGCCTTTTCTTTTAATAATGTCTCTTGTTCCCCTATCCCATCAAAAAGCGTTTCACCTATGTTCTCAACCACAACTTCAGTTGGGGCAACTTCAGTTGGGGCCTCCCCCTTGCCGAAATCCACCCCTTCCTGCTCAAAGATTAAAGACTCTTTTCCCTCTACCCCCCTACCAGATAGAGATTTGACCTTCCTTTCAATCTCATCTACTTTATCAACCCGACCCTGTTCTTTATAAATATCCTTGATCTCTTCTAACTCTAATACCGCTTCATCAGTTTTACCCTGATTCTCATAAATCTCTACCAGTTTTAATCGTATGCCAACTTTTTTAGGGGTTAACTCAACTATTTTCTTAAAACTCTCGAAGACTCCTTCAATATCTCCATCCCTTTTATACAGTTCCGCAACCTCTTCATATGCAACCACGGAATCCCCAATTAAACCCTGCTTTTCATATAATACTGCAAGTTCCTGCTTAAGCGCAAATTTATCTTCCCCTGCCCGCAAGAGTATCTGGGCTATTGCTGTAGCGTTTTGATAGTATTCTGATTCCACATATTGTTCCATTGCTTTCCAGTAGTACTCAATAGCCTTCTCTTCTTTGCCCATTTTACTATATAAAGTCCCTATCTCCCTGGCAATATTTGGATCTTCTGGTGTGAGTTTCAGTATTTCTTCATAACACCCAATAGCGTCTTGTAAATCTCCTTTCGCTTTTGCGCTATTTGCTTTGTTCTTTAATGATATTATCTTACTTTCTCTCGCCATATGTTACACCATCTTTGTTACTCTTTAAGCAATAATTCCTCTCCCACTCTGTTCAGAATCAGGCCTCCCACAACCTTCTTTTTTAACAGAACCCCCTCAAGTAAGGCATTATCACAGATAACATTTATTGTCCTGGGAATACCACGGCTGAATTCAAATATCAGTCTATATGCCTCCTCGTCAAAGAGTTCTTCCCTGCCTCCTGCCTGTTCTACCCTATACTTTACATACTCTTTGGTTGAATTAATATTAAGTGGTGACAAATCAACAACCGTAGAAATCCTTTGACGGAGGGACGTATTATTCTCTATCCGGTCAAGCATCTCCTGCATACCGCTTAAGATGATAGTGATCAATCTCCTATACTCCAGCTCAAGATTAAGAAATCCCCTTATTTCCTCATACACTTCCGGGTTAGTTATATTATTCGCTTCATCAATCAAGATTACGGTCTGTTTTCCATTCTCATATCTACTGTAGAGCTTTTTAGTTATCCTTGTAACCATTTCCGTCCTTCCCGATGAATTAAAATTCAGACCCAGTAGTTCTCCCAGCTTTCTGGTAAACCATTCGGGGCCAAAATCTGGATGAGTAAGTATTATTAAACCTGAACGATAATTATCTTCTTTACCTAATTCAGCTAAAATTCTTCTTGCAATTGTGGTCTTCCCACAACCTACATCCCCCGTCAATACTCCGAGTGCTCTACCTTTCTTTACTACATGAAGCAATTTAACAAGGGCTCTTGTGTGTTCAGGTCCACTGTAAAATAGCTCGGGGTCAGGGATGTCTGCAAACGGTTCACGCTCGAACCCATAAAAAGTTTCGTAATTCATTAATCCTCCTTACAGAAACACAATCTTTTTTTCTTCTTTCTCATCGAAATCTTTCTCTACGCCAGATTTCGAAACGGGTCCAACCCGTGCTTCCTCTTTAAATTCGGAAATCCCCTCTTTTACTCTCTCTCCTTTTTCTTCTCTAACTGGTATACCAAGAAGTTCTCTAACATCTTTATATTCTGGATTGATTTCATATATTTCCCTATAAAGGTAATTAGCTTTCCCTTCATCCCCTCTGTCCTTGAAGGACTCGGCCAAAGAATAATATTCTTCTACTCTATCAGCTTCCTCGAGTCCCCTTGCGCAATCCAGGGCCTCTTCAAAGTCATTTTTATCCTTAAGCAAGGCAACAAGATATCTTCTTACCTTATGATTCTCCTTAAGCTCCAGAATCTTCCTATAGTTTTCTTCAGCTTCTATAAGTAAATCCGCCTCATGCATTTTTTTACCCAGAGCATAACGCAAATCAATCTCATCCCGGGATGGCATCCCTTCCAGAACCTTTATCTTAGAAAGGAGTTCTGATTTTATATCCTTTAATTTGAAGTCTGATATCTCTGGGTCACCAGGATATCGTTCCCTTAGCGTACTCAAAACCTCTTCTGCTGAATCGCTCTTTCCCTGAATATTGTAATATTTAAATGCCTTTATATAATTGTCTCTTGCTTCTTCAGGCGAACCTATCTCCCAAAGAAGTTCCCCCATCTCAAGGAAAGAATCGGCATCAAATTCCTCATCAATTTTCTCCTCACCTTCCGTCCCTTTAAAAAAATCTCTTATTTCCAGAGGGAAATTATCGGCTATCACTATAAGAGCAGAAATATCTCCTCCTTCTTTAAGAAACTCCCCTATGTATCTGGCCATCTCTTCATATAACCCTAATTTCGAATATTCTTTGATTATAACAAGAAGTTCGCCTTTACTCTGGGTTTCCTTGTAATTCTTAACCGCTTTAACTATAGAATTAACTGTTTTCTCTTTCAAAACAAACCCTCCCAGCTTTTATACAGATTTCAACTGGATTGTAACCCAACCAATATGGCAATTCGTGGACATCTTTGTAGTCAAGAATCAATAAATCAGCTTTTTTCCCTTTTTCTATTGAGCCAATCTCATCCCCTCTATTCAAAGCATAAGCTGCATTAATGGTGGCACCTGCTATTGCCTCTTCTACTCTCATACCATAATGATAACAGGCAAATCCTATAATAAGTGGCATTGAGGAAACCGGCGAGGATCCTGGATTAAAATCAGTCCCCAGCGCCATGGGTATTTCATTCTCTCTAAAGTCTTCTATAGGAGGTTTATCTGATGATAGAACAAAAGATGTAGCAGGTAGCATAACTGCAATGACTCCCGATTCTTTCATAAGTCGGAGCCCTTCTTTAGATGGATATATTAGATGCTCTGCAGAGATTGCACCCAACTCCCCTGCCAGCTCAGCACCTCCACTCTGTTTTAATTCATCTGCGTGCACCTTTAATCCAAAATTCAATTCCTTTGCTTTAAGTAAAATACGCCTCGCTTCCTCCTTTCCATATACACCATCCTCACAGAAGATATCGCAAAACTCCGCTAAATGATTTTCTGCTACTTTTGGAAGATGATCACCAATAATTTCATCTATATACTCATCCCTTGATTTATCCGGAGGGAATTCATGTGCTCCCATATATGTTGGAACGATATCAATACACTCAGAGGAAAAATCATTCATCACTTTTAACATTGAAAGCTCTGTATGCTCATTTAGTCCATAGCCGCTTTTCACCTCGGCTGTTGTTGTACCGGTCAGGAACATCTTACGAAGATTTTTCCTTAGTATTCCAATCATTCCCTCCTCAGTAAGGGACCTGGTTTTCTCTACTGTATTGATTATACCCCCACCTTTTCGCATAATATCTTCGTAACTCATACCTCCTATTTTCATCTCAAATTCATCCACCCGCGTTCCCCCAAATAGTGCATGGGTGTGTGCATCAATAAAACCCGGCATTACAACATGACCATTTGCATCAATTACTCGTTTGCAATTCTCTTTAATACCCTTTGAAACCTCTACTATTACTCCACCCTTGATTGCAACATCACAATTATTAATAATATAGAGGTCAAGATTATAGCCCCTTTTTAATCCCTTAGAAAGGGTTATTACCTGTCCTCTCTTTATAAGAATGTCTAACATTACTGAAATATAAGTATTTGACATATAAATGTCAAGGTTTTGCTGGTATACCCTTATACCATTTCTTTCTCTCAGAGAGACTGCAAAGGAATTAGTTGGTATGTTAGAATGAAACCACAGATTAATGTAGTTAAATAGTTGAGTAGTTGAGTCGTTGATTAGGAAAAACCCAATGAACCCAACGAACCCTATGAACTCAATAAACCCAGAACACACCACCAAAGATTAGCCACGGCAAACTCACGGTTAACTCTTGATAAAAAACACACCTCCAGGAAATGAAACCGCAGATACACGCAGATGAACGCAGATAGATATGAATAGAAGACACACACCACCAAATCCTAAATCCTATATCCTAACCCCTGAATTAGACACAGATTTTCACTGATATCAACTGATTAAAAACCCCTAACCTCCACCGAAATCTAACCGCAGATGAACGCAGAGTGATATAGTTAAATAGTTGAGTAGTTGAGTCGTTGATTTGGAATCCTGTCCCCTCGATTCCTGACACTGGACTCTGGACTAATCTTGTGGGAGAGGCTTTCCAGCCTCGATGATCACGGGCAGAAGCCCGTTCCCACATACCACATATCACATACCCCTTATCACTTACCACTTATCACATACCACATATCACCCTACGAACCCAACGAACCCAATGAACTCAATAAACCCGGAACACACCACCAAAGATTAGCCACGGCAAACTCACGGTTAATTCATTGTTAAAAACACGCACCACACAGAAATTAAGTGTAGGGGCGTGATTTATCACGCCCTTCTTTTTCGGGTTTCATAAATGAAACCCCTACAATAAAAAAATTGTGGGAGAGGTTTCCAAACCTCGAAATCGGGACTGGGAAGTCCCTCCTACAATTCCATGAATAAATTCGTGCCTACAACTTTACAACCAGAGCGCGGGACAAGCCTCGTTACTCCATTTTTTGGGAGTAGCAGAGCTTGCTCTGCGAATCTTTAGCGCGAAACAAGTTTCGCTACTCCGATTCCAGGTTTGGTGGATAAAATGGGTAGATGGGCTAATCAAATAAATAAATTCTCTGTGTTCTCTCCTGCCTCTGTGGCAGAAAAATCAGTTTGAATCAGTGGTAATCAGTATCGAAAAATAAGTTCATTTCTCTTGACATTCAGGGGATAGTCTTTATCAATGGGCAATGTATAATATTATAAAACTAAAAGAAGTTGACTCCACCAACGAGTGGATAAAAAGAAACAGGGAGAAACTATCTGACTTTGATGGAGTAATGGCAAGTATCCAAACAGCTGGTAAAGGTAGAGGTCCCAATACATGGTCTTCCCCTCCCGGTGGATTATGGTTATCCATAATGATAAAAGAGTTCTCCGATAGCAATGGAGCACTTTCACTCCTAACTTCCGTATCTATAGCAGAAGCGCTGGAAAATCAAGGATTATATGTAGAACTCAAATGGCCAAATGATATTGTAGTCTCTTCCAGGAAGCTTGGGGGAATCCTCATCGATGGAATAAATGGAGGATTTATTATCGGAATAGGGTTAAATCTTAATGTAGAACTTTCAGAATTCCCCGATTCGCTCAAGGATAAAATAACAACGGCAAGGGAAATTCGGAGGAGAGACCTTCCCATAGATGATATTGCAATAGAAATAATGAGTGGAATAAGAAATGGGAGAGATGAACTTGACAGGATATATGCAAGGTATCTGGGCCTCAATCAGGATATAGGCCGAATGGTTAGGATTATAAGCCCAAAGGAAACATTTAACGGTCGAGTGATAGGTATACAGATAGACGGAGGAATCCGTATAAGAAACCGGGGTGTCGAACGCACCTTCTATTCGGGAAGTCTTATTTATGTCTAAATTAGTTGAATAGTGAGTCGTTTATTACGCTAACTTATTTAACTATTTATCAGAGCTTAAATTTTCCTTTTTCAAAGACCACCTCTTCATCGGCGGTAACCCTTCCCTCTTCCCGTAGGTCAAATATCATATCCCAGTGAAGAGCTGATTCATTATCTCCCCCACACTCTGGATAAGCGGCTCCAAGAGCGAGATGTATCGACCCACCTATTTTCTCGTCAAAGAGTATATTCTTTGTGAATTTTTGTATACCTCTATTAAGACCAAAAGCCAATTCCCCTACAAATCTTGAACCTTCATCCATACCAATCATTGCTTTTAGAAATTCTTCACCTTTTTCGGCTGAGGCGTTTACTACTTCTCCATCCTTAAACTCGAGGCTTACTCCTATTACCTCCCTTCCATTATATATTGCAGGAAAACTAAATGTGATTTTCCCGTTTAAGGATTTCTTTATAGGAGCAGTAAAAACCTCCCCACTCGGCATGTTCTTCTTTCCATCGGAATTTATCCACTTCCTTCCATCCGCTCTTATATGTAAATCAGTGCCCGGGCCTTCTATATGGAACGAACCCTTCTCCTCCAACATCCTCACATACTCTTCTTGCTCCTTTGATAATTTCTCCCATTCACTAATTGGATCTTTCTTGTCTGCAAAACAAGCACCAAACACAAAATCCTCATATTCCGAAAGGGACATATCCGCTTCCTGTGCACCTGCATGAATCGGGAATTGAGTCAATGTCCATTGCAAATCTCCTTTTGCTGCGCGCTCCCTCTGAATTTTGCTCAAAGGGGTCATTGCTTTTCTGTTGATTGATATTGTTTCTGGTGAGACATTACTTAGTGCCCTTGTATTAAATCCTCCCCTTATATATATCATGACATCTACATTTTCAACTATATATTTCCTTATCTCTGATATATGTTCTAACTGGTCTTTGGAAGCAGTTTTATAGAATATCTCTGTTAAGTCTACTGTATCTACTTTTACTTCTGGGTATGCCCCCTTCTCTAACACTCTCTTATAGACTGCATTTACCAATGGAGCAGAGAGTATGGTTCCATTTATAAACACAAAGTTTCCCTTCTTAATATTAACCGAATAATTTGTAAGTATATCTGCAAGATTCTCTATTCTATAATCAATCATTTATACTCCTTTGCAAGGTATTTTACCTCGTTAAAAAGGTCCAAATAATATATATTTCCATCGAAAACAATACGGCTGTAAGAGGCGGTAGCCATCCTTACTTTCCAGTAATAGGGTGATTTAATCTCAAGAACTTTCGCTATAAGTGGCTTAATAATCGCCCTGTGTGTTACTATACAGAAGTTCCTGCCTTTAAACTCTTCCGTTCTTTTTACCAGGGCTTCATATGCTCGATTCTGTACCTGGGAAAGGGGTTCAAATCCCGGGAAGACGAGTTCCTCGGGATTCGTCTTCCACGATCTCCATTCCTCTGGAAAATTCTCCGCTATCCATTGTTTACTTTTTCCTTCCCACTCTCCGAGTTTTATATTGTGAAACCCCATATCAATCTCTGAAGTAAAGCCACACTCTCCTCCTATATATTCTGCAGTCTTCCTGGCTCTTATTAGAGGAGATGTAAATATGGCAGATAAATCCCATTCTTTTGAAACAAGAGCCAGTGCCTTTGCCTGTCTCTCCCCTTCCTCTGTCAGGGGAAAGTCATGCCTTCCTCTCATCTTATTCTCTTTATTCCCCTCACTCTCTCCATGCCGAACGAGATAAATTTTTGTCTCTTCCATGATTTTATACTTATCAAAAAATACTATCCTGTCAAGCCTAAAGAGATACCAACATCCCCCATTTTGTCTCGCCAAGATCGCAAAGGGAGCAGTTTTTAATCGTGGGGGCGTGATTTATCAAGTCCTTCTTTTTCGGGTTTCATAAATTGCACCCCTACAAATAATGTAGGAGCGGTTTCAAAACCGCGATAATCGCGACTTGGAAGTCGCTCCCACATTTTGGGACAGGGAAGCCGCTCCTACAATTTCCAGATACTGGAGTAGCAGAGCTTGCTCTGCGAATCTTTAGCGCGAAACAAGTTTCGCTACTCCAATTCAGGGTTTGGTGAATAAAATGGGTGGATGGGTTAGGATGCGGGTTCGTTGTGTTCATTGAGTTTTTCCTAATCAACAACTCAACGACTTAACTACTCAACTATTTAACTTTATTACTCTGCGTTAATCTGCGGTTTCATTCCGGTGGGGGTTAGGGGTTTTTAATCAGTTAATATCTGTGTAAATCTGTGTCTAAAAAATGGGTGGAGAGGCATTTTGCACTTTGCAATTTGTATTTTGCATTGGAGCGAAGCGATTATCTCTGTGTCTAATAAGGGGTTCAGGGAAGAAGGGTGCGAATCGTACTTCTTTCTAACTTAACTTCTTGAAGGTTCTTTATTTGGAGTTTTATATTATAATCCCAGTTCTCACCAAAGGTATTGAATGACATAGTCAATTCCCAGCAATGTAAATCCCTGATAAGACCGAGCCTACTACTTGTAATCTTCCTTTCTTCAAAATCGTAATGGGTGTTTAGATTAACTTTCCATCCCGGGGTAACATACATTCCTACTCCAACATCTGCCTGCTGTATCTTTTTATCCTGTGTGAAATTTATCCTGTGGGAAAGATCTATATTCAGTGGTTTTCCCTCAAAAGAGGCACCATACCCAAATTTTGTAGTGACATACTTATTCCCTAACTTCTCCGTGTATAAATCATACGAGGTAGAATATGTTTGTTTGAAAAGTTTACCAATCCAGAAATTACCGGATATGGAAATGGCTGAAAACCTGTCAGTTTTTGGTCGATAACTCGAGCTAAGAGAAAGAGAAGCGAAATCGTGTTTTTCTTCTCCAATTTTACACTGAAAGAGATTATTTAAGGAAATCCCAAGGGATTTCCTTCCACTCGGGCGGGAAAAACCAGGGAGAGAAGTCACCTCAAAACTATCAGGTTCTGGTGCATATCTAAAAGAAACAGAGGGCGTCATAATGTGTCGAAATTTAGAGATCGGACCCAGGGGAAAGAGTGAAAGCCCGTATAATCTTGTCTTGATTGTGAAGCTCGAACTCCAATGCTTGATAAAAACATCTTCCCTCTCATAATAATCGCCCTTTGAAGAGAACTCCGTATTTAAATCGAATACAAGGAGATTAAAACCCACATCCGCACTTCCATTTATTCCTGCCCCCCAGTGTTCAGTCTCATCCCTTATGTATTTTGATGCACCCCTTAGATGAATCATTCCAAAGTTCATACGCGGAAATGTAACATTTATCGATGGCCATTTCTTTCTTAAGATGCCAGTGCTGACATTCTCACGATAATCAAGTACACCATATATCCCGGTTCCAAATAACCGCGTAGAGACGTTCCCTCCGTAGGAGAGGTCTTTGATTAACTTTTCGACTTCACCTGTTTCATAATCAGAGAAGTATTCATTATCAGAAGCAACGTCCGAATAGAAATTCACATTGATATCCCCGGGCAGTTTGGACCGGTTATTCAAATTGAGGGACCACCGTTTTTTATTGGTCTCTCGCTCATCGATATAACTCCCATAAAGAGTTCCATCACCATATGGAAAAAGCTTCCACCTCCCATCTATATGACTTTTCGTTCCTCTTTGCGTGTAGTAATCCATAGAAAGAGTCACATCTGCATAAGGAGAGAGTGTTTGATACCAACCAATATCCTCTATATAATTGCCCGCATGGGATGAAGAACCGAATGATGGAGTGATGAGGCCAGAGGACCTTTCCTTTTTCAGTGATTGAAAGTAAAAGGGTATAACGAAAAGCGGTATTTCTCTAACCAGAAGAACCACTGGTTCTGCCACAAGATCCTTACCAATATTTACCCTCATATTAGGCGAATAGAACCAATAATGTGGAGGGTCTAATTCGCAGGTGGTATAATAACCGTTATTTATCTTTAATATTTTCCCTTCAAAATATCGTATTTTTTCTCCATAAAACCATCCATTCTCTACTTCTGTCTTCGCCTTATACGCCGTCCCAATCTTCTTCTCCACATCATAGGTCATCCTTTTAGCCAGAATAATGTTACTGCCATCATTAAACCGCACCTCCCCCCTGGCATCCAGGAATTTATCCTCAAGGTAATAATGGAGAGTGTCTGCCCATACGTGGAGCTTGCCATACTCCGCTTCTGCTTCACCATAAATACATACGAGGGATGAATCTACCTTGAAGAGAATCTTATTTCCTCTGTATTCTACAATTTCGGAGGATTCAGATGAATTAGAAAAGAGAAGAATGAGCAGGAAAGATATCACTTAGATTCTTCAAGGGTTTTCACCCTTTTGAATAACTCTGGGATTCTCCTGAAATATGCTTCATTTCGCATAACACTGGTCCGCCTATCAGCGGGATATCCGAAAACTACCTCCCCATCCTTTACATCCCTCATAACACCTGATTTTGCTGCTACCGTTGAATTAGCACCGATATTTACATGATCGGCAATTCCTGCCTGCCCGGCTATTACAGCATTATCCCCCACCGTGCAGCTTCCAGCGATACCAACCTGTGCGATAATAATCGCATTGGATCCCACTTTAACATTATGTGCTATATGAACACTGTTATCTATCTTTGTTCCCTTCCCGATTACTGTAGCTCCAATTGTTGCACGGTCTATCATGGTGCAGGCACCGATTTCGACTTCATCCTCTATTACGACCTTCCCAACCTGGGGTATAGGAACTAATTTCCCTTCTATATTATGGTATCCAAATCCATCCGACCCAATTACTACACCAGGATAGACAGTTACATGCTTACCAATTATTGTTCTATCCAGGATAACACAATGTGGGTATATCTTACTACCCTCCCCTATCCTTACATCATAGCCTATATATGTAAATGGAAAGATATGAACTCCATCGCCAATTACAGTTCCATCAGCAATAACCGTGTAATCACCTATGTTCACATCTTTCCCTATCTGGACATCACCGACATGTTTATTATGGGAGTCACCTGGAAATGAATCAACAGGGGTAGGATAGAAATACTTTAATACTTTAATCATTGCAACCTTCGGGTCACCTACTTTGATGCAACTTCGGCAAGCACATTCTCCTAAAGAATCAGGAACAACAGCAGCAACACTCTTGAGCTTATCCCTTACTTTATTAATCCTCCTGGAATCAAAGAGGAATACAATATCACCTTCTTTGGCATTTTCTATATCAGAAACGCCCCTGACCTCATATTCCACATCCCCTATAAGCTCACCGTTGATGAGATCAGCCAGCTCTCTTATTTTCATTTATAATAGGTTACAATCTTCCCTACAACCTTATCGGATATTCTATCAGGCAGATTCTCTTCTACACCAATCTCAACTTTTTCGGTCATTACCACTCCCTGTTGTTCTTTATCCACCAGTTTAAATTCAAGGTATATAGAACCACCTTCGAGCCAGACCCTCCCCATAACAATAAAATCTCCATCGGTAATACGGAGAAGTTCATTGGCAGTCCCAACATCTACATCCTCCTCCTTAATTACACCAAGAGTGCTTCTTGCATTACCTAATGGTTGAGGCTCAATTTCCTTGAATCCACCGGTCTTTTCAATTGTAACATCGAGTAGATTTGTTATCCTTTCTCCAAGATTTCTTGATTTCGCTTCGGAATCTTCCTCCTTAAATTTCAGAACATAATATTCGATCCTGCCGGTAGCTTCAGGGATAAACTTCCTGTTTAGGGCTTCAACTACTCTATCCGTTATATTCAGTTCATCCTCTGCGTAAACCAGAGCACCTGAGGAAGCATCCAGGATTATCGCAAAACCTTCTTCCTTTCCGATTCCGGTGATTAAAGTATCAATCTCTTGAAGAAGAGGCTGCATTAATTCTCTATTTAATGCCTCAGCTTCACCATTCTGCCCCCAAATGTCCTGGATAAACTGCTGATATTCTTGTTCTTTCTTTTCTATCTCCTGCACCTTCCGTAACTTTGCCTCTTCCGAGAGTAACATATTCTGGGTCTGGAGAGCCTCCCGCAGATTGATAATATCTTTTTTTATTTTCTCAGCTTTATTCTTCCATTCTGCTACTTTCTGTTCGTATCTCTTTTTTATCTCAGTTGCCCCCCTGTATTCGGAGAGCACTTTCTGAGAATCAATATAGCCAATCTTTTGCTCTGCAAACAGGGATAATGACATAAGAATCAGTAGCATAGAATATCTTTTCATTGTTTTCCTCCTTCCTTCCCGGAAATACTGAATGTTATTGTTCCCATAAATTGATTATCACTGAATTCCCCGGAATATCTCCTATTCTCAAATGCTACCTTTAGAGGCATTTTATTTAAGGAAAATGATATCCCAGCAATGAATCGATTACCTTCAATATCAAGGTCGTACCCAGAACCATATATCCTTCCATATCCTATCATAACAGGCCCATACATTCCCATAAGTACTGCTGCTTTCCTGTCAGCCAAAGCCATTACACTTTTTCCTTTATCCGGGGAGTATTCTATTCCAAAACGAATTGGTCTCTTTAGAGTAAATTCACTCCTATCTTCTCCATCTTCCCAGTATTCCAACTTTTGATAGAAATTGAAATATCCCCCAACTTTGAATTCGCTCCAATGATAGAGGAGGCCCAAACCTGCTGAATAACCCCTGAAATATGTGGAAAGTGTATCAAAAACATCATTATATTCTTCAAAGTCAATCTTCCATCTATCTTCAATTTCACCATTTAAAAGATTTGCATCAATTCCAAGAGAAAAGGAGCCAAAAGACTTCTTTATGAAAAAACTGTACTGGTCAAGACCACCTCTTCTCTCATAATATTCCTCAAAAGAATCCCACTCATTAGATAAAGAAACCTTTCCTTCCAGTCTGGAGTTATACAACTGATTAATCCTTCCTCCTAAAGAGAAACCCCTGGGGGCTGGCAGGGTTAATGTAACGGAAGAAATGTTTCCCTCTAAATCTTCATAGTCACCAAGGTAAAGGTGTGAGGTTATAGAGAAATAACTTATTGTATCTGCAGTTGCAGGATTTGCAAAAACATTACCTATTAGGACCGGTGATTCTAAGAATCCACTTTCCCCAATCCATTCTCCTGGCAAATTCCTAGCATAAAAAGGATTGGATATAATTAAAAAAAGAAAAGTCAAATAATTCATTCTTTACCTATCACTGCCCACATAAGTTTTAGTTGTCCATTAAAAAGAGTTTCCGCATCAATTCCATTTAACTTATATCTTGGGCCAATTGTTATGTGGATATAATCCCCTGTAATATCTGGCTGAATGACTTTTAGGATATTAAACTCAATGAAATTCGTATCCCCTTCCGTATAAGATTTATTAAAATATTCATTACCAGAAGTGTCGTTAGCTTTCACACTGAATGAGAGAGTCCCATCAACCTTAAAGGAAAGTCCCGCTCTCGAAAAATTTTCTCTCTCTAAAGGTAGCGAATCAACAGGTATAAAGAGGTTTGGTTTTACGGATATCCCTCTCCCTACCATCATGGTGTCCTTAAGAAGGCTATCAAACGGGTTCTTGGCAATATAGAGATCCCCACAACAGCTTACATTGAAGGTTGAATCCCCTTCATGGGTTATAAGTTTTGGTTCATTCTTTTCTCTGGAGGCAAAGGAGTAGAAAAAATCTGAGTGGATGGCTATTCCGTAATCTTTAATCGCATTTATAGATTGGCCATCTAATTTGATCTCTGGATTCTTAGTATTTATAGAAGAACTTTGCAATACCACGGAGGTATCTATAATAAAGCCAATATCTTCCCACTTATACAGAGAGTCCTCATACCACTCATTGGTAATTAGGTAGAACTGCAACTCCCCATGCGTTGAATCCGATCTCAATTTCATAAATACACTATCAGAAGCTTCTGGGATAGTATCAAATTTTAGAAGAGCGTATGAATCAAAAAGTCCTTTCACTCCAGAGAATAAACTATCTCCATCCCCTGTAGGAATGTATTCCGTGGTAGTAAAGAAGGAATCAATCACAACTGTTTTCACCTCGACTGGCTTTGGGTCAATCTCGTATTCCTTCCTCTCACCACATCCCGAAATCACAAACATGGAGACTATAAATACAAAAATTATCAGTAGGAAATACCTATCTGGAAATGTGGTTTCCATTCTCTCCCCTTTTCTTCATTTAGACCATAACCCATATCAATCCCAAAAATGCCCATCATCGGTATCTCCATCCTAAAACCTACACCCATTCCATAGAATAGATCAGATAACCTGGTTTCCTGGATATCCTTAAAACAATTCCCCGCATCAAGAAAAACCATTCCATAGCCTGTTTTAGAGAAATTATAACGGATTTCAAGATTATTCAAGAGCGCAAAACTACCACCCGTAGGATAAATTCCAGAATAAGGGCCAATTTCCCTATCATCATAACCCCTAAGACCCCAGAGTCCTATCCCCCCCATGAAGAATCGCTCAGTAAGAGGGACCTCGCCAACGGGTGAATGGGCATAGCCAAGGCGGCTCCTGTTCATAAGTACAAATTTATCAAAAAGCGTATGAAAGTTCCTTGTTTCCAGTATAGCTTTCCAATAATGTAGGCCTCCTCCCAACACACCTCCAGCATATTTAGTACTTAAAGAATAATAATTTCCTACACTGGCTGCTATATGGGAATCACGGGAATCAAAGACTAATTTGCCACCGATTGAACTCTCCCAACTCGTTCCCTCCTGGGATTTAATATAATCTGACGCATTTTCATCAATAACTTCCAGTTCTGTCCTCTCCAATTTGTACATAATGGTTCCCTGAAGATTTCTCTTTGCAGTAAGTATCCTACCAAGAGAGAAAGAACCTCCCGCTTTATCCTGCCCAAAGTACTGCCATCTATAATACACCTTATAAAGGTCAAAACCAATTGAGGTAGGAGTATCAAACAACCAGGGTTGCCGATAACCCAGAGTTATATTTTGAATTGTATTGGTTTGCGTGCCACTACGGAGACTCCTTTCATATGAGAAATTTACCGATTGACCTGTACCAAAGATATTTGGCATGGTTGCTCCTACATTACCGGTTAAACCAACACTCTGTGAATAGCCAATCCCTGCTGTGAATTGGCCGGTCTGCTTCTCTTTTATACCGAATACTAAATTCACAGAGTCGGCACTACCTGGATTTTCCACATTCAGACTGAGGTCTTCAAAGTATCCAAGCCTGAATAGATTTCGTTGGCTATCTATGAGTTCCTCCCGATGGAATAATTCTCCGGGATATACTGTAAGGTTACGACGTATAACCTTGTCATAAGTCTTGGAATTGCCGGCTATATCGATATGCTTGATGTAAACAGGAACGCCCTTATCTACATGGAGAGTAACCTCAATAAGCGAATCACCTACAACTGAATATTCAGGAAATATTGATGCATAGAGAAATCCATTATCCGTATAATAATTATAAAGTCCTTGCATAGTTTTCTGGATCTTCTCCTCATCATATCTTTCCCCTTTATCCCATTTAATCTTTGTTGAAACAAATCCCTTATCCATATCCCCCTGGAGATGAGTCTCCCCAAAATAGTAAAGTCTCCCTTCGCTGACCTCATAATCAATGAAGGATTTATTTCCTTCATATGTAATGAAAAAGGTATCCACGGTTGCATCGAGATACCCTTTCTTCCTGTAAACCGATTCTATCTTATAGACATCAGTTCCTACCGAATCAACCTTAAGGTCATTGTTTCTCCATAACATCCACCAGGGCTTTGTCTTATTAGACAGGACTGAAGAAAGGTCATGATCAGATAATCCTCTGTTTCCATTAAATCTTATCCCTTTTACTTTAAATTTCTGTCCCTCTTTAATATTGAATACCACCCTTACTCCACCTTCCTTTTCCTCTTCCGAGATGGAAATTTCGGTTCCTGAAATGCCCTTATCTTTATATAGTTTCAAAATCTTCTTCTTTATGTTAAAAATTTTATAATCGGAAAGTAGTGCTGGCGGAGATAAATCCACCATTGAAGCAATATCTGCATCTTTTAATTTCTCATTGCCTTTAAAATCTATGGATTTTAATCGGGGATTCTCCTGGGCATCGACTATCACTCTAATACCTGCTCCCTCTCTTTCGGCATCTAATTTAATATCCCTAAACAGACCTGTAGCATAAAGATTCTTTATTGCTTTTACTGCTTTGTTAGAAGTTAAAACTTCTCCGATTTTAAATCCGGAAGAGCGAACCACAAGTGCAGTGTCCACCTCTTTTACACCCCTTACACCTATATCAATAATTACCTCCCCATATGGGAAGGAAGCTAATAGAAGTAACGCAAACATAACGAAACAAGAATAATATGTTTGCAAATAAAGTCAAGGGGAGAACCCTTCCACCCCCTTTTTGTAGTGGCAGACTCACTCTGCATCCATCTTTTCCGCGAAAGTAGTAGGGAAAAGGCATGCCTTTTCCGGGTTTAAGCTACCTTTTGTATGAAGGGGTCAAGTATGAAGGGGTCAGGTCTTGATTTTTGAATTAAATTTATTTTTAATTGTACTAATGAGGTAACCATTAAGCATAGAGTTTGCTGCCGTAGTTTGTCATATGAGAGATAGTATTTTTATTGAGAGGATAAAAGAGAATTATTTTTAGCCAGTTTGAAGAAGCCTAAAGAGAACGCGAGTTTCACCATCTGATCCAAATTAGACAGCAAGCAAAGTATTAATGAAAGTAGAAGAATGTAAGAATTCAAAATTCAGGACTTGACCCCAATGATACAACCAAAATAGAAAAAGGCATTCTAAGTTTTCAATACCTTGAAAAAAAATCAGTAAAGGTTATTATTCATATATGAAAAAAGAACTAAATGAAAAAAGGAATAATTTTTAATGTATATATTATTTTTATTCCCATAGAATAGAAAAATGGAGAAAAAACA
>DAOVFB010000119.1 GCA_030668705.1 Candidatus Stahliibacteriota bacterium
CGTGTGGATTGTTGAAGAATCTCCAGGTATGAAGATTCATCTTCTCGTTGATTTGAAGAGGATGAAAGTTATAGCAGGCTTTGGAATTGATGATAAAGGTGAGAAACGTGAAGCGAATCCACTGAGTGATAAAGAACTTGCAAAGGTAATCGAAATGATGAAAAAAGAAATGGAAAAAGAAATGGAAACGGAGGGTGCAGAGATTATTGGATGGAAGAAAGGCGCAGGCAAAGAAAAAGTAGATGTTCCTGCTGGTTCTTTTATCTGTAGTTACTTGGAACCAGAATACTCTGAGCAGTACAAGAAGCGAATAGAAGATTATATCAAACTATTGCGGGAACACGGTAAGTCTGATGCGGAAATAGATGCGGAAATATCTAAAAATGAACCACGGCTTTACTTTAGCAAAGATATGCCCAGGTTACTGCCTATGCAAATTGCTATTAGTTGGATACCGTGGATCGATATCTTTGAGGAAGTGAAGGGTGGCATTGTAAAAGTCCCACATATGCAGTTAGAGCTCAAGGCCTATAGTAGATAGATGAAATAGAACGAAATTTTATCTATTCATATTAAAAATAAAAAGGAGGTCGATAGGCTAAAGGGTTTTTTGTAAGTATTGTGAAGTATATTTATAAATCTACCTACATATTGAGGAAAAAACATTAACTTAAAACTATATCTACTGACAGTAAGATTTTAATCTATTATAATGTTATCCATCTTCTTTTTGAATCTTAATAAAATCATATAGTTGCTAAAAATAGTTAAATAGTTGAGTCGTTAGCCCCACCCCACACAATTCTATTTATTCAATAAACCTACATCCATCGGATATTTCACATTTATAGAAATCTGCCCTTAGCCCTGTCTTTTTTGTATAGCCTTTTGATACCTGCTTTTTGAATTCATCTATTGTCCTATTTTCAACGAGTGCTATAGCACAACCTCCAAAACCCGCCCCTGTCATCCTGCTTCCGATACAACCCTCCACATTTAGTGCTTCAAAAACAACGGTATCGAGTTCAATGCCTGTAACTTCATAATCATTCCTCAGGGATTCATGGGAGGCGGCCAATAACCTTCCAAAAGAGACTACATCTCCCTTTTTCAACATCTCAACAGATTCCAGAACCCTTTTCTGCTCAGTTACAACGTGACGTGCTCGTCTTCTTAGAGTATCATCCCCTACATAATCATAAATATCGTCAATACCTGCCTTGCAAAGGTTCTCAATATTGCGATGTTTTCTTAATATATGAAGTACCTTTTCGCACTCTATCCGGCGCTTATTATATTCAGAATTCGAAAGAGACCTCTTTTTGGTGGTATCGATTACAATGAGACTATACTTATCGAGGTGAACGGGTATGTACTTAAACTGCAGGGTGTTACAATCTAATAGAATTGCATTATCTTTTTTGCCCATTGCAATAGAAAACTGGTCCATAATGCCGCAATTAACCCCTATAAATTCATTTTCAGCCCCCTGGCAGAGACGTGCCAGGTCAATCCTGTTTATCTTATCCTGAAATGCCCTGTAGAGTAACATATAGCCTGTTAAAATCTCTATGGATGCTGAGGAAGAAAGCCCAGAATTAATAGGTAGGTTGCTCGTAAATAGTATGTCACAGCCACTAATAGAATAGCCCTCATCCATAAGGTATTTTATAACGCCACAGGGATAATTGCTCCATTTACATTGTTCGTCATATTTTATATCTTTGGAAAGGTTTATAAGTATTTCACCATCTGCATTCAGGGAGCGGAGTTGTATAATATCATCATCTCTATATCGTATAAGACCGTAGGTCCCAATGGAAAGCGCTAAAGGTAGGACATAACCCCCATTATAATCAATATGTTCACCTATTAAGTTTATTCTCCCCGGTGAGAAAAAACAGTAAATCGGATCACCGCCACTATATAATTGACGAAAGAGTTCCTTAATTCTTTTGAGTTCAATCATTCTAATCTTATTCTATACTTTTTTATTATCTTTTCAACTCTATTTCCATATATAAATATGCCACAGAGATAGTCGCTTTGCTCCACACCCAGCCAAATTTTTAGACACAGATTTACACTGATATCAACTGATTAAAAACCCCTAATTCCCCACCGAAATCTAACCGCGGATTAACGCAGATGAACGCAGATAAAAACCACACACCACCAAGGACTATGCCACGGCAAACTCACGGTTTAAAAAAGAGATTTGCCACAGAGACACAGAGACCACAGAGAAGAATTGTTTTTTGTAAGAAAGAGAGTAGCCACAGAGACAGGAGAGTACACAGAGAAATATAGTTAAATAGTTAAATAGTTGAGTAGTTAAGTTGGTAAAAAAACTAAGACCCAAAACCTAAGACCAAACACCTAATAATGCCACAGAGACACCCCGATTTTCTCTCGCAAAGGCGTAAAAGCACGCTGAATAGGTATGAGTTAAAGGACGGAAGACGGAGGACAATGGCAGATGACAGGAGACTGAGGATAGGAAACCGATGACGGAAGTTGAATATATTTTATAAAACTCTTGGGAAAGCTGCAATTCGAAGGTTTGTAGACCCATATGGAATAAGTGATAGCTCGCGGATGTCTTCGCTCGACTTAAATGGGCCGCCAGAGATTACGCCAGCTGAGTTGTCCTCCAGACCCCATTCCCGAATCCTTCGACCTTTCACTTTAAGGATGACCGGGGATAAATCAGGATGAAAGGGTACCGGGCTCACACTTGAAGTCTCGATCTCAAAGGAGTCCTGGAGATTATGATGATCAAGCATCAGGCCATAGTTCCATGGTGTCGTTGGATAGATTTCCCAGTCGGCGTGCGGCTCTACTCCTTTAATTTTTTTCCAGTCTTCCCCCATCTTAAGACCAAATAGAAGTGGTCCTCTGTAGATTGAAATGAGCCCCCTGTGTCCGGTAGAAATCCTTATGCCCATGGGGAACTCCACGGTGACTTTGTCTCCATCTCGCCAGAGACGTTCTAATCGGAAGAAACTTCCTGGCTCAGGCGAGAGCTTTTCCTTCCTATTGATAATGATTCTGGGTTCCATCGCCCATGATGGAATTCGGAATACAAGCGGGAAATGGACTGATTGGGAAAGCGAGATATGAAAATGTACCGTATCATCGAATGGGTAATCAGTTTCTTCAGTGAGGGTAATTGGTACTTTGTTTTGGACCCTACCAGAAGCTGAACATGGACCATAGGCAACAGCAGCCAGGCCACCGTCAGGAGTCGCCATTATCAAGTTTTTCACCAGTTTGGGCCATCCCTGGTGCAAATTTGCAGTGCAACAGCCATAGTTAGGTTCAAGACCATATATATTTGCCCAATCGCCATTATTTACCCAATTCCTTTTTGCTACTGAAACCAGCACTTGATTAATTTGTTGGTCATATTGGTGTGCCCACATATCAGGACTGAAAGTGGCAGGTAAAGCATTGTAAGCAACGAGTTCAAGGATATCAGCGAGGAATGGGTTTCCCAGTATTCGGAGGAGTTCTTCAAGGGAAAACATATATTCAACCACAGCACATAGTTCTGTTCCACATGTTGGCGAGGTGCTGTGCAGATGTTCATCTCCGCTCCAGATACCGTTTGGTTGCCCGTGATGTTTCATGAGGTTTTCTATACCTTGCTTTGGAGCATTACGATGCCACTTATTACCTGATTGCGGATAGAAAATACCAGGTGTTTTTATTCCCATAGCGTTGTTTACTACATGGGTGAACATATTAAACTCTTTGAAAGGCAGGTGCTCTTTTAATTTGTATTGACCCTGGAGTTCGGCCCAGTTGATGGTCTGGTTATATATGAGTTCTGAAAGATCGAGGAGGAAGGAATTACCAGTCAGGTTGTAGAGCCAGTGAACAGTTAGTATATTCTCAGCCCCTCGTGCAGCACCCCATTCCTCTAAGGGTTTCTTTAGAAGAGCTTTGAGTTGGTATCGAAAATAGGCGAGCATAAAATCGGGCACACGGGAGTCTCCTGTTGCTTCATAATGCATTGTTAGTACTTTGAGCATTACCATCCGCGGCCACCAATCTCTATTCTTCTTTGGACCAAACTGTCCATTTTGCTGAATGCTGCCAAGTGTCCAATCCATCCATTTTTGAGCCTTCGATAGCAGAAATGGGTCGTTAAGTAAATGGGCTAAAGGTATGAGACCGTCACAGTAGTATGGTCCCCGTTCCCACGATTCTCCATCTCCCCCTAACCATCCGCTCTCCTGTCCTACATCACTCCAGATTTCATCTAAGTGACCGGTAATACCTCCCCCCTGAATACGTAGTTGCCTTTGCATCCATCCACGTGGCTTTATTGCTCCAAGTGGAAGAGCGATAAAAGCAGTAGGATGTAAAGGGGGACGATTCCCCGGTAAACTCTCTATCCTATTCATTTTTTACACCGATTTGTATAATTATTATCCGTATAGAAAATAGTATATCATCTGATTAAAAAATCAATGCAGTATTCTCTTTTTAACCGTAAATATGAAGCAAGGGGTCTTATGATCTTTTTTAGCCACGGTCGTGCAGTGTCTGAAAGGGTTCTGAGTGCTGATTTAGGATTAGAAGTTTATAAGTTAAGCCAAGCACGGATTAAGTGATAAGTGGTAAGTGATAAGGGATACGTGATATGGGATATGTGGGAATTAGTCGAGCGTCCAGAGTCCAGTGTCAAAAAAAATTGGAGTAGGGGCAATTCATGAATTGCCTCTATGAGTTTCGCGCCATGGCAACGCAGAGCAAACTCTGCTACTCCGAAATCTGCAAATAGTTTTAGGCTCGGTGGTAGACAGATATGACATGATGAATACAAGTTAAGGAGAGCGAAGATGTCATACTGTGCAACCACCGAGCTTGTTTACCCATGTTTGTCTGGGTTTAAATTAAGGGGGTGAGGTGGATAACACATATCACCTTTATTGAAAATTAACCGTGAGTTTACCGTGGCATTTTTAGGTCTTAGGTTTTAGGGTTTAGTTTTTAATCATTTAATATCTGTGTAAATCTGTGTCTAATTTTTGGGATATGTGGTATGTGATATGTGATATGTGGGGATTAGTCAAGAGTTGAGTGTCCAGTGTCAAAAAAAGAATTGGGGTAGGGGCAATTCATGAATTGCCTCTACTAGTTTCGCGCCATGGTAACGCAGAGTGAGTCTGCTACTCCGAAATCTGCAAATAGTTTTACGCTCGGGGGTAGACAGATATGACATGATGAATACAAGTTAAGGAGAGCGAAGATGTCATACTGTACAACTACCGAGCTTGTTTACCCATGTTTGTCTGGGTTTAAATTAAGGGGTGAGGTGGATAACACATATCACCTGTTTGTCTTCTCGCTTGACTTCTATCACATATCACCTTTATTGAAAAATAACCGTGAGTGTGCCGTGGCATAACCCTTGATGGTGTGTGGTGTTCATCCGCGGTTTCATCT
>DAOVFB010000087.1 GCA_030668705.1 Candidatus Stahliibacteriota bacterium
AAATTCTTCAAGGATTTTTTGGGTAAAGCATAAATCACTTCATCCGTCCCCTCTTTCTTTATCGTTGCAGTTAGAGTAATATCTAAAGCTTTACCATTATTGTTTAGATTGACATCAGCCTTGATATTATCTCCAGGATCGCAAACATTCCTGTCCATTGCTACACTGACTATTGAGACACTGGAGAAAATGTATTTGATGTCAAATGTGTAATTCTTGTAGAACTTAACATCTGTAGTCTTAGGATTGTAGTAGAAAGGATATATAATAAGAACCAGAGTAGCACTACCATCGGGATTATCCCATACTTTCCAATTATATTCCTCCTTTGGATACCAGCCTTCATTCCCGTCTGGGGACAGGCCACTACCTGAAAACGACCAAGGTTCCATTACCACGGTGGGCAACTTCAACCCGGTGGCAGTTACCAGTCCGCTTCTTTCCGCTAAGGTCACCTTCTGAACTCTGTGTCCCTTGGGATAGTCAACGGAGACAGAATAATACGGAACCCTTGGCTTGCCGTCAACAAGCAGAACATGGCCGCCAGGGATGTCCACATAATCGAGGTTAGCTACAGTGCTCACTTCATAGTCTGGCACTGTCACCTCCAGCGCAGACTGAGGTTCAGCGCCATGGGCATAGGAACTAGCACCCAGAATAAGGCTTATGGCAACAAATATTGCTAGTAGCCGCCTATTACTCTTCATCCTATTCTCCTCCAAACTTTGGGTCACCATATAGGTTAAATATATGGCAAACACGCAACCACTCCTGAAATCCAGGGTTGGAAGGATCATTAATATCGACGTTGATCAAGTGATTCTTGAGTATGAAAAGGGCATCTCCAACAGAACGAACCGTAGTCCAATAATTCTCAAAGAACTGCCTCTGAAATTCGTTAGCGCTGGCTCCACTGAGACTCCTATTGCAACCAACATAGACCGCAGCACCCTTCTTTAGGAAAGCCTCAGCTATGCCATTCTCACCATCTTCACAATAGCCGAACGAAGCACCTTCATAATAGCCAGTGAAACAGGAAGCGGCGAAGACCATTGGTGCCACCGTGCCGAAGCCAAGAGCGGGGGAATGGTCAACGTACATAGCTGTTGGGTGTGGGCATTCCCTGCTCACAAATGCGTCAAGACACCAGCCCCAGCTTCCTGGACCGCCGTGGCCCATCCATGCGATAATATCTTTGCCCACTGCTCCATTTTTCACTTCACTTCCTATTGCTTCCATTTTCTCACAAAGGTTATCCCCAGCGATTTGTCCGGAGTAGACCATTGTTATATTTCCCAGCCCCAATTTTTGATTGTCGTGAAGTATATTGCGCAGCTGGTCCCCAGCGGCCTCACAGTGTTGCTGAATATCCCCCCCACCAGTAACCACTAGAGCATTTGACCGGTCAAATGCTAAAATGCCCCTATGTACATTGATGCTCGTCATGATTGGGATGAGTAGTTCGTGAGCAGTATTGCCAATGATCCTGCCCACCCGAAGTTCGGGTTTCCCATCGTTACCATAGATGTCGGCGTAGGGATTGTCACTGAGACGAACATGAATTTTGCCCCTGCTACCATCTTCTTCTATGCAACCTAAGAATTCCATGTAGAATGAAGGAACTATCTCCGTCTCGCCAACAAGGAGCAAATAGTCAAAGGGAGCAAGTTTTTCATACCAGGAACCTGGAGGGCTTTCACGTATAAGATTCCTGAGTGCATATGCATACGCTGGAAATGATATATAACCCAACACTCCATTCTTCTCCTTTGCCAGTTCAGCCATAGTCGATAGTAATTCATTTACATCATCACGACCGTATCCATACGCAAATAGGGCTGCTGCGTTGGTAACGATTAGATAATCGGCCCTCATAAAAGCCAGGTCTACATTTGATGGACCCGATAATGCATCATGGCTTTGACTGTCAAAATCTCCGGAGAAGTTTCTATCCCCAACCCGATATGAAAAGGATGTAGATTCTCCTATGATGTAAGAAACACTTTCATCAAAACTGAAGAGTATGGGCACTACATAATACCTTAATCGACAACTCCTGCCTGCTTCAAGATACCTGAAGGTAGCTGAGAGTGTAGTGCTCTTTGATACCACATTATATTCAACCTCGGATTCTTTCTTGGCCATACTTGATGGCCAGGTTCCATCACTATTCATACTCTGAGACCAGGCGGTCTTTATACATTGAAAACCTGAGTTTTCATCCTCTATATGAATATCGTGGATAGCAACATCGCGCGGATTCTCTATTGTTAAAGTAACTTCAAAATAATTACCACTTCTTGTTACTGAACGAGTGATACGGATTTGAGGAATGGCAGGAACACGAGGACGAGCAATTGTAGTTAACCTGCTTGCACGCCCCCAATTCCCGTATTCATCCTGCGCGCTCACATCAATAAGGTAGTTACTACCCCATTCAACACCTGCATTCCAAACACATGTTGTATTTATCGGAGGTTCTGGATACCCTGTTTTAATCCAGGTTCTTTTCATTATAGGATCTAAATAATATCCCGAAGCATACACCCTTTCACATATAGTATCTACATCATCGGTTTCCTCATCAACAATCATAAATGTTATATTTTTAATCCCATAATCTAAATTATGTGTAACCTCTACCTCAATCGGCACATCACCATAAACCTCAACCCTTGCTCCAGGAGTGATAATCTCTGGAGTGACAATTCGTACCCTGACCGGAGAGAGACTCATAGGAAAGCGATATTGGACGTCCCGATAGTGTCTATCCTCACCCATATTCCCTCTAAAATCAAAACCCTGTGCAAGGAATGAATGGGATCCCTCATCAAGGCTTTTTGTATCTAATACCCACTCAAAAGGACGGCTATAATCAGTAAACATCGGCTTACCATCAAGGAAGAAAACAACTCTATCTATGCCTTTTGTATGCCTGACATCTGCTTTGATATTAGCCTTGCCTGAAAGCTTTTCCGGTATCAACAAAGTAACAAGAGGTTTCCCTATGGTTTCAACAAACTTAAACTGCCATATTTCACTCTTTCCATTATTTTCACCCAGAGAATATCCACTCCTATCAAACGCCTGTATTTGCCATGCATATTCTTTTCCTTCATCAAAAGCCTTTGCTCTGGTAGGATAGCGTAAGGAAGTCCTACCTATCCCCTTCTCCTCGTACCAGGGAGGATTTGACCTTATTGCCTCTTCCTTTATCTGTCCCTTTAAAACCTCTACGATCCTTAAGGTGTAGGTTACCTGCTCACCCTGTGGTAGAGGTGTGGGTCTGGTCCAAGTGAAAAGAGGGGCTTTCTCTTTTTTTAATGTTACTCCATCTTTTGGGGATATAAGTCTTGGGAATCCAGGCTGCCGAACTACATGGTGCAGACAATTGCTACCAATCTCCTGCTTGTTCCTGGTATTCATTACATAGATGCAGGCTGTATAATCCCCTTCGGGAACGCCTCCAGTTCTAACAATAAATTCTTTGTATTTAGAAGAATACCACACATCCGTGACGTCCTTGATATCCCTTGCAGTTATTCTCTTCTTGCCTTGAGTGAGTGTAAAGGTATTAGAACTGGCTCTAAAAATTAGACCTTTCCTGGCCTCGGTTACCTCCGCACGAAGATAGACACTATATGTCGTTTGGGTCGAATTAGTTAGATCAACCCACCAGAGGTGTTCTATTTTCAATTGATTTGGTGGTGGTTGGTGAAGTCTCACTTGAATCTGAGCATTGAGACTTATGGGTATAAGAATTAACATTATTGAGAAAAACTTACACAATTTCATAATGCCTCCTTATTTTACTGTCTTTTTTGAAAATATTTCTATGAAATGTTTTAGCCCATATATTTATATAATTATAAGATTTTATTTTGGCTTTGTCAAGGACATAAATGCGGCCCAAAAAATAAATTAGGCACTCGGTGGTAGGGTTAGGAGATCAAAAATAATGTCGAAAAACCAAATATTGACCCTTTTAATTTAGCAGATATTGTAAAGAATGTTATTTATTTAATATATTCTTACTCTTTTCTAGTAACTTATGTGAAGCTTTTATGGTCATCATTGCACCATCTTTATCATAGGTCAAGCCATAATCCGCTTCATGTCTGATACCCATACAGATCTCAAAATTTTCTATATGATCCTTATCTAATTCACCCGTTTCCCCGTAAAGCTCCTTTAATGCAACGAACAAACAGTAATGGCTCTTTTCCCGGTATCCTTTTTTAAGAACTAAAGCCTTTGCTGAATGAAACATTGAATAATATGCTTGTATTGAAGCCCATTTGGCGTCACCTTTCTTCAGACTTTCCTCTGCCTTATTTAAATCATACCCAGCATCATGAATTTCTTTATCAATTATTTCCTTTTTAGGTTTTATTCTAACAATTTTTCCGTTATTTACACATTTTTCAAATTCATTCATCACTTTTCCTCCATAAAACAAGACCACCCTCAATCTCATTATATAGAGCCCGGTCTCTGTTCTTTAATTTCATATATTCATGAGGTGCTTTGATTATCGGTCTTATCCTCCTACCATTAACAAATTTTCCTAAAAGTTCATCCCTAAGACCCTCAACATCCTCTGCAATCACCAGTATATCAATATCGCTTTCAAGTGTATCCATTCCTTCTGCACAACTACCAAAAAGTATAATCTTTCTGCTCGTTGATTTTATTTTCTCGATTATATCATTTAACTCCTGAATATTAGTAAATATTTTAAAGTATTTTATGGAAGGATTTTCTTCATTGATAGTATAATATGAATTCTTCCCTCTTTTAAAACTCTTTACCAATCCCTTTCTACGTAATTCCTTAAGTACCTTATGGCAACCACCTACACTACTATCCAACTTTCTCGCTATCTCTCTAAGATAATATTGTTTACCCGGAGATCGAGCCAGATATATTAACACATTTATTGATAAAGATGTTAATTTTAAATTTTCGAACATATTTTCACTTATTCGAACGTATTTTCATTTTTTCGAACAATATAATATTAATTGTTTCAAACAAAATGTCAATACCCTAAAAATAAATTTGTAAGTTTCACACACAAGGTGGTTTGGGGTCGGTGGTTGATATTTTGGCATCTTTTGAAGCCAACCGAGGATCAAAAGCAAAAGATTTGAGAATTGCCAGCGGAGCATTTATTCATAATTCCTAAGACTGACACTATTCTCTGATTATTCTTTATAAACTTTCTTCCTATGTCGTACTCTTGTAACTGTTAGAGTATTCTCATCCTGTTCTAGATAGTAAATTACTCTCCAATCCACTATCCGATACCTATAAAAACCCAAAAACTCCCCTTTTAATGGTTTTCCGTTTGTATCTGGGGATTTCGTAAGATGCGTACCTACTTTGTATAGAATCCGCTGTGCAATTTGCTTATCCAGAAAGCTTAAATCTTCAATAGCTTGCTCAAGTAAAACAACCTTATAAGCCAAGTTTCTCTTTCGCTTCTTCTATGGTATAACGCTTTGCATCCTTTCGGGCTAATCTCTCAAGGGAAATATAATAATCCTCAATATCCTCAAGATAGGCATTCAATGCCTCCCTAATATAGAAACTCTTGGACCTGTGCGTTAACTTAGCCAGCTCCTCAATCCTTTCCTCTACATCCTTAGGAACCCTTACGGTAAGCATATAACCTCCATTTATTAATTTAGCAGAATTTGTATTACATTAATTACAAGTAATACATATAATACAATATCAAGATAATCAATTAATCATTTTTGTCAATGGGGTTTTTTTAGTTTTTGGGAAAGTTAATGCGCTTGGTGGTATAGTTAAATAAATTGTCAAAAGTCAAGAATGCTATATTGCAGTTATGATGAATCCGGTCTCGAAAAAAACCTCCTTTTGCCATAAAGTTGAGACAAAAGGAGGAAAACATGTCTAATGGAAAGTTAATCAAAAGAGGAAGATTTGTCAACAGGGATGTATTAGTAATTGGAATCGATATTGGTAAATCCACCCATGCAGCAGTTGGTACTTCACTGGAGTCAGGCTTTACAAAGCCCTATTATATCAAAAACAGCAGAGAAAGTTTTGAGGGATTTGAAAGGATAATGGAGGAATGGAAGGAAAGATTTGACTGCAAAGATATACTCATTGGTTTTGAATCAACCGGTCATTACTGGAAGCCCCTTGCATACTACCTAAAAGGGAAGGGACAGGTTTTAGTGGAAGTGAGCACAAACAATACAAAGAAGTCAAAAGAAATGATGGATAACTCCCCCCTAAAATGTGATCGAAAGGATTCAATGGTGATAGCAGACTTAGTAAAACAGGGTAAGATACTAACGCCCGTCCTTCCTGAAGGTAAGATATTAAGTTTAAGGGAGATTATACATACCAGAGAAAACCTAACAAAGGAGAGGACATCTATACTAAACAGGCTTGGAAAGATAATGGATATAACATTTCCCGAGAGAAGAGAAGTGATAAAGAATGTTGGAAATAATACCTCATTATTTTTATTAAACGAAGCACCATTCCCTGAGAATATATTGAGAAAAGGGTTAAATTGGCTAAAGAGAAGGATGTGGGAGAAGAGTCGAGGTCATTACAACCATCTTGATGCTGAGATGCTGTATGAGTCAGCGAAAGAAACGATAGGGATAAAGGAAGGAAGGGAAGGTTCCGGTTATGAATTGAGGTCTCTTTTACCAAGATTAGAGGGGTTAAATAGGGAAATCGAGGAGATAGAATCCAGGATAGAAGAGATGTTGGAGAGTATAGAGGAATCAAGATACCTTTTAAGTATAAAGGGAATAAGTTTAATAACAACAGCAGCAATAATATCAGAAAGTGGAGGGCTAAGCAGATATAAAAGGGCAGAGTCTGTAGTAAAGGTAGCGGGTCTAAGCCTTTATGAAGTAAGCAGTGGGAAGCATAAAGGGGAGAAACGGATAACAAAGAGGGGAAGGAGTTTAATGAGGCATAAACTGTATTTTGCTGCAATACAACAGGCAAGGAAGGGAATGCCCCTTTATTCCTTTTACAAGAGATTAATTGACAATGGAGTAAAAAAGATGAAGGCTTTAATTGCAGTAGCGATAAAGTTACTCAAAATTATGTTTGCTCTTGTCAGAGACAAAAGAGAATTTGAGTGGGATTATAAAAGAGCTAAAAAGGTTAGCGTTGTAGCCTAAGAAAGATGGAAAGAATTGCCAGTGGGGGAGTTACGACTCGGTGCCAAAAGGGTTCTACGAAAGTAGGAGGCCTTGTAGTCAAGAGAAGTGATCCCCCACTGTCTAAGACCCGGATTAAGCATAATGAGTGGTCTGGGAAACCAGAGGCTCTGAAAATTAGCGTAGGGTTTAGACGTTATAAGGTGAGGTTACCCACTGGTAATTCAAAAATAAGGAATGCAAGTTTAAATTCAAGTAAAAGGAGGAAAAAGGGGACTAACTAAAGATTTACCCCTTGACATGAATAAATTAGCACCGAG
>DAOVFB010000030.1 GCA_030668705.1 Candidatus Stahliibacteriota bacterium
GTTCCTTTCCAATGTGGTTATCCGGGCCCTGAATCCTCTAAATGTAAAAAGATTTTTAAATACCATACCAACATATCCGAGATTACTCTTTAGATTCTTTTCTTTCATATCATGTATTATCTGTGCATCGAATCCAGCACCAACATTAGTTAAGAATATTCTATTATTTACCTTCCCAGCATCCACTAACTCCGCGGTATCTGCTTCTAAACTATCCAGAAAGGAATCCAATCCACGCCAGGCCCCTAACTCCCTCGTGAAGTCATTGCAACTCCCTCCTGGTATTAACCCGAGCTTTACATCCCTCCCGATACATCCATTTGCTACCTCGTTATAGGTTCCATCTCCTCCAAGAACTAAAAGACTCTCTACGTCATTGCCGGATGTTATCTCTTCTGTAAGTAGAGTTGCATGTCCAGGATATTCTGTAAAGTAAAAAGAATAGCGCTTCCCTCTCTTATCCAACAGGTCTGTCAGGTCCTCAAACATCGCCCTAGACCTTCCTCTATCTGCTGCTGGATTTACTATTATCGGTAATATCATTATCTATCTAAGGAATATCCCTCCAAAAAAGGAGGGATATTATTAAAACGAAGCAATTTTAAATACCAATTTTCTCTGCTTTTAAGTTTATTAATCTCTCTCCTTTCGGGTTTAGCTTCAAATAGCTGGCATAAACAGACCGATTACACCTGCAATAATAGCAAGAATCCCAATAGGTACTGCCAGGGTTGTCATCGCCGTATCCATCTGACCCTTTGACTCTTCAGTTCGTGGAATCAATTTTAGAAGATCCAGTATTAAGAATCCTCCGGCAATGATACCCATAATACCCTGAAATGTTCCGGCTGCGCCATGGACTCCCCAGAAGCCTATACTGGTAAGTATTATAACAATTCCAAATGGGATTTTTAGGGCTGTTAGTGCCTTGAGGGAATCCTCCATTGAACTGAATGCTTCCCATTTCTTGAGTAGGTCCATCGTTAGAATGAGACCCCCTAAGATCAAAAATTCCATAAGTTACCTCCTTTATTTTTTGCCACAGAGATACAGATCAAAACTCGTAAGTTGTGTCCTCCGTGTGGCTCTATAGTTATCATTCAATGCTAATTCCATCATTCCTCAATTATCTCTACATTTGCTCGAGGAATGGTTAATTCTCTACCCTCTTCTGTTTTAACTTTTAATATCCTTACCTTTGATTCACTCTCAACAATTTTCAGCTCCGGAGGAAGTCCGATAACCTTCCCGATGATTCCAAAGTATGGTTCCCTTATTATTCGAACAGTTTCCCCCACCCCAAGACCTTTTGAATAGTCTTTTACCTTGTGAAGGGTCGAACTTTCGGAAAGCGGGACAACCACCTCAGGACGGAGAACACCAGCCCTAATCTGTGTGGCACCATTTATGGAAGCTCGGTCTCCTTTATGTTGAGTAAGGAGTCTAAAAGCTGCGGGAGACATATCCATTTTCCCGAACCCTTCGGTAACAATTAGGGTAATACCCTTGTTTTCATTTCCCGTTATAGCTACACCTATCTCATATCCGAGGAAATCCTTCAAAACCGCATCATCTATACCCCCAACAACAAGTCCAACCGCCCCTACATTAACTGCTTTAAGAATGGCTTCCTTTGTTACATTCGAACCGCCAATCAATACCTTGTCGCGGAGACTTTCGTCAATCATCTCGGGCACTACAATTTCCTTCCTGCTATCAACGATTGGCTGTACTATACCTCGAGTTTCTCCTCCAATGCCAAAGATACCCTGCACAAAAGTAACCTTGGACTCTACTACGACTCCTTCATTTTCTATTATATCTACAACCCTACCATCCATGTATGCATCTATCTCTACTGGAGTTGGAGTTCCCCGTAAGATAAGCTGCCCTGTGATATTGGAGATAGTTTCTACCTGCCCCTTTATAGGGGATTTAATCTCTGTTTTAAACAATCCAAATAATCCAGAGGTTTCTGCAATTGTTTCTCCTTTTTCGATTGGATCGCCTTCCTTCTTTTTCATAAACTGTTCCAGTTCATCAGGCAGTACCCCCAACTTTCCAGCGAGGTTTACCGTCTCTACATCTCCCGGCAACTCTGTCCTCGCAACTATGTCCTCTCCCTTCACTCTATCCCCAATCTTGACTATCACATCACCCTTTAATGGCAACCTTCTCTCCTTTCTTAGATTGATATTGGTTGTTACCTTAAGACCCGGTGTATACGCATGTGCCATTATTCCTCCTTTGCCTCAGGATAGATGGACAAAGCTTTATTCCATCTGTTCAGATTCTCACGCCTCTTCTCTTCATCTTCGGGTAATTCTAAAGGCCTACCTCGACAATCCACAATTACACCAACGACTCCTCCAGTTATGGATGCCTCGACCTCTTTGCCTTTACCCTCACCCATATCAAAATACTTACTTGGCTTTATCACAGCGGCAACCTTTTCCCCATCTGCGAGCGGTACGAGTACCATATCTCCCGCATTTATTTTTATTACTTCAGACCCCATCTCGATTTCCAATGCTTTTCTACCCTCTGGGGCCTTACCTGTCGGCGCAATACATGTTCCCAGTCTTATCAGGCAATCCTTGTCAAATACTTCTGTTGCTGCTTTCTTATGGACTGTTGAGAGAACTCCAAGATGGGGCATCATAAATATTGAATCTACTGCCAGCCCTGTTACGCCTTCGGGTTGGAAGGAATCTATCAGCATAAAAGCTGCCTGAGCTCTTCTTGGAGCATGAGAGAGAGCTCCACCCGAACCAACTATAAGATTTAGTTTCATCATATTAACAAGAGTTGCCCCTGTGGAAACCTGTTCAAATGCATCCGATATTGTCCTTTCTTGCTGCACGCCTTTTAACCCTACAGCCATCTCTTTATGTTGTTTAAGCGCAAGCCGCAGAGCCTCTCTTGCAAGCGCTTGTTCCATTTTCAGTTCTTTGAGAGACATTGGCACAGTAGTAGGCCTTATCATTTTATTACGAACCCTGTTACCAAGGTCGTCTCTTATCATTGAAAATGGAATCCAGCGAAGGACATTTTCCATCCCTGCCTCTGAGAGAACATTGGATACAGAATAGCTCATCCCCAGATTAGCAGAAACAGTTCTGTTGAATATACCGTCAAACACAGAGAAAATATCGGTGGTTGCACCTCCAATATCCACTCCCATAACATTGATGTTCTGTCTCTCTGCAATGGTCTGGATTATAGCCCCAACCGCTCCTGGAGTTGGCATTATAGGAACATCAGTCCATTCCATCAGCTTTTTATATCCCGGTGCATGGGCCATTACGTGTTCCATAAATAGTTCATGTATTGCATCTCTTGCTGGTCTTAAATTTTCCCTTTCAAGAACTGGTCTTAGATTATCTACTATGCTTAAAGCGGTCTTTTCTTCCAATGCTTCCTTGACCGCCTCTCGTGCATCCACGTTCCCTGCAAAGATCACCGGGAGTTCATACCCGGTTCCAAATCTGGGTCTAGGATCCGCAGCCTCAATGGTTTCACTTAATTCCACCACATGCGAGACTGTTCCACCGTCAATTCCTCCCGAGAGAAGAATCATGTCCGGTCTTAAGTCTCTGATTAGTTCTATACGTTTGTGTGGCCTTCTACGGTCATTGGTAGCAATGACATCCATTACAATTGCTCCTGCACCAAGTGCTGCACGGGCAGCACTCTCAGCAGTCATTTCTTTAACCACTCCTGCAACCATCATCTGCAGCCCTCCACCAGCACTGGATGTAGAGACATATATATCTACTCCTCGATTGCCTTTCGAAGGATAGATTATCTTTTCTCCATCCAGTATTTCTCTTCCAGTCAGTTCTTCCACTTCCTTTACAGAGTTCAGGGCTCCTCTCGTAACATCTTCAAAGGGAGCTTCCACTGTTGTAGGAGCTTCCCCTCTTACCACCAACCGGTATTCGTCACCTTTTTTCTCTATAAGGATTGCTTTTGTTGTCGTGCTGCCACAGTCCGTAGCCAGGATCCTATTCAGCTCCGTCTTTTTCTCCATGACACCTCCTTTCTATCTCCTGGATAAGATACTCAACGTTTTTCCTATCTTCCAATAGAACTGTTATTTCCCAATAGGATTTGGAATTAAATATTACCTGCACAAAGGGATTAGCCATTACCATAAGTTGACTCCCAATGAAACTTAAGGGTTTCATGGTCTCTATAAACATTATAGCAGGTGTAGTTAGTCCTCTGTCAACTATTTCCTGTGCAAGTTTGCCAAGCATATCATTCCTTCTTTCTTCCGAGATATCCTCCGGGCCTAGTATTTTATGAAAGATATCTCCATTACCACCGAACATTTAATTCCCTGTTTACCTTTACTTCATCCAATCTACCTACAGGTGTATTGGATGGAGCGTGCTTTACTTTATCTGGATACTTTTTTGCTTCATTTGAGATATTTATCATCGCTTCAATAAAACCATCCAGTGATTCTTTGGATTCAGTTTCTGTCGGTTCAATCATTAATGCTTCTGGAACAATTAACGGAAAGTAAACAGTGGGCGCATGATAACCATAGTCTAATAATCTCTTCGCTATATCCAGTGTTCGTATACCGAATTCCTTAAAATCCGACCCCGAAAGGACGAATTCATGCATACAATTCTTTCCATAGGGTAGATTGTATACCTCTTTTAATTTAGTAAGTAAATAGTTGGAATTTATCACCGCCTGCTCGGTTACTTCTTCTAAACCCTCTCCGCCAAGCAGTCGGATATAAACATATGCTTTAACCATTACAGAAAATGCACCGTAGAAGGCTGAAACCCTGCCAATAGAGTTTTGCAAATCTCGGTTAAAGTAATACTTCTCGCCATCAAAATCAATAATTGGAACTGGCAGAAAAGAAGAAAGCTTAGAACACACAGCTACAGGACCACTCCCTGGACCTCCACCCCCATGAGGTGTCGAAAAGGTTTTATGGAGGTTAAAATGCATTATATCAACACCAAAATCACCTGACCTGGCTTTACCCATTAGAGCATTGAGATTTGCTCCATCCATATACAGTAAAGCGCCGTATGAATGGAGAATTTCTGCCAGTTCTGCTATATGTGTTTCAAAGATACCAAGTGTGTTGGGGTTGGTTATCATAAGCACAGCTACATCTTCACTCATAGCTTCTCTAATCGAGTCTGGTTCCAATATACCATCCAGATTGGACTTAATCTTCTCAACCACAAACCCTGCTCTGGATGAGGATGCAGGATTGGTGCCATGGGCTGTATCAGGAACAAGAACTATTTTCCTGTCTTCATTCCTGGATTTAAAATAAGCACGAGTGATTAGGAGTCCGGTTAACTCTCCATGGGCACCTGCCTCTGGTTGTAATGTAATTGCATCCAGTCCTGATATTTCCTTTAAGAATTCCCCGAGTTCATACATAAGTTGTAGGGCACCCTGAATTTGTGATTCCGGGGCCTCCGGATGGATCCCGATAAATCCTGGAAGACGTGCAATATCCTCGCATACCTTGGGGTTGTATTTCATCGTGCAGGAACCCAGGGGATACATCCCTTTATCAATATGATAATTCTCCTCCGAGAGTTTCACGAAATGGCGCATCAGTTCCGGTTCTGAGGGTGAAGGCAGTAGTAGGGGCTTTTCTCGAACCTCACCGAGATCAAAGAGTGCTTCGATTGGCTTCTCCTCTACATCTAATTTAGCAATGTAATCCTTTTTTATTTTTCCTATATATTTATCTAATAATTCCATCGATTGATAATATGTATTGATATCTAATTTGTCAAGATATCTGGGGAGAATTGCCACAGAGACACAGAGGGCACAGAGAAGAATTGTTTTTATTGTAGGAGGAGAATTGCCACGGTAAACTCACGGTTTAAGAAAGAGATTAGCCACAGAGACACAGAGGGCACAGAGAAGAATTGTTTTTATGTTAAAAACACACACCACCAAAAAATCAGACACAGATTTACACAGATATAGTTAAATAGTTAAGTGGTTGAGTAGTTGAGTCGTTAAGTTGGTAAAAAAATAAACCTAAGACCCAAGACCTAAGACCTAATAATGACACAGATTCACACAGATAACCACTGATACAAATAAAAAATTAATAATAAGTATTAAACAGTCTCTAAAAAAAAAGTGGGAGTGGGGGTTCTTCAAATCAGTAAGAATCAGTGGAAATCAGTGTCTAATTAGGATTTAGGGGTTGGGGATTGGGTTTTAGTTTTGCACGAATAAATTCGTGCCTACATGCGCGAAACTCATAGAGGCAATTCATGAATTGCCCCTACTCCAGTTCTATCTTTTAACTCTTGACACTGGACGCTTGACTAATCCCCACATACCACATATCACATATCACTTATCACGATGATGTTCCCATATCACATACCACATATCCCATATTACGTATCTCGCTAACCTGAGACTCACTGCCCCACATACCCCACAATACAGAGTCCTATAAAGAGGAGAATGGTAGGGATAATCCCAAAGATTGGGAAGAGGAAGAAAGATAGGAATAGAGCTCCAATTCCTCCTCCGATTACATCATATGCATAAACTAAGGGTGCAGCTCCTTTTGTCTTCCCATCTCTCTCCATGATAGTCGTTGCCATAGGATAGACCCATCCAACCACTACCCCGGCTAAACAATTTAAAGAAGGAAGAAGAATAAGACCGGGTAGTATGGGCATCTTGAGCCTACCCACGAGGAGAATAATAAAGCAAAGTGAACCCAGGATCAGGAATGGTAGTTTCATATTCGGCTCTGGCTTCAATCTCTCAGAAAGATATGTTCCAAGTCCTACCCCAAACATAAACAGTCCTGTTATAAAACCTACAAGGTGATATAAATTCCCATAGATTATCTGCAGTGTTAGTATGCAAAGGTAACCAAGACCCATTGCCATAGCTCCTATTAAACCTACACGAAAACCGGTCTTACGGAATATTAAGGGAAGAGGAAGGAAGAATAAAAGAATATAGGGCCTTAAATTCAGCGCACTCTCGTACATCCCGGATATATCACCGTGTTTCTCTATCCAAAGAATCATAGCGAGGAGGAATGCCCGTGGATGAGTATCAGTATTAAAGTGCTTGAAATTCATGTTTAACTGCTCTTTCAGTCTCTCTGCTCTATATTCTTTGAGGTAGGCCTTTATTGTATACGAATCAAGATATTCTAAGTTCATTGAATCAATTTCTTTTGTTACTGAATACAGATCAAACTTTAAGGGTGAATTGGAAAAGATAAGGTGGAGATTATAGCCGGGGATTAAGAAACTGTATTGGAAATTCTCTCTAAATGTCCAGTATATAAGGGAATTATAATCCAGGATAGTCTTATCAAGATAATCTTCTCCCGATGATATTGTAAGGGTCAAAACTCCTTTTTTATCCAGTATCTCTCTGAGTTCTGATGCAAATTCCAGGGAATAGAAACGATTGGTGGAAAGGTTCAAAGGGTCACCGACTTCTAAGAAGATTGCATCATATTTTTTGTTCCCTTTCCGAAGGAACATTCTCGGATCGGATTGAATAAAATTCACTCTCTCTGCCTGTCCTTTATCTAATCGTTCCTTTAAAAATTGCTCTGCAAATGGGTCCAGGTCTACTACGGTGACAGAGTCATAACGGAGTAATTCTATTACAGCATAGGGGTCCGGAAACCCCAGATATAAAATATTCTCCTCCTTTCCAGGGCGGAGGAAGAGGGGGATGTGGATTACCTCGGATAGTGCGTATGTGGGATAAGTGATAGAGAGAGCACCATTATATAGTAGTGAATGTTCACCTTCCCTTTCTATTTCAATGTATCGGCCATACCTTGTTTCCTTAAACCTCTCAATCTTAAATCCCTTATAGAGATTACTATAACCAAGCCTCATCAAATTATCAGTTATAGGAAAAATAAATAGTAGAAGGAAAAATAACATAAGGGGTACAAATCTCTTGCCTTTTAAGATAACCACTGGGATAAGTGCAAGTGCGCTGACGAGAAAAAGGTTCCCTGCCGGAGAGATGAATACCACGAAGAGATAAGAGAAAACAATCCCTCCAAGAAGGTCACCCACAGAATCCACAATATAGGGTCTTGTAATTCCCATTATCCCTCCTCCAATAAAACTGGAGAACTTCTTTTGCCCAAGGGAGAATATAAATCCGAATATCATATACACGGGTAATAGCAAAATAAAACATTCAAATAGAAGAGGAATAAACCCTGTTATTTCTCCTGGCTCATAGCCGAGGAGCCCTGGTAATAACCTTATTAGAAATACCGAAAGTGGGAGAAGGACTGAAAGGGATAAAAACGCAAGATAGAGTTTGTCGCATGATGTCTTTCTTCCTAGAAATGACCCAAGACCGATTCCTAAAAGCCACCCTGATACTACAATACCATAGGTCAATTCATCCCCATAGAATACCATATAGATTTCCCGAATAAGAATATTCTGGGTCAGAACCGATAGAAAACCTGAAAGAAAAAGGAAAGTTAGAAACAATTCAGGGGTTTATTTTAGATGTAAGTTCGGAAAGTTTGTCTTTGGATAAGGGTTTTCCATCATGGGAGACAAACGCGAGCAGGATATTAGCAGCAGGTCTTTCCATACTGGAAAGAGTGATTTCACAACCCCTGCAGATATTGAGAACCTTTCCAGCAAAAGATTTATCCTTAGGAGAAGCGATTACAATGGCAGTGCCGTCCAGAAGCTCAATATAATTCAGCATTATCTCGCCCTTTTTATACTTCCCGAGTTCATTATAGGTGAGTTCGATAATTTTGGTAAGATTAGATATGGAAGCACTCATTCTCCAGAAATCCTCTAATGAATAATATATGCGCTTGATTTCTTTTTCAGGAATGGAAGGCAAATTTTCCAGGATGGATTGTAACTTACCTGTGTCTGTTTTCCTGAGTCCCTCATCAAAATCTCGGAATTCCCCAATAGCCTGTTTTATGATTCCTTTCGTCCCATCATAAAGAGCCATACTGCTGTCAAATTTATCCAGATCCCCTCTGACGTCGAAGATATTCACAATGACATTTCCGTATGTTTTTGGAGGATGAATGGAGAGGAGCATAAGTCCATCAACACGGTCAAAACCTTCAAGGACTCGCGCTACCTTCTTTTCCTTGTCCTTCTTGTCGGATACAACAATGATTTTGAACTCAAGAAAAAACTCCGAAGAAGCCATAACAGAGAAGAAAACCTGAGGGATTCCAGTATTATTAAATTCCCTGACAAGATGTGGGATTATAGCCCTGAGATAATGCTCGAAACCTCCTGTAGTTTCCAGGACTTTTCCGCTTTCGGAACGTGTCTTTTTATGCAGTCTTTCAAGAACCCTTTTTATTCTCTCATGGTAGGAGGGTGGATATGCATTTCCAGCTGCATCGCTTATCTCTACACGGACAACCAGAACTCCCTCCGGAGTAGTAAACTCCTTATTATAAAGTATCCTGATATATGGAAGAGCAAAAGATATAGAGTCCAGGATTTCTTTAAGTAACATGTCCTTCTCGAAAATTCCAACAGTTATACCCGTAAGGTTCTCTTTTGTAGTTTTCAAATTCTTTATATATATTTGAATTTCTCCCTTACTTTTGACAACATCCTTCTGGACCCTGTGGTTATTAATAATTTGATCGGCAAGGTCCTCGGGACTTCGCTCTCTGATATATGCTTCGGAGCGGGAAGCAAAGAACATAAATGCTTCCCCGTCAGGGCCCAAAAGGGCTTTTAGCTCTTTCTTTTTTGCTTCTCTTTCAATGATGTCCACTACTTTAGAATATATCTCAAGCCGCTTTGATTCTATAGAAATGAGCAACCTTTTTGCAAGGCTATCAATGGAGGTGCTATGGAGGTTTTTTATTATTTCTTCTCTCTCCGTCAAAAATTTCTTCAGGGCTTTTTTATCTTCTATCTTGATTACCACTATTATAATTCCCAACCTGCTCCCTTCCACTTCCTGTGAAAGTCCCGATATATAACTCAGGTTCCAGCCCCTTTCATGGATTGTTCCCAATACTGCCTCTGAGAAACCGGGCCAGTCTCCAGCAATGACTCCGATTGAAATATACAGCGGATAAGAGGGTTTATCTGGGGGTGTATCGTGGTATATATGTATGTGTTCTTTGCCCTTGCGCCATTCATCCACTAATTTTCTTACCAATTCTTTTTCTACTTCGATTGGAAAGAAACTGCGGAAGTGGTCATAAATACATTTATTCATCAGTGAGTAAGAGCGTATAGGTAGATGTTTATTCCCATACGAAATGCCTTCTCCCTTATATCTTCAGGGTCATTATGGACAGACGGAGAGGCCCAACCATCAGATATATTAGTGTTATAAGTGTAGAACAGGGAAAGCCTTCCATTAAGATAGAGTCCGTATCCCAGAGGTGGACCCTTATAATGTTCGTGTATCTTGGGTAACCCTTCCGGAAACTCGTAGAGGATATGGTATATCTCATGGTTTTTAGGCAGTCGGACGAGTCGATGCTCCGGGAAAACCTCATTGATTTCTCCTCTAAAATATTTGTCCATTCCATAATCGTCATCCGCGTATACAAAGCCACCGTTCCAGAGGTATCTTCGGAGCTCTTCCTGCTCCTCCTTTGACAGTTGAATCCTTCCATGTCCCGTAATGAAAAGAAAGGGATATGAGAATATCTCAGGGTCCGATAGGATTAGAATCTTTTCCTGCTCCTCAATCTTTACCTCTGTTCTCTTATTAATCTCCTTTGCAAGATTGGGTAAGATATCAGGGTCATTATACCAATCACCTCCTCCATATCTCACTCTTACTATAGGTGGATTTAGTATTACAGATAATATTACGAGTAGCAGCATAATTAGCCCCTTGGGTGATATGAGGATACTATATCGCGCAAGTATGACCTGTCAATATGGGTGTATATCTCTGTGGTAGAGATATCCGCATGTCCCAGGAGTATCTGGACAGTCCGCAGGGATGCCCCACCTTCCAGGAGATGCGTTGCAAATGAATGCCGCAGGGTATGGGGAGTAATCCTTTTCTTTATCCCGGACTTTGCTACATACCTCTGGAAGCGTTTCCATAGACCCATTCGAGATAACTTGTTTCCATTTCTACTTAGAAATAAAACCGAAGAAACATTTTTGTCGAGCTTGAATCTTCCTTCTGTTAGATATTCCATAAGTGCGCTCTTTGCTTTTCCGCCTAAAGGGACAACGCGTTCTTTACTTCCTTTACCCCTAACCCTTATAAAGTCTTCAGCCAGGAATAGGTCTTCTTTGTATAAATCCAGGAGTTCTGAGGTTCTAAGACCACATCCATACATAAATTCCAGGATTGCTCTATCGCGCATCTCGAAAATAGACGTCCCCCTGGCACTTTCAATCAGGCGCTCAACCTCGGTTGGAGATAAAACAGTTGGTAATTTTCTTCTCAGACGTGGGGATTCCACATTACTCATTGGGGATTCTAGGAACCACCCCTCACCTATACAAAATCTAAATAGCATCCTGATGGAGGATAGTTTCCTTGCAATCGAAGAACTGGAATATTTGGAATTCTGAAGTTCATCAATATAGTTTAATATATCTTCCCTCGTAATATTTTCTATTTTCTTTTCTGTTCTATCGAGAAAATACAAGAGATCCCTTTTATATGCACAGACTGTATTTAGAGATAATCCCCGTTCAGCCTGCAAATAATAAACAAAATCCGTTATAGCCTCTTTGTTATTCCTCATGAGGAGTAAAGTCCTCAAGTTCCCATGTAACGGAATCCAACAGGGTTTCCTTTCTTATAAGCCCTACATTTGGAGCATACCATTCATAGGAAATGAGACTATCTTCATCCTCTATACGTGTCCTTCGTATGCGATACACTTCATTAAATTTTCCGGATGGAACAGTAAGTGTTGTAATCTTTACTGAATCGACTGCTATAAAAAGGCTTTTGCGTACTGTATCGCCTTTGTATACTGTACTGGGCTTAAACTCCCTTTCCCAATTATCATTTTCAATAAACGGTAAGCTAAGATAAGGCTCATGAATTGTCCCAAAGAATACTTTTTCTCCAAGGTAAGTGGTAGTGAGTTCATATACTATATTTACTTCTCCCGCCCTTCGTTCTATCAACATCTCCTCTCCCCCAACAGTCACTGTATAGAAAGTGTCATAACTCATAACTTCGATTTCTGCCTTAAAAGATGCCTCCCCCCCTACATTGTATACCCATTTATTGCCCACCTGCAGTGGAAAATAATCGGCGCACATACGGATAGAGAAAGGATTACTACAGCCTGAAACCAATACCAATATCAAGAAAGTCAATGCCAATTTCTTCATCAAAGATCTCCTTTAGCGTAAACCCAACCTGGAACCTTGGACTTACCGATGGTAATAGGTATAGAAAACGGACAGAGAAAACAGGGGAAAAACCCCTTTCCCCTACACCAGATCTTTCCCTTTCCACCACGTTGAATCCCACCTCGGGAAAGATTTTAAGACTATTCCAGAGTCCGAATTCCTTACCCACTCCTACTCCATATATCCCTACTTGATAATTATCCCCCCTGTAAAAAGAGGCCATAAGGCTATAATCTATGTAGTATCTATGGTTGCACTCGATAGAAATACCGGATGGTGTATCGATTGAAGTTTCACCTTGCGGCATGGAGGAACTCGCAAATATGCCTAAACCTATAAGAAGATTGAGTATCATAGTTTTATAATAGAGTTGTTTGGGAATTTGTCAAGAAGTTAAACGTAGAACAGATACCACAAATTTTCTCGTAAAGGACGCAAAGACTGACAGCTGCATGTTGGATGTGGAATGTGGTAAGTGATATGTGATATGGGATATGTGGTATGTGATAAGTGGTAAGTGATAAGGGATACGTGCATATTCATCTTCTATCTCATAACACATATCACCTGCTTGTCTTCTCGCTTGAGTTCTATCACATATCACCTTTATTGAAAATTAACCGTGAGTTTACCGTGGCATTTTTAGGTCTTAGGTTTTAGGGTTTAGGATTTAGTTTTCAATCAGTTAATATCTGTGTCAAATTTAGGATTTGGAGGTGTGTGTTTTTAATCAGTTGATATCTGTGTAAATCTGTGTCTATTCTTTGGGTGATGTGTGTCTTTATCCCCTCTCAAGTGGCATTATAAGGCAACTCGGCCCCCCCGTTCCTTTTATGAATTCCGAAAGGTCAATTACATGGATTGTAAAGCCGTTTTGCTTTAGCTTCTGGGTTGCCTCTACATTGGATACCTCCGCAATTATTTCTTCATTGCCCAGGGTAATCACATTTCCACTTACAAATGTTTGAGAGTGGACTTCAATCACCTTAAAACCATTGAGAAAAGCCTCTGGGAATACCCCTTTACAGCAGAGTATATATCCCCTACCAAGAATGCTCATTGCACCACCAAGATGTAAATAAGTGGATGGAACATTTGCCACTCTTATTTCATATTGCATCTTTTTAAGTAGTGCTGATATTTGTTTTATTCCCTTTTTATTAGTTCTTCTGGAGCTTCCAATAAAGGCAACCCTATCTCTTAATATGACATCTCCTCCTTCAACTGTTCCGGGTTCTTCTATAGTTCCTGCTCTATGGTACCCAAGTGAGCTTAAGAATTCTGCCATCCAATCCTCCTCTCCCCTTCTGCTTGGTAAACCCATTCTCAACTCAATATACCCTTCTGGAGTGCATACGGCTGTATCCCTTGTAAAGACTGAATTTGGATGGTTATTAAGTTCGGGGATATTGATAACCTCACTCCCGAAATCCTCAAGTATTGCCTTTAACTCGTTATGTTGTTCCCTTGCTCTATTTTCATCTGGAATATCGGTAATGTTATGGACTTTGAAATTCTCGACCCTGAAATATTCAAATTCAGGACTACAAACTATAACTCTTTTTAAGTTATCCCCTTCTTTTTTTATCATAGAATCTATCTCCTATGTCAGAATGTTATGGACTATCCAATTTTTTGCAAGCATATGAGAAACCCCTTTTAGCATTATTGACTAATATCTTTAATAATATTATAATTGATTTAATGAAATGGGTAATTGCGTTATTAAGCATTATAATAATGATTTCTGGATGTGCTGTTCCTTTTCAGAATGCAGAAGCACTCAAGAGAGGCGAAAAGGAGTTCATATCAGGCTATTCACCACCCACAAACCTTTCTATTAGAATAAATTTAGGTGTAACAGGCTCCACTGATGCGGGTGTAGGTTTAGATATTCCTATTATTCCTGGGCTACTCGTGAATGGATTCCTATTTGGAAGGCAAAAAATACTATCCGTTGGTTCAAATTGCCCTCTTAACCTTCTTGTTTCAGGTGCCTACGGAGTAATCCTGGCTAGCGAAAACGCTCCTCCCTATTATCAATATAATGCATTATTGGGTTTTAATTCCGCTGTGCCTGGAGGCCTTATAACAATAGGAGCAGGTAGACTACAAGACCCTCGTTATGCTTACGATTTCATGAATTCGGATTTCAGACAGGAAGTTTATAATCATATTTTTTTTGGAGTAACATCCGGGAAATTTATGATACAGGGTCAGTGTATAATAAGGGATATGGAACATTCAGAGCAAAATATATTCAATATTGGGGTTGGTATTCGAGACGTTAAGTGAACCAACTTAAAATGAAAAACCAGGGTTAAATCCGTATATAGAAGATTTCGATTTAGGTAACATTAAGGAAACTGTTGGAATACTCAATATTTGCAATTTGAATGTAATCTCCCTTTGCATATATGTTTGATTTTCAATCCCTTGTGCACGAATAAATTCGTGCCTACATCTATAATTTCCTATGTTACTGTCAGAATATTCCTAACTTGCTTATCCCTTTTAGACCACAGATAGATTGCTCCAGAGGAGTCCGGCTGGAGGGGAAGGGCAAGACATGTCTTGCCCCTACATTCAATGACATTATGATTTGCGTAAAAGGCGTTAAATAATTAAAATCATACAACTGTAGAACAAAGCCTAATGTTTAAATCACAACAAGAAATTAGAGCCAATAATATCAAGAAGATTTGTAATCTTTGATTCTTATAGAAATTAAATTTATGTTTCCTTGGCGTTCTTTGCTCCCTTTGCGTGCTCTGCGAGAGAAAATGGGGTTGTCAAGTTAACTATCAGGTTGACAAAGGAAGATAAAAATCTATCAATATCACTATCATGAAAGAATTTAAAGACTTTTGTAGACTCTTGCTAAAACAAAAAACCAGATTGGGCAAAGGGCTTGTCTTCCTTCTTATTGTGGATGGAGCTCAAATGGTGGTTCCATGGATTCTAAAATTTGTCATAGATGATTTGAGTAATCTCCCCCTATCTCATTCCTTACCATTCTATGCCTTAATTATCATCGGGCTTGGATTATTAGTGCTCGTCTTCAGATTTTTCTGGAGGGTCATGATAATCGGGGCTTCTCGAATGTTAGAAAGGGATCTAAGGAAAGACTTCTACCATCGCCTGATGTCTCTTGGCGCTCGATTCTACCACCAAACAGACACAGGAGACATAATGGCACGTGCTACAAATGATGTAAGAGCAGTTCAACAAGCCGCTGGATTCGGGGTAGTCATAGCAGCCGATATTGTATTTATGGGCCTTGTGGCTCTTGCGATGATGTTTTATATCAGTAGAACACTTACCCTATATGCGCTCATCGTCGGGCCATTTATTGCTGGTTGCACCTATTATTTTGGAAAAATAATACATATAAAATTCGAACATTCACAGGAGGGTTTTTCACTCCTTTCGGGGAAAGTCCGTGAATTCATAACTGGTATACACATAATAAGGAATTATGTCCAGGAAAAAGAAGCCATTGATGATTTTGACAAAACAAATGAGGAATATTTTAATAGAAGTATGGACTTGATTAAACACTGGGCAGGATTTCGACCTATAATCTTCTTCTTAGCCGAAATTGCCTTTAGTATCATATTATTCTTTGGCGGTCGGGATGTCATCACAGGAAAGATAACACTTGGGTCCTTTGTCGCATTCTTTAGCTACCTCGATATCCTGATATGGCCAATGATAGCAATTGGTATTGTAATAAATAGGGTTCAGAGAGGAACTGCTTCTCTTAAGCGACTGAACCGAATATTAACAATGGAACCTGAAATCAAAGACAGGGGAAAGGAAAAAGTAGAGAAAGGAATAATAGAATTCAAGGATCTCTATTTCAGCTACAATGGAGCATCCGTACTCAAGGGAATAAACGTTCAATTCGAACCAAATAAGAGAACAGCAATTGTCGGGACTACTGCTGCCGGTCGAACCACTATAGTAAACCTTCTCTGGAGAAATTATGATGCCGAAGGGATTTATATAGATGGTAAACCCATAGCAAATTTCTCGCTGGAGAATCTAAGAAAATCGATAGGCCTGGTGCCTCAATCAACTATCTTATTCTCAACTACCATAAGAGATAACATTGCTTTTGGTAAGCCAAAAACATCTCTTGAAGAAATCACTCAGGTGGCAAAGAAAGCCGAGATCTATCAGGAAATAATGGAGATGGAGAATGGTTTTGATACCCTCCTGGGAGAAAGGGGGATGAACCTCTCAGGGGGTCAACGACAACGTATCGCCATAGCAAGGGCTTTGATATTGAATCCCCCAATATTAATATTTGATGATGCTCTTTCTTCTGTTGATTCACATACGGAAAAGGCAATAATGGCGAATATCAGAGACTTTCTAACTCAAAGGACTTCAATACTGATAAGTCACAGGCTCTCCGCTGTTAAGGATGCAGATGAGATTCTTGTGATGGATAATGGTGAAATAATCGAGAGAGGCACTCATAAAGAATTGATAAATAACGGGAAACTATATACACGGCTCTATGAGAAACAAAAACTGGAGGAACTTCTCGAATAATGCCTGGAGAGACTCATTCATATTTCGAAGAAGATAAAGTTGGGAAGGTTTATGATTCCACAATAATGAGATGGCTGTGGAGTTACATAAAACCATACTGGAAAATAGTCACCTTGAACTTTCTCCTACTTCTACTTTTAACTGGCTTCAATCTTGTCCTTCCCTATATTTACAAAATAGGTATTGACCGCTACATATCGCCTACAGGCAAGGAAGTCCTCCGAGCGGAGGAGATGCCGGAAAGATTCAATAAGAGTACATTTATAAGGTCGGACAACCGTATATTTATGGATCTTTCCGGAATAAAAGAGAGCACCAAAGGTGAACTGGAAGACAGAGGAGTTATATCCAGGGATAATTATTACCTTATAAAGAAGTCGGATGGGATAAAGCAGGTAATAAAGAAAGTAAATCATTTAGAAACTGATGATTTTTGTATTGTTCTAACAACAGATATGAAGGAGCTTTCTTTTTCCGAGCGTCTACAGTTACGTAGGGGCGCGCTTGCTGGTATAAAGAAACTTGCTCTAATTTATTTAGCGCTTATCTTCGCGATATTCATCTTATCCTTTATTCAGGTTTATCAGATCCAGTTAATAGGCCAGAAAATCAGTTACAATATAAGGGAAAACCTGATAAAACAATATACCTCCCTTGCTTATAATTTCTTCCAGAAGAACCCGGTTGGGCGCCTTGTTACCCGAGTATCAAATGATGTTGCAGCACTCAGCGAATTCTTTTCTGAGGTCCTGGTATACATTGGGTCTCATATACTGACCATCATTGGAATTCTGGGAGTGATGCTATTTATGAGTCCCAGATTATTCCTGGTTGTCCTTGCGATTCTCCCTCTGGTTATATACCTGACTTTTGTTTTTAGAACCAAAGCAAGGACAATATACAGGAATATTCGTAAAAAACTCGCCATAATAAACTCACACATCTCAGAGAGTATATCAGGTATTTCTGTAATTCAATCATTTGTTCAAGAAGATAGAAAAGAGGCGGAATTCGCTCTAATTAATGATGATTATTATGGAACAACCTTCAAAATGGTAAAGGTTTTTGGGATCTTCCGTCCTATGATAAGTCTCATCCGTTCTCTTGGAATAGCTGCTCTGATATGGTTTGGCGGAAAGGGAATAATATCAGGAATAATTAGCTTCGGAACACTCGTAGCTTTTATCTCCTATCTTGAAAGATTGTTCCAACCGATCAGGGAATTGAGCGAACAATTTAACATAATGCAATCTGCAATGGCTGCTGGTGAACGCATATATAAGATATTACAAAATGACGATAGGATACCCAATCCCGTGGTAACTTCCAATCCTGAAATAAAAGGGGATATTGAATTTGAGAATGTCTGGTTCTCTTACGATGGGAATGAATGGACTTTAAGGGATATATCCTTTAGAATCGAAAGGGGAGAAAAGGTAGGAATAGTTGGATATACAGGTTCGGGAAAGACAACAATAATCAAACTTCTCCTTCGTCTATATGATTTGGACAAAGGTTCGATTAAAGTCGGTGGAGTTGACATCAGAGATATGGATAAAAGATACCTCCGAAAACATATAGCTACTGTTTCCCAGGAGCCTTTCCTTTTCTCCGGGGCCCTAAGGAAAAATGTCAATCTCTGGAGAAAGCCAGAGAAAGATGCATTGGATAGAGCTCTTTTTGTATCTAATCTTAATAAAGCAATGGATAGAAAAAATATCTCGTTAGACCTTACGGTTACAGAAGAAGGCGGAGGACTCTCAACAGGAGAAAAACAACTGGTCACCTTTGCACGGTCTTTAATAAGTGATTCACCAATCCTCATTTTAGATGAAGCAACTGCAAATATAGACCCTGAAACTGAATGGTTGATACAGGAAGCTCTATTCAAAATGATAGAGGGAAAAACATCCCTTATTATAGCACATAGACTTGCAACTCTGAAGCAGATAGATTCTTTAATAGTAATACATAAAGGAGAAATTGTTGGAAGAGGAACCCACAAAGAACTTATTAAAGAGGAAGGTATATATAGAACACTCTATAAATTACAGGAAATTGCCTGACCTACCTTTTGAGCCTCCCCACACCTTTCAATAGCCACAGAGACACAGAG
>DAOVFB010000020.1 GCA_030668705.1 Candidatus Stahliibacteriota bacterium
GGTTTCAAGGGGGGATGTATTTTGCCAACTGGAGTGGGGCGAGCCCGGTTGGAAATGTCGTTAAGAATAGTATTTTCTACGACAATAAGAACGGTTCTATCAGTTATGAGGGGCAAGTTGATCCTCAAGTGATCGAAAACAACTGGGACCAGAACGATGTAGACCCAGGATTTGTTGATACGTCTGGCACTGATCCGGACAACCCTAATTTGCCAGACCTCCACCTTAAATCGAACAGCCCGTGCATAGACGCCGGGACATACCTGACCACTGTGACATCTCCCAATGGCTCAGGGACAACATTTCAAGTGGCAGATGCCGGTTACTTCATGGATGGGTGGGGGATAGCGGGTGTTCAAGGAGATGAGATCCAACTCTATGGGAGTACAGAGAGAGCTCGTATCATCAGTGTGGATTACTTGACCAAAACCATCACGATTGACGGGAATATAACGTGGGCACAGAATCAAGGCATCAACCTGGCCTATGAGGAAGCTGCCCCGGATCTCGGCGCGTACGAATTTGATGAGGGTGGTGTATCTGAAGAGGAATATCTGGTAGAAGTATTTCCCAATCCCTGCCGGGTTTACAGAGGAGAGAATATAATAACCTTTTCTGGTGATTTGAGTATTGGTGATAATATCAAGGTATATGATATGAGCGGCAGGTTGGTGCATAATTCCGGCAATCTTTCAGAGATAACTTACCAGTGGAGTGTGGGTGACATTACAAGCGGGATTTATTTCTTTGTTGTAAAATCGTCTGATGGCGGGAAGAAAGCAAGTGGTAAGTTTGTTGTAATAAGATAGTAAGGAGGGAAAAGTGGAGAAAGGAAAAGTGCTGTTTATATTGTGTATTTTCTACACAGGAATAGTAGCTAAAAGTAGTTCAATGGGTTTTCTTCTTATTGATCCATCACCCAATTCAGTAGCATTAGCATATGGTGGAATAAATGAAGTTCATAATAATCCTGCCTGTATGTCATTTAAGCAAGACAAAGAAATTTCCTTTTCACATATAGAGTGGTTTACAGATGCAAGAATAGAACATATAGGTGGTATTTTTCGAACTAACAGATTTGGAATTGGCTTAGATATTACATATCTTCATACAGCTGATATAGAGGGGTATGATACATCGGGTGATTCCACTGCTCCATTTTCCGCCTACGATGTAGCAGGTGCATTGTCATTTAGTTATTTCATTAGTAGTATATCGATGGGTGTATCTCTAAAACTCATCCAGGAAAAGCTTGCAGATGTTACTGCAAACGGTGTTGCAGCAGATATTGGAATAATGATAAAGGATATATTTCCGGGGTGTAATTGTGGTGTGAGCGTTTTAAATCTCGGGACTGGTATTACCTATGAGTTAGAAAAAGAGGATTTTCCTTTGGCAGTGAAAGTTCTTATTGACTATGCTATACCTGTTTATGCGTGTAATATATACTTGAATACGGGATGGGAAATAGATGGTATTATAATCAGTGGTATAGGTGTAGAAGGAGAATATTTTGATATGTTTCAATTGAGATTGGGTTATAGCTATAGTATTAGCAAAGAAGAGGAGCTAGCACAGGAAGGATTTAGCGCTGGTTTTGGTATAAAATTTAAAGAGAAATACAGTTTTGATTACGCGGTGATTCCCTTTTCAGAATTTAATATGCTTCATTGGGCTGGATTGTCAATTGAGTTTTAGCGTTGAAGGTAAATGTTAAAAGTGAGATTTAAAATTAGCATGTGCTACAAAGATTTTCCCACAATGGTTAATATCCACAGTGGGGTTTACTTCTGCCAACTTATTGCAGACATGTAAAGAGGCCAGAAAGGGTATAATGTTAAGATAATAGGACTAAGATAAAAAACGCCCCAATTTCTAAAGATGGATTAGAGTAAACTCAATTAAAAATGTTGTAAAGTTATTTTGCAATAACTTGACTTTTGCTTTTCTTTTCCCTATACATTAAGCAAGGGCGGTTAAGAGAGATGTAGTTGAAGCGTTTCGGAAACAGGCGGCTTAACTATACGATTTTATTAAATTAATATAAACAACAAAGGAGGTGACAAATGCCATTTTATCCCGGATTAAAGAGAATATTCAAGAGAGAAGAACGAAGTAGAGTTGCAGGGAAATTAATTACATTAAGGAAACAGATAAGAACAGAAATACCGCGAAAAACAGTTAACGATACTCTACTACTTGCAACGTGGAATATACGTGATTTTGATTCCAACAAGTTTAAACACGGTCCCAGGATGAACGAATCCTATTACTATATCGCAGAAATTATTTCAGCTTTTGATATCATAGCTCTACAAGAAATCAATGCGAATTTAAAGGCGCTTAAGAGAGTTATAAATATCCTGGGTCGTAATTGGCATTTTATTGTAACAGATGTAACCGAAGGAAGTTCGGGTAATAAAGAAAGAATGACATTTGTATTCGACAGCAATAAAGTAAGTTTTCGAAATGTTGCCGGGGAGGTTGTGCTTCCCGAAACGAAGCTTATAGCAGGTAAACGCCAGTTTTCGAGAACCCCTTTTCTTGTAGCATTTCAATCAGGTTGGTTCAAATTTATGCTATGCACGGTTCATATTTATTATGGCTGTAGCTACGGAGCGAAATTTGAGCGAAGAGTAAAGGAGATAAAAACAATCGGCAAATTTATTTCAAAAAGGGCCAACGATAAAAATTATAATTATGTTTTACTGGGAGATTTTAACATTGTTAGCCCCGAACATGAAACAATGTATGCCCTGGAAGGAAGTGGTTTTGAGATTCCAGTCGAACTAAAGAGAGCTACCAATCTTGATGAGACAAAGTTCTATGACCAAATTGCTTTTAAAGCAAGACCAAACGAATTACAATTGGGTGATAGTGAGAAAAATGCGGGTGTTTTTAATTATTACAAATCAGTATTTAAAGATGACGAATTCAACGTATATGAGAATTTTATAAATCCATCTAAAAGAGATTTTGATGAAAGCGGTAAAGTGAAAGATGAATCTCAGAAATTGAGATATTTCAAAAAAGTCTGGCGAACATTTCAGATGTCAGACCATTATCCCCTGTGGGTAGAACTGAAAATTGATTTTAGCAAGGATTATCTGGAGAATTTCCTGTAGGGATTAAAAAGAACATGCGAATAACAATATACGTATTATTGGGAATCGCTTAGCTTCTTTAGAAAACTATATTGTGCGAAAGTTACCCATAAGAGTGCAACAATTATCTGTGCAACGATATAAATGGAGGGAATAGACAATGAAGAATTTTGTAAGGATAGGCTGGGCAATTGTTATATGGATAGGTATCTATATTCTTTCTTTAGAGATAATACCTTCCCTGGGTTTTTTGCAAGGTCTACTTAAGTCGCACCCCTGGATATCTAAAGGTAATATTACTCAACTTACATTGTTAACTGTTTCTTTTGTCTTAATGAGTATATTTAGTAAAGGCAACCTATCGACATATGGTTTTAAGTCAGTTAAGATTCGTCAATTAACTAAACCCGCACTTATGGGTATTATGGTGGGATTTTTAGTAATTGTATTAAATATAGTAGTGGCTATTTTAAGTGGAATGGGAGCCGAAGAAGGAGGGAATTCTGCAATGTCAGATGGAATACTGAGGGCTGTTATTTCGGTCTGGATAATAGCAAGTATTTCTGAGGAGTTCTTTTATAGAGGGTTACTACAGGGTATTCTCGCTCCTTTAAGAAAATATGGATTCAAACTATGTAAGGTGTATATTAGCGTTCCTGTAACATTTTGTGCTATAACATTTGGTCTTGGTCACTTCTGTTTACTGAGCGTATTCCCGGATTTAATTGTTATAAATATAGTTATATCTGCTACTGTACTTGGATTTATAGCGGGATATTATCGTGAACAAACCGAAAGTCTTATACCGGCAATAGTCGTGCATATGATGTTTAATATTGCAGGATATACGATTCCTTTACTCTTAATGAAATTAGCACCTACCTAAGACCCTCGCGGGCAGCATGACAATTGCCTTAAAAAAGGCAAGAATGGCCGTGGTAGCAATCCCCAGGATTCGTAACGGAATCAAAAGGAGCCAGACTATTGGATAAAGGATAAGTGATAGTAATGCAACTGGCCAGCACAACACCAATAGAATTAACCACAGAAGAAACTTAATCAATCCTTACCTCCTTATATTTTATGTTACTACTGTTTATCAATATCGCCATTTATTACTATATAAAGATGTCACATTTGAGGTTATCTCCATAAGAATATAAGGGAGAGTTGAATATCAGAGGATTTGCTATCAAGAAAAGCGTCTCGGAGGATGAGCAGGCACGGTTCGTGAGATTGAAGATCTCACGGGAGCGAGTCCGAGAGCCTCGCCCCGTGAAATAATATGTATAGCTGCTTCTTGAAGTATTTCATGGGGCGAGCGGCAATTTCCACGCCGGGAAAATTGACCGCGTCTTTTCGGATAGCAAGTCCGAATGGTTGACGAAGATAAGGCACTTATTTTAGTAATAAACACGTGACATCTTAAGTAATTATATATCCCCCTTAATAAGTACTTAAACACCAACTCGATGGAAATATTCATCACTGCACATTCGCTCGATGTTGAGCAAGTTTGTAAATGCCTCGTTAAAGTCGCTTTGCCCCACCGTAAATAATCCATGACCGTAAACGATTACCCCACGGTGTCCTTCCATAGCGGGCGGCAATGTATGGCAAAGACCATAAGGGCCGGTACCCACCTCCCCGGGGACAATGGGGATGTCTTTTACAAAACGTTCCTCCGGGCACCTGGTGTGGCATTGTCCTCGAAACTTACAGTCCTCTTTCTCGCAGTCCATAGAAATGATGACGGAAAATTTCGGGTGGCCGTGCAACACTGCATTCATTCCTGTACGGAGTACTACCTCGCGGTGAGCAGTGAACTCACTTGATGCTGTGATACTGGTGCAGCTGGAATCATCCAGTGGACAGGGATCAATGCAACCCTCGAGTTCATCCAGTGAAGAAGTCGTCTGGCTGATGTAAAGAGTATTATTGTATCGGAAAGAAACATTACCGAAAAAGGAATCTACAAGGTGATGTTTCACGGTTGCTCGCCCTGCCTCGCTTATGGCGCGGTACACATCCTCTTCCAATCTAAACCTTCCGTGCATCAGCACGGGAGGTTCTTCTGGTAAAGGTGTGAGCTGCCGGACTACTCTTTCGAAGACCCTGGCTTGCTCTTTTGAGACTGTACCGTTTCGGACTTCGGTTAAATAATCGGAGAAGAATTTTACAAAGCATGCAAAGCAGACCGAGCTGTAGAAGATAAAGGCCTGCTCGGGACTCACTGTGCCCCAGGTGACTATGCCATACCCGGGAATGATTACGCTCTTTCTCTCTTTAAGCGCACCAGTTATCTGTCTCGACTTAAAATCCCGAATCACTGGAAGGTCATGCATGAAGGTTCGGGTCTCAGAGTCATTCGGGTGAATTGCTTTATCGGCACCTTTTGCCAGGTATTCAATAATAGATAGGTATGGCTCAGCAGGTTTGGAAAAGAGAAGCGAATTAATATTAAGGGCGCCAAAGACTTCCTCCAGCTCATTGCAGGCGGGGTCGCTGCGATTCCAGACCAATTCTGCATCAAGACCGCCGAGTAGGGGTGCACCTTCCTCTGCAAGGCCAGCAGAGACGAGTTTATTAACGTATTTATCAACTAATTGTTTCACTGCAGTTCGCTTCCTTTATGATTCTCCCATTTTAATCCCAGCAAAGAGGCTTTTTCCTTTATTGGCATACCATTTTCGTCAAGGCCACGGATTTTGTAGTAATTGGCTCGTGCTTTAAGGAATTCTTTGCGGTTCAAAGGTTTGATTTTAATATTGCTCCCACTGCTCCCGGCTTCTTTAAAGAAACGGGGAGGAAGGTCATCCTCTTTACTGGAAAAGCCATTCCTGGCATTCATGATGCGTTCGTTGTAATAAATGCGCTCCCCAATTTTCAGGAGGTCCTGCGCCGTAGAATGTACACCGGTGACTGCAGTAAAAACCCTGGCATATTCCTCCAGAGAACTGGCAAAGAAGACAAACTTGCAGGCAGTAAGGGAATCCACCACAGCATTCTGATCCTCCTCTATCTTGATTATCCTGGCCTTACCCGCAAAGGAGAAACGGTCGGTCGCCACAGGTTTTCTGAGTATTTCATGACTTATAGGATATGCTCGAAGGTGACAACCGCCGCGTGTGGATGTAGCGTAAGCCAGAGCCATCCCGTAAGCACCGCGCGGGTCGTATGCAGGGAGTTCCTGTTTCTTAACAGAAATAGAAAGTTCGGGTTGACCCTTTGAGGCGGCGTAGCGGTAGGAGCCCTGACCCAGTTCTTTTCCCCTTCCTTGCCCCCGTCCAATATCTAAAAGCAGTGAAATAATCTGCTTACCCGTAAGCTTCTTTCCAGTTATTTCAGAATAACAAGCGAGAGTGGATGAAGCAGAGATGGTATCCATTCCCATCTCGTTGCAGAGAGCATTAGCCCTGACCATAATCTCGATATCCTCGTTTTCGAGGAGTGCGCTGAAATGTGACATAGTCTCAAACTCCGGGATGTGTGTTCCCCCCTTCCCCACCTTTTTGCAAAGGATGTGACAGCCTTTACATCCAGCTCGTTTTGGAGAATACTTTTTGTTAAGGGCAGAGGCGTTCATTCTGTGAGCCGATTTGAATTTGGTCATCCGGAAATTCGCAGTAGGCATCATTCGGCGGCTGTCCATCAGGTCATAAAGTGCACCTGTACCGTAATAAGCTATTCCATGTTCACCCATTAACACAGGGGTCGCAGCTACCTGGCGAAAGATGTCCTCCCGTGCTTGCTTTAAACCAATGTTATCGTGGACTGCTACGCGCCCTGTCCCTTTGACTGTGAGATATTTTAGATTCTTTGAGGCGAGTACTAATCCGATGCCGTTTCGACCTGCAGCAAAGCTGCCATCCACCACAATACTGGAGAATAAAACGCCATTCTCGGCCGCCGGACCAATCATGGCAACCGCACCATTTCCCCTCTGTCGCTCGTAAAGCAGACTAATTCCCATGCCAGAAAAAGTGGAAGCGTCACGAATTGTTATTGATTTGTCGATAATCTCAATGCCTATGAGTTGGTCGCTTTTCCCTGTTATGACTATCCCATCGAGTCCTGCTTTTTTGAGTTCCGTTCCAAGGCTACCCCCTACCGAACAGTCCCCCACCGTCCCCGTAAGCGGCGAGCGGGACATAATGCACATACGTCCGGAGGTCGGGGAAGCCGTGCCCACCAGCGGACCGTCCATAAAGATTACCGGCATTTCGGGGTCATCCCAGGAACGAGTGATGTGCGGATGAAGATAATAACCAGCAAGACCCTTTCCCCCAATCCAGGTCTCGTAAGTTTCTGAATCTGGTTGTTCGAAACGATGAGTCTTATTGGTAAGATCTATATGTAGGATAGTACCACTCCAACCATTCATATATCTTACTCCCCTAAGAGCCTGATCGAAGATGTTTTTTGCAGGAATAAAAACAGCACACTGATAAATTAATCATTTCTAAAAATATTTAATTTCCTCACACCAGTAAAAATATGGCATAAAATGATAGATTGTCAAGAAACATTTTCCAGGGACAAGACTATTTAACCATTCAACTGTTGGTTATCGTAGTTGACCAACACAATTGTCTTGACTTTTGATTGTTTTTGCGGTATAAAAAAAGAGTTTCCAGGAGGTTAAACAAAATAAATAAAGTTAGGAGCAAATAATTATGAAAAGAGAAAAAGAGAATATAATAGAACACCTTATACAAGAGAAAAGTCTCATTCGGTTATTAAGCATAGTAATACCTATACTTCTCTTATCAAGCACAATGGCATCTGAAGAAATTAAACCTGAAATTTTAATAGAGGCAGAGCATCCTGTGCGACAATACGGTTCCCAGGGTCAAGATTACAAGTCTGCTGCCAGAGGTGGGGAGGTCCCCGTGCTTGACCTTATCGGCAACAGGACTGATAAAAACTGTGTTGGTCACGGGTGTAATGTTGCTCTCTATACCGGTAAACCTTCAAAGTTCTTTTTCGCCACGCATAACCTTGGCGATGTTTTTAGTGCAGTTGATGGGGGTACCATAAATTGGTATCCTGACTATGTACTTGTATCTCCCGATATTGACTTTGCCATTAATACTAATGTAAATCTGGACCAGATAATAATATCAAGACATGAAATTGATGGAGAGAACCTGTATAAAAAGACCAAATCCAGCGAAGGGCTCATAGAGCAGAGACAGGTATGCGTAACAAAGGATGATGTGGTTATTTCTGTGATTCATCTCTGTAATACATCCGATAAAACACTTACACGGAGAATAGAAGTTACAGGGGATTGCCGTGAGTCTTTTGACTGGCGTGGCAGGAAAGGCGGTGAGAAACTCACGCAAAGAAAAGGTGATTACGTAATAATGATAGACAAAAATGTCTTTCCAAAGATACTTCCGGAAGGGCTCTGTATGGCAGTTGGCAGTAATGCTAAAGCGAAAGAAATTGTAACCTCTCCTCCCGGGACGTATGAGATAGTCTATGAGGTAGAGGTTCCGAGTGGGGTGGTAAGACAGTTAAGGGTAGCCTGTGCCATCAGCCCGGACTCAGAAACTGCAGAGGCAAATCTTATTGCAACGCTAAAGCAAGAAGACCCGATTGCCTTAAATCGAAAGGAGTGGCAGGATTTCTTTGAGCACAGCATTCCCCGTTTCACATGTTCTGATAAAGGATTGGAAGAGCTCTATGGTTTTCGGTGGTTCTTGCTTAAATTTTCTACAACGGGAGGGAATCTCGGATATTTCAAATATCCTGTCGTTCTTGAGGGAAGGCAGGCTTACCAGACATACTGCTGCTACAGCGCGCCATTTATGGCATTGGATATAAACTGGGCCATAGATCCTGCAATAGGATATGGACATATTGCAAATATGATACATGCTGCCTACGAGGATGGGCGTTTCCCCTGGTATACTTCCCCTCGCACAAATCGCGTGAAAGTCCATCATCACTCCAGAACAGGACTTTCACTGCTACCCTATGCTGCCTGGAGACATTATCTTATCCACGGGGATAAGGAAATGCTTCGAGAAGTTTATGAGGGTATGAAGAAGAATGTGGAGTGGTGGATAGCAGACCGTGATGCAGATGGTGATGGGTTGTTCGTCATTGACAATCAACTCGAAACAGGAATGGATGACCTGTTTCGCTGGGGCAGTGAAAACGCCACACTGAGATATGATGCAGTTGACGCCACCAGTTATGCCTATGCAAATCTCTCTGCAGTTTCCAATATGGCGAAAGTACTCACTAAGGGCACCGATGCAAAATACTTAAAAGATTATGCAAACAAAACCAAGGAGGCACTCAATTCACTCCTCTGGGATGATAAAGATAAGTGTTGGCGGGACCGTCATCCAGTTAGAAAAGAACTATCTCGTATGCTTTGCATTACGACTTTCTATCCATTCTTCGCCGGGATTGGAGAGTACGAGCACCTTGGGGTATTCCGAAAACATCTCTTGAATCCTGATGAGTTCTGGTTGCCCTATCCTGTTCCCGCACTATCTAAAGATGACCCACATTTCAATCCCACTGCCTTTTGGGAAGGTCCCTCCTGGCCTGCTGCGACCTCCCATGTGATAGAGGCATTTGCCACTTCAGTAAAGAACTTTGATCGCACCCTGTTACCAGAGGCCTCCCGGCTTCTCAACCGCGCTGCTCGAAACCATCTTCAGACCCGTGCAGATTTTTACGAGCGCTACAATCCGATAACGGGTGCCCCCCTCAGCCATTTTCGCGATTATATGCATTCCTGGTGGATTGATATCATAATCCGTCATGTTGTTGGATTCGAACCGAGGGAGGACGGTCGCATAGAAATGGACCCACTTCCACTTAATCTTCGTTACTTTTCACTTGAGCATGTTTCCTACCAGGGGCGAGATATCACAATTGTGTGGCAATCGCCAAAAAATCCCAAAAGATATAAAGGTTATCCATTGGGCTTCACTATTTATGCTAATGGCAAACTTATCCATAGGTCAACCGGGCTTGAGCGGTGGGTTGAAGGAGAGTGAGAAAACATTGGGCCTCCGCTTAACTTTTAGGGAATTGATGCGAAATTAAATAATGAATGGAATGATAAATAAAAAAATATATTCTTTGATGATAAAGAGATAATTTGCTTTATATATTATATCTATTGACTGAGTGATTTTATTGTTTATAATCAATTTATGAAGAAGAAAAGAGTTGAAAGAGACAGAAAGAAACTGGAAGACTACATTAAGGTAAGGTGGCTTTTCGTATCAATAAAGAGTGTCAAAGAGATAGTAGATAATTTCCTAAAGCACGGTGGAGTGCTGCTTGCAGCGTCCATCTCCTTCTTTACCATACTCTCTATTGTGCCATTCCTCCTTGTTTTTACTTCCATTGTTGCCCATATAATAAATTCATCCGGGGCAGCACTCCAGGAGACACTCGTACTTATTGCAAAGTTCTTTCCAGCCTCGGGGGATACCGCAGTTGATTATATAAATACCCTGATAAGCAAAAAGGTAACCTTTGGAATTATAGGCGGGATTGTCTTTTATTTGGCTGGTAGTATGGCATTTCATATAGCGATTATTTCAATAGAAAGGATATATGAAAAGAAGGAGAAGGGGTTCTTTTTGAAGCAGAGGGTTCTCTCACTGACTATAGTTCCCCTGATGCTGGCCACTTTCGCCATGTTTGTTGGGCTTTCAAGGGGACTTGTTTTTATTAGTAAACTTGTCGAAGGGGCCAGGGTTAATTCTATAATAACACACATATTTTCTTTAACGGATGTTATTCTACCCATTGTAATTGCAGTTGGCTTCTTCTTTATCATTTACAGGGTCTTCTCCCACAGGAATACAGACAGTATATCCGCTCTATCCGGAGCCATTTTTACTTCCGTCTTTACGATGATAGCAAAATACCTGTATGACTGGTTTCTCAGTAATTTCAACCATTATGGAAAGATATACGGAAGTCTATCTGCAGTAGTAGTAGTTCTTCTATGGATATACTATATGTCTTTAATATTTATAGTGGGTGCAGAGCTCACGGCCTTTATCCACAGGAAAAGAATAAAGAACCTCCAATCTCGATAGATGAATAAAGGTCTCTCTTGTGGGGCAGGTGCAAGATACACGGTTCCCTTGATATTCAGGCTTATTTTTAAATGCCTTCCCAATCAATGGAGGAGTAATTGAAAGATGCTGTAGCTGTTGTTATAAAGAGAAAGGGGAAATTTCTTCTTATCAAGAGGGCAAAGAAAGGCGCTGCCGAGGATTATTGGTGCCCAATAACCGGAGCTGTAGAAGAGGGTGAAACACAAGAAGAGGCGGTTTTGCGTGAAGCACAAGAGGAGATGGGGATAGGCGTAGAACCTATCCGGAAGGTGTGGGAGTGTTTTACCGAGGACAGTGACTACCGCTTGCACTGGTGGTATGTACAATTATTAAATGATGATGTGAGGGTAGATCCTGTTGAGGTAAAAGACTACAGATGGGTAGACGTTTCCGAGATGAAAGCGATAGATAAGATGTTCAAGGCAGACCTCTGGTTTTTTAAGGAGATAGCAAAAGATTTAGAGGACGCGGGTTGATTTTTAGTCTGATTTGCCATAGACCTCAAAAATCACTTGCCCATTGTCCTACCTGTTTATTAAAACTCTCCGCTTGCGAGTTTTTTTATTTGACATATGTAAAAAATTTGCTAATATTACAATGGCAACAGCCAAAAAGGAGGTATTATGTTTAGTAATAGGAAGTATCTACTGGTTGGTATTATTTTAATTGTGGTATTAATGTGCCTAAGTTGTGCTCCGGGTAATGAGCGTTGGGACCAGGCGGTTAATCCTGGGAGTGTTGCTGGCTTCTGGGCAGGTGTATGGCATGGATTGATAATCGTCATTAGCTTTATTGTTAGTCTTTTTACAGATGAAGTTGGCCTGTACGAGGTTAATAACACTGGTTGGCCTTACAATTTGGGGTTTTTAATCGGGCTATATGGTTCAGTAGGTGGAGGTCTTCATCTTGGAGGAAGGAAAAGGAGGTGCTAATAGTGAATAACCGTATTGTGTTTTTTACGCTAATAATGATGCTGTTCTGTGGCACAGTAGTAGCAGAGGAGAGTGGTTTTGGAGTGGGAGTCATTCTGGGTGAACCAACGGGCATCTGTTGTAAGTTCTGGACGGGGAGTAATACTGCAATTGATGGGGCAGCTGCCTGGTCATTTGCCGATGAGAATGCTCTGCATTTGCATGCGGATTATCTTTTTCATAACTTTGACTGGTATGAAGTGGAGAAGGGAAAACTTCCATTTTATTTTGGTCTTGGAGGAAGGTTTAAACTTGAAAAAGATACTAAGGTTGGGATTCGTATTCCCATTGGTGGAACGTATATTGTTGAAGGTGCTCCTCTTGATATTTTCCTCGAGATTGTACCGGTACTTGATTTAGTCCCGGGTACCGAGTTTGAACTAAATGGCGCTGTTGGTATTAGATACTTTTTCCCATAATATACAGTATCAATTGGCGGTTTTTTAAAGTTTCTTCATTATATTTTACGAGCTAAGTATGAGATTTGAGGAAGAAAAAAAGGGAAGGTAGGATGTTTAATTCACGTAACTATTGGGAAAGTTGTTTTAGGAAATTAGACCCAAGACCTATGAAATTGTTCTGAATAGATTGACGCCCTACCATTTTTCTCAAAGGTTATTCCCTACCCGTAACACTGCCTGAACCCATTTGTTCCCCCTAATCACTACTTGACATAAAAGTGAAATTTATATAGGATTATCGCATTGTGAGAGAATTAAGGGTAGGATATCCTGTCGAGTTGTTTCATACGTTTGACATATATCTTCGCGCTAAATCAGGAGTAAATCCATGTGATGGTTTAAAAGATGTAGAAAAAAATAAAAAGTGGAGGATTAAATGAAAGTACATAAAAAATTAAGTAGTATTTTCTTGCCTATTATCTTCACGGTTTTAGTAGGAATTTTTTGGGGAGGGATACTTGTTCCTGTTTACGCTGAAACAACACAGGAAGATAATCATTCGAGCTCGGTGAAAATTTCCTGGGATGAATTTAAAAAATTTCTAAAATTAGATGCAGATGAAATTTACCTGAGTTGGGACGAGTTCAAGAAACTTCTCGAACAGACCGGAAGCGAGGTCAAGGTGGAGTACGATATCCAGAATGGGATGGTTGTGCTCCAGCGTGAACAGTTCAAAAAGTTACTTGCCGAGATGAAAGCACCGGATGTAAAGCCACTCGAACCGCCAAGGGATTATCTCATCACAAAAGCAGAATATTCTGGTATTATGAAGGGGAAAAGCACAACCTTCGATGTTAGATTCTATTTGGAAATATTTCAAAAAGAGAGGAATACATATCCCAGGATTCGTCTTATGCCGGAGGGTATTGCGTTAAGAGAAATAAAGTTAGATAACACGGAAGCCCTTGTTATGATTGAAAATGGCTGGTATGTTCTAACAACAGACAAAATTGGACAACATACAATTGATTTAAAATTTTCTATTAAATCAACACTCGATAAAGGGCCTGATGCACTTAATCTTGTTATTCCCCAAACAGCAATAACATTATTTAAGGTTGACATACCCTTAGATGATGTGACAGTAGAAATTCCGGGGGAGAAGTATATGACCATATCAAGGATTGCGGGTCACACTATCCTAAAAGCTGTTCTCTCAACGACAAGTAATATAAAGCTCAAGGTACATCGCAGAGTTGCAATAGAGAAAAAAAGAGGTCCAGCTAAAATCTATGCAGAAACTATGAACCTTCTCTCCATCGAAGATGACGCCTTACGGGTGAATACAAGGTTCAACTTAAACATCTTAGGGAATACTATTCCTAACATCAAAGTATACGTTCCTCTGGGTTATAGCGTGCTCTATGTAAGGGACCAAAATTTAGCAGAGATAAGGGATTGGAAAACTGAGAAGGTGAAGGGCAGGGAGATACTAAACATACCTTTTGAAGGTGAGAAAGAGGGGACGGTCATATTTACAGTAGTGTCTGAAAAGATATTTGCCAAAAAGGAAAACGAGATTGAATTCAATGGTTTTCAGGTGTCAGGAGCCATTAGAGAAACAGGCTATGTGGGGGCTGAGAAAAAGAGTGCTGCAGAAGCAGAGATTTTTAAAGCGGAGAATATCGACAGATTGGATATTCAGGAATTGCCAATTGAACTTATAAATATGTCTGAAAAACCTCTTATCTTTGGATTGCGATATTTAAGGCACCCATTTCTTTTGACTCTAAAGATTACCAAACACGAAGAACTTCCAGTAGTAAATACAGTGATTGACAATGCATCTGTGATGGCAGTCTTCCTAGAAGAAGGTAAGATGATTACTCGCATTGTTTATACCATGCGGAACACAGGCAAGCAGTTCCTTGAACTCGCATTGCCCGAGGGTGCTGAGATATGGAGCCTCTATGTTGATGGAAAGAGAGAAATTCCCGCAAAGAACGAGGAAGGAAAGTTTATGATACCGCTCATACGTTCGAAAATATTGGGTGAAAGTATTGCTCCTTTTAATGTGGAGATTCTCTATTATTATAGGGATAAAGGGTTTTCATTAATGGGAGCAAGACGATTGCAATTTCCAAGAGCCGATGCAGTTATTAGCAAAATGCTATGGTCTTGTTACCTTCCCGATAATTATCGATTCATTCATTTTGGCGGTAATGTTGAGAAAGAAAAACTCGCCACAGGCATTCGTCCCCTTTTAGGCAGGAGGCGTGTCTTCACTTATGATGAGATTAATGGATATAATCGGGCTCTGGAGAGCTGGAAAAGCCCGGAAGGACAGGTGAAAGATAAAGACGTTAAAAAGACGCAGGAACTATTAAAGAGCGAGTTTAGGACAAGCGCATTGAATGAACAGGGTGCATTCCTGGGACAACTCAGGCAGGAAATTGATTTTGCAGAGAATATAGAGAAGGAGCAACAGGGTATTATCACGAGTACAGCGGGTGGTATGGCGCTTCTTAAAATTGAGATACCTACCTCGGGTCAACTTTATCGGTTTGCGAAAACCCTCATAGAAGGGGAAGAACTGTATTTGGATTTTCAATATATAAGGGGATGGTTGAATGCAATTTTCAAGCTCCTCTTCCTTTTTATTGTAATATATGTCATCTACCTTCTCCGATTACACATCAAAAATAGATATATAAAGATTAAGAAGTGGGCTGCATTACATGAGGATTTCTGGAATAGATGTAGGTCTCTTGAAGGGGTGCGGACTATACTCATTATAGGAGCTGTAGTTTTCTGGTTTCTTTCCAGGTTTCTCTTTGTCATCTTTATAATTCTTCTCCTCATAGCCTGGCTTAAGCCTGAATGGGTATTTAAAGCGAGGCAAAAATGAAAAAGCAAAATAAAACCAACAGGTATATCTGGGTAGTATTTTGCTGTTTTATCTTGTTTGGTATTTTATTAAGTGGTCCTTTACTGGCAGATAATGATGTAGAAAGAAAGGGAACAAGCAGTATAACCCTGGATTGGAAGGAATTCCGCTCGATTCTGAGGCTTGATGTAGATGAGGTCAAACTTTCATGGGATGAATTCACAAAACTCTTATCGCAGACGGGTTTTCGTTTTAAACCCCAATATAAGGTGGAAGGTGGGGATGTCATTTTAACAAGGGAGCAATTCAAGAAACTTATAGATGAAATGAGACCGCCCAGGAGGGAAGCGCTTACTCCACCCCGTGATTATTTGATAAGGAAAGCCAGTTATAATGGAGTGGTTGGTAATGAGAGTACACGATTTACTGCATCTATGGATCTGGAAATCTTTCCGAAGGAGAGGAAAGTTTATTTAAAAATACCGCTCTTCCGTGAAGAATTGGCTATCGAAGATATACGTTTTGATGGGAAACCAGCCTCGGTTATTACTGAAGGGGGCTGGCATTACTTAAACACAGACGAGGTCGGAAGACACTCTGTTAAGGTCAAATTTTCTGTCAAATCATCGCTTGATAGAGGAAAGCCGGGCCTCTATTTTAATATTCCACAAACCCCAATAACATACGTTACATTGGATATTCCCAAGGTAAGTATAGATGTGAATATTGCAAATGCGGAAGGTTTAGAGATAAACGAATCGGCGAGGCATACAATAGTGAAGGCGTATCTTATCCCTGCCAGAGAGATACGCGTTTCCTGGATGAGAAAATTTGAAAGGGTTGCTCGTGGACCAGCTAAGATTTATGCTGAACTCTACAGCCTTCTCTCTATTGAAGCAGATGCTATAAGGGTTACTACAAAAGTGAAGCTTGATATACTACAGAATAAGATTACTTCAATTACACTCATTATACCCCCGGGATATCAAATCTTAGGGGTTGAAGGTCTCGGAAAGAGTAGCTGGAGTGTAAGGGAAGAAAAGGGAAGAGAACTACTGGATATCCCTTTTGAATATCCAGTTGAGGGGAATCAATATATCTTAATAAAATCGGAAAAATTATTGCCAGAAGAGACGATGGTAGCCGACTTCAGCGGATTCGAAGTTATGGGTGCCAAGAGGGAATCAGGTTTTATTGCGGGTGAGGTAAAAAGTGATGCAGAGGCCAGTGTCCAGGAGTTTAATGGTTTAGATAGAATAGATTTCCAGAAAATCCCGGTAGAGCTCAGTAGTCTTTCTCGAAGGCCAATACTGTTTGCCTTTAAATATATTCAACATCCAAATAATATAGTAGTCAGTATTACAAAATACGAGAGAGAAGAAGCTCTGAGCGCTATTATTGATTATGCACACGGGATAACCCTCTTTTTAGAAGAAGGAAAATTAGTGCACCAGTTTACATTTTCTATGCGAAATCTATGGAATCAATTTCTAAAACTCCAGTTATCAGAAGATATGAGTATCTGGAGTGTATATGTAGATGGGAAAAGGGAGAAACCATCCAAAGATAGTGATGGTAAGATATTGATTCCATTGGTGCGTTCAAAGAGGGAAGGAGAGGGAGGCAGTTTAAGACCTTTTGATGTGGAGCTCATCTATACTGAACCTATCAAAAAATTTACGATTTTTGGGAAAAGAAAGCACGTTTTTCCAACATTGGATGTCTTAATAAGCACACTGGAATGGAATCTTTATTTACCCGAGAATTATAGTTATATCCATTTTAGTGGGGACCTGAAGAGGATACGTGAGAAAGTAGTAAGAGTTACAGGGGGAATATCTTTAACTGAAAAAGGAGGAGAGGCATTAGAAAGTGATGAGGTGTATTTATCCAGAGAGGAAAAAGAAATATCCGCAAGTGAGGTTCCAAAGCCTGCCGTGCCATTAAAAAAGGAAGGAAAGCTATATCAGGGAGAAGCAGGTTTACTCTCGGTACGTGTGAATATACCTGTTTCCGGTAAGGATTACCTCTTTTCTAAAAAGGTTGTCGAGAAAGGTGAATTATTGCATTTAGGTTTTACGTATATGGATGAAAGAATCACGGGTGGACTTTTAATCCTTCTCATTTTAATAATTTTATATATTCTCATAAGGATAAGGAGGATTATTGTTCCTTTGATTTTTTCCCTGGGAAGGAATCTATCTAAATTGTTTCCTTTAATAAAGAAGTGTTTTGAACCCAGGATGTTACCTATTGTTATCTTGTTACTCTTTATTATAACCATATTACTCGATAGATTATTCTATCTATATGGCTATTTGCCTTTGCTCCCTATAGGATTGGTATTCCTCTTTATCATATCATTGATAAGATTGTTTAAAACCCCAACTATAGAGGTTTTAAAGTTCATGTGGCGGCCAGTAGTTACTCCAGCGATAATTATATTATTGCTTATGGTATTGATTATCACCCGTTTATATCTTGCATTGCTCCCCTTGGCCATACTGCTTTTTCTGGGATTCATTGCATCAGTAATAAGGTTAATTATAGATGTCATAAGAGAGAGAATGAAAAGAAATAAGGGAGAATAAGGACAGGTGTAATGCAAATTAAAAAGAGCGCACCTATGCGGCGTAAGTTTGTTATTCTATTATTACTTGCTGCGATAATTCCTCTTAATCCTTCACCAATTGGAAGAGACAAGGAAGTAAAGGAATTAATACCTGTTATCAGGTTACCAGTTCATACAACCCATAAGGCGAAATCTCCCCTAAGTGAAGGGTTCGAGGAGGGGGTAATCCCGTATAATTGGACTGTGTTTGACCTTGATAATGACGGGCATCAATGGATAACTTCTGTATTTGATCCCCACACAGGAACATACTCGGCTGATATAATCTTTAACGCTGATGGAAACGATGACTGGCTTATCACGCCAAAACTTATTGTAAGTTTCGGGGATACATTTTCTTTCTGGGCGCGGTCCCGCAATGCGTCTTTACTTGAGGATTTTCAGGTTCTTGTCTCCATAACCACCGCATTCCCTGATAGTTTTCACGATACCCTGGCAACAGTTATAGGTGTTCCGGTCAATTATACCTATTATACGTATAATCTTTCCGCCTTTGCAGGGCAGGATGTCTATCTGGCAATCCGCTGTATTTCTGTTGATAAATTGCATCTCTACGTAGATGATGTTATTGGCCCTGAACTCTATCTCCCTGCCTGTGATGTTGCTGCATACAATCCTTCTTTTAACCCGTCCTGGATTATGATGAACTATCCCGATACGGTCGGTGTCTGGGTGAAGAATGTTGGAACAGCTGCCCAGACCAATATTCCTATTTATATAGAGGCTGACGATGGTTTTAGTGATAATACTACGATTTCCTCATTAAGTCCTGATGATTCAGCGTATGTTGAATTCATCTGGAGTCCTGCATTAGAGGATACGCACTGGGTTAGTTTATTTACGGCACTAAATGGTGATGAAGTTCCTCGAAATGATACAACAAAGGTTTTAGTTTGCATTCATCCATTCCACTATGGGACTATTTTCACCGAGGATTTTGAGTCCGGTGTATTTCCACCCATAGGATGGTCAATTGACAGTCTTTATCACGGGACCGGCACATGGCATCTTAATGAGTTCTCATGCCACTCTCCATCCCATTCTGCAGCCCTGGCGTGGGTCTATTATGACCAGGATGAGTGGATAAAAACACCAGAGATATACATTCCTGCTGATTATGGTAGATACACACTCAATTTTTACTATAATGGTTACAATGGTTCTCCTTATGGTGACCATTACTATGTGTTTGCATCCACTGACGGTGGCACAAGTTGGCCATATACATTATATGACCTTTCTGCATTGACTCCTGAAGGCTTCAACTACTTTGAGACACCTGTTGAACTTGATCTTTCAAGGTTCGCGGGGGATTCAGTAATGATTGCCTGGAATGCTGTGGCAACTGGTGGGCTTTATTTTAATTGGTATATTGATGATATTGAGATATATGGGGAAGGCGATGATGTATCACTGGATTCTATACTCTCCCCCTCAGGTCCCATAAGTGCAGGGGATGATATTACACCATCCTGCCTGGTAGTCAACGATGGAAAGACAACAATAGATTCCTTTTTTGTATATCTTAGTGTTGCTACCCTAACTGTAGTTGTCCATTCGGATAGTGTGAAGTTATTTGAAAATGACTTTGTAAATGATACTGCTACTGCTGTTTTTAATATATGGACAATAGGTGATTATGGTAATGTGCAACCTACATGGACGTTCTGCACTGCATGGGATAAGGATATTGACGCCAGCAATGATACAGTTTCTAAAGTATTCAACTACACTGGTGTTGGTCGGAAAATACCTATAGGCTTTAGTGCGTCCCTTGTTTCCAACCTTATCTCTGGCAAACTCGAAATAGACTTTGCATTACCTGCTTTTGAGAACGTAAGGATATCCATATACGACCAACTGGGAAGACGGGTAAAGATTCTTATAAATAGGAATCTCGGGGCCGGATACTATAGGGCAGTGTGGAATGGGAGAACTGATACCGGGACTTCGCCAACAGGGGTATATTTCTATTGCATAGAGGCGGGAAAATGCAGAAAGAGCGAAAAATTCGTATTCATAAGATAGTCTAAATATCGCTCCTTAAGCGGTCCTGGCCCTTTATATAAATTATTGGGTGATGGGTATTTGGGGGCTTTTGAGGTAGTGAAATTTTGTCGTATTATAAAGTAGGTTAGATTAACCCCATCTTTAGAATATCTTCACGGATCCAATATCTGGTTATTTTATTGCTTTTTTGTAGATTTCCTTCTGTCCTTTCCGGATCTCCTTTTCTTACTACTTCTGCGTTCAGTTTCTTTGTAATCCGGCTCAGTAGCTTTCCTGCGGTTCTTACCATTTCTTCGCTCTTTTCCGGAACGGCGCTCTTTTTCTACCATAAAATTTGCCCCTCCTTTTAATAATTAAAAAATATCCAAATTTCATAAAAAACTTATATTATATTAATAGTATCATAACATCAAAATTATAAATTGTCAAGAAATATATTCTTCAACTTGACAGTTCAGAATATGGTCCCTATCATCATTATATAAAATTCAAAAAAAGGAGGTTAGAATGACTTTTAACTTTGCATTATTTTTTAAGAATCTGAAGGCACTTATGGCTACAAATGGTCCTGAATTATTGATCACGCTCCTCATCCTTATTGTTCTCCACTTTGTAATCCGTGTCTTTATGAAAAAATTAAGTAATTTGTTAATAAATAGGGTCTCGAAGAGGGAGGGAATAACCATAGAAAGAGAGAAGAGGATAACGACGATTAATTCCATTTTTACCCGTATCGCATTTGTACTCCTTTGGGGGATTGGTTTTATTATAATACTTGGCGAACTTAATGTTAATATTGCCCCAATTCTAACGGGTTTAGGTATATTTGGATTGGCATTGAGTTTTGGAGCTCAAAGTCTCGTTAAGGATTTAATATCAGGTATTTTTATACTGATTGAGAATCAGATAAGAATAGGTGATGTAGTGGTGATTAACGGGACCGGTGGTCTTGTAGAAGAAATGGGTTTAAGGACGACGGTCTTAAGGGACATTGAAGGAACCGTTCATGTCTTTCCAAATGGTTCGATAAATACTCTCTCTAACAAGACAAGGGATTGGTCTGCATGCGTATTGAATATAGATATTGCCTATAAAGAAGATCCTGAAAGAGTGATGGAGATTATGAAAGAGGTAGGTGAGAGCATGCGAAGAGATGAAGAGTTCGGGGGCCTAATACTGGAACCAATAGAGGTATTCGGTCTTGATAATTTTTCTGAATCCTCAGTGGTTATAAAGGCACGGATAAAAACCCTGCCGCTTAAGCAATGGACGATAGCCCGGGAGTTTCGTCTCCAACTCAAAAAGGCATTTGATAGGTACGGGATAGAGATTCCATTCCCGCATCTAAGCATATGTTTTGGTGAAACGAGTAAACCCTTTGGGCTGTTTTTGGAGAAAAAGCTGGATTAATCTAAACTGACTAACCGACAAACAGACCACCTAATCGGGGTGTCTCCGTGGCATTATTAGGTGTTTGGTTCATAGCGTTTATTGCGTCTATAGCGTGGATAGGGTTCGTAGGGTGATAAGGGATACGTAATATGGGATATGTGGTATGTGATATGTGATATGTGGGAATTAGTCCAGAGTCCAGTGTCAAAAAAAATTGGAGTAGGGGCAATTCATGAATTGCCTCTATGAGTTTCGCGCAATTGTAGGGGCGACTCGGTGAGTCGCCCAAACTTAATTTCTGTGTGGTGTGTGTTTTCCAACAAAAAATTAACCGTGAGTTTGCCGTGGCATAATCTTTGGTGGTGTGTGTTTTCATCTGCGTTCTCTGCGTGCTTTGCGAGAAATCAGACCGTTTTCACATAACTCTTATAGATTACAGGGATGAGGGCACAACGTTCCAGTATTGTTACCGAAAGGGGCAGTGACCACTGCAATCCAAATACAAAAGGGAGAAAAGAGTGGGTTTTTTTGATGAGTGATATTCCATATTCTCGTAAAGACACTGTCTGATTATAAATCTCATTTACAATACCACTATCTATCCTCACACAAGCTCCGTGTCCTGGCAATATCCGCTTTAGGGGAAGGGTTAATATCTTTTCTAATGATGATATTGCACCATCGATATCCGAGGATGGGATGTTTAGAACGGCTGGGCGCTTGAAGCTAAAGGTTGCTATGAGGTCTCCAGTTATGAGTGTTGAGTTGAGAAAGAATCCTACCTCATCCGGCGTATGTCCGGGAAAAAAGACTATGGTTATTCCGTATCTCTCTTCTCCATTGGCGAAGGTGTCAGTGATTCTTATCGAGTGAGCCCCTATAGATAAGGGTCTTCCACAGAGTTGAATCATTACAGACAGCAGGTTTTCAAGGGTCCTTCTTTTCCCAACCCTACCGGGGTATATTCGATTTAATATTGGAAGAAGGGTTTCTTTTTCCATCTCGATGAGTCCACGAATAGGGGGTTCTGTTTCCAATATCCTCTTTGCCAGAGGATGAGAGATTACTTTCATATCTTTTTCCTGGAGTAGATAATAGGCCATCTGCGTATGGTCAGGATGGTTGTGGGTAAACCAGATTTCATCGATATCCCCTACAGTAATCCCTGCTTCCTTAAAGAGAGGAAATAATGAGCGAGTATCTCCCCTTGGCTCATATCCCGGATCAATTAGTATATTCGGTTCACCCTTTATTAATGTGGTGTTAGATGAAGGGATACGCCTTCTATAGAAATAGATGTTGTCGGAAATTTTCGTAATTTGTCTCATATCCTAATATTAAGTTGTTAAGGAAAAACTTCAAGTGTATGAGTTCTGGTTTCCTCGTGC
>DAOVFB010000132.1 GCA_030668705.1 Candidatus Stahliibacteriota bacterium
GGTAAAGGAACCACATTCAGCATATTCATTAGCAATTCAGGTGGTTAATTAAAGAGCCATACCCCACCCCCTACTAGAAAAAAATAAAAATTAAATTTTACCCCTTGACAAAAATAGAAATAAATATATACTTTGCGAAACAAAGTTCTTTGCGAAACAAATAGGAGGTATCATGGAAAAGATAGAAGCTGAAAAAAATTTAGAGGAGATCAGGAAGATGCTAAAAGAAACAGAAGAAGAGGTTCGCCAGATTGCAATAAATAGTGTCGATTATCAATTGTTGTGGGGAATCCTTGTTCTTGCTGGTATGGGATTGAATATCCTGTTCAGCTGGTTAAGTTTATTTGTAATGATTCCGATTGTGTGGTTTTTAGTTATGGGCATTGGGGGGTTCTTCAGTTATCGATTAGGGAAAAGGGAGTTTACGAAAACCGGGATCATAACCTTTGTTGGCAAAGCAGTAGGTATGACATGGTTTGCTACATCTATTGGTATTGTATTAGCAATTGTCCTGGTCTCTGTAACCAATTCTAATCCTGAATTGATACCGGCTTTTATAGCAATATTAGTTGGTATAGGGTTCTTCATCCATTCGTTCCTGCTCTCCTGGCGGCTCCTATCCCTTACTTCTCCACTATGGTGGCTCGGAGCAATTATTATGGCCATCTATCCAAAAAGCTCCTTTGCACTTTTTGCGATACTGCTGACACTCACATATATAACCCCTGCAATTATCATAAAGCTAAAGCAAAAGTGATATAATGATAGACTTTGATCCCTCCGGGGTAAACAAGTTAATCCATTCCCCTATCCGACTTGGGATAATGACCATCCTAAATTCTTTAGAGGAAGTGAGTTTCAACTACCTGAAGGAGAGACTGGATGTTACCGATGGAAATTTGAGCAGTCACATTGAAAAACTGGAGGAAGCGAAATATATAAAGACCCGAAAGACCTTCATTAACAAGAAACCTCACACCTCATATCGTATTACGGAAAAGGGTAGAAAAGCCTTCAGAGGGTATATCGAACTACTGGAAGGTATTATAAAAGGAGAATATAAACATGAAGACTCAAATAATCCTAATTCATAGAATCACGATTCGTAGAATCACGATTCGAGGAATCTTATTGATATGGATGTTTCCACTAATGCTTTTTGCAGAGACCACAATTAAAGGGACAGTTAAAAACGAAAAAGGGGAACCCCTTCCAGGTGCAAATGTATTCCTGGTAAAAACAATAGAAGGAGCAACAACCAACATTGATGGGGCTTTCTACTTCAAAACAAAGAAAAAAGGCATTTATACCTTGCTTATAAGATACATCGGATACTCAGAATGGAGTAAGGTAACCGATTTAAAAGAGGGTACCATAAATATAAAGGCTATCCTTAAAGAAGAAGCACTTAAGTCAGAGGGCATTACCGTTAAAGCCTCTTCCTTTACCACAGGGGAGGAAGAAGGGGTTACGCTCACACCGCTTGAGGTCTTAATGACTCCAGGTGCAGCAGCAGATGTATGCTGGGCAATAAAATCCTACCCTGGTGTTCAACAATTCGGTGACGGTGCCGGACTCTTCGTCCGTGGTGGAGAAGTTACAGAGACAAAGTTTCTACTTGATGGAGCTTATGTTTATCATCCATATAGATACGAATCTCCAACCGGTGGATTTTTTGGGACATTCTCTCCCTTCCTCTTAAAAGGCACATTTTTCTCATCTGGAGGATTCGGAAGTTCCTATGGCAACGCCCTATCCGGTGTCCTTGCAATGAAAAGCCTTGACACACCCGTGAATCCATCACTCAACCTTGGAATGGGACTTGCTAATCTTTCAGTAATGGGGAGTCTCCCACTCATAAAAGATAAACTGGGGATAAACTTCTCAGGGAATAGAAGCAATACAAAATTAATGTTTGATTTCAATAATACTGGAGAAGAATTCACTAAATATCCATCAGCCTATGATATAAATCTAAACCTTGGATACAGATATTCAAAAGAGGGTCTCGCAAAACTTTTCCTCTTCAAGGAAAGAGATATTGTGGGCGTCAAACTGGATGACCCAACCTGGGAAGGTACCTATGATGGAGATGGCGAGAGTAACCTCTACAACTTCATCGTGATTCACTCAATAAGAGATAACTGGCTACTTAATATGAATTCCAGTCATACCAGCTTTTACGGTAATTCTGAAATCGTCGTTAGAGACACCTCAATACTCGATATTGATACGGATGATAAAATCAACCAGGCAAGGTTGGTTTTCGAACATCCCTCCTGGAAGTTAAAATACGGAGGAGAATTCATCTTACAAAAGAACCATTACAAGGGCTTTGCGCCGGAAGAGGAAGATAGCCTTAATCCTTCCATCCCAAGCAATGTGTTCGATACTGAATACAAATCAAAGATTGGGGCAGGATTCATAGAAATGGCAAATGTGTTTCCGTTCAACATATCTGTAACTCCCGGCCTGAGGCTTGACTATGAATTCGAGAGGGGACAATACACCCATGACGAACGTCTCTCCATATCCTGGCAGCCGTTTAAGAACTTTACCATCGCAGGAGCCACAGGAACGTTCCACCAATTTCCGGAACCAATGAACTATGACCCAAATTACGGAAATCCGAACCTAAAGCCTATGGAAGCAAAACACTACATCCTCTCTGCTAACTATGTAAAGAAAAATGATATAATACGACTCGAGGCTTATTATAAAGACTATACAAGGCTCTTATTAGAAGATGCCTCACTAAACTTTACAACAAAAGGACATGGTTATGCAAAAGGTATTGATTTCTTTGCAAAGAAGGACCTTGGTAGATTAGAAGGTAGAGTGGCTTACTCATATCTTATAGCAAAAAGATACTGGAAGGATTTTCCCCACCTCGCATCCCCTGAATTTGACATAACGCACAACCTGAATACTATCTTAAATCTCAATATCACCAGTTTCTTAGGAGTGGGAACCAGGTTCTCCTATGCTACGGGAAAGCCCTATACTCCAATGGGGGAAAGTTTTAATTCGGCAAGGGTCCCTGATTATTACAAACTTGATCTCAGCCTATCTTATCTGCATTCGTTCTATTCCGGAAATTTTACTGTTTTTTATCTCGCTGTTAACAATATCACCAATCGAATGAATATACTGGATTACCATAATGGCAATGAAAATGAGCCTATAACGAGTTCATACAAACGGCAATATTACTTTGGTGTATCGTTTGGGATATAAAGAGGTGCAGACTTCGAAGAATAGCCACAGAGACAGGAGAGAACACAGATAGGCGCTCCGCACCAATGAAGAATGAAGATTGCAAAGTGCAAAATGAAAAATGCCTCTCCACCCAACCATTTATTCGCAGATTTTGGAGTAGCAGAGTTTGCTCTGCGCTTCTCAGGGCGCGAGACTTGTAGTAGCAATTCATGAATTGCCACTACTCCAGAATCAATTGTCATTGTTCACCCCGTGGAATAGAAGCACTTCAGGTAATCTCTCCTATTCCACGGGGCAGGCCATTCTCCCTGCCTGACTCCTATGAAGTAATCTCGGGGTGGTGGAGATTGCTTTGCCAGATCGAGAAAGGAACTATGAATAATAATAAAAAACTCTGTGCACTCTGTGTCTCTGTGGCAAAAATAAGGAGGTTTAAATGAAGAGATTTTTATTGGTAATGTTTGTTTTTTTTATTGGGATAAGTTTAAAAGCAGAGGAACCCACACCCATTGATTCACTCGTTATATCCATTAAAAGTGAACAACAGGAGGCTTTAAATGAAGGAAATAGTGAAAAGTTGATGGAAGTTAGATATAAACTGGAGAGATTAGCCGCTTTTGGAGAGAAGGAGTGGCTCGTCGATTACTATCAAGCTTTTAATTACTATAGAATGTGTAATATCACATACGATGACAAAGAGAAGCAACAAAAATATGTTGAAATGGCAAGGGAAATGATTGAAAAATCCATTGAGCAAAAAGATGACTTTGCAGAATCCCATATCCTTTATTCATCTATACTGGGGTTGGAAATTAGCTTCAAACCCTATCTTGGAATGAAAAATGGCATAAAATCGGGAAAAGAGATAGAATTAGCTCATAAAATGGATCCAGACAATCCAAGGGCTTACTTAGTAGGGGGAATAAGTGCATTAAACACTCCACCTATATTCGGAGGAGGAGTAGATAAAGCAATCGAAAAACTAAACAGGGCGGTAGAATTATTCAAGGAAGAGGAAGAAGACAGGGGCATCTATCCTGATTGGGGAAGAGATAATGTTTACATCTGGCTGGGAATTGCACATGGAAAAAAAGATGAAAAAGCTAAAGCCCTTGAATATTATAAAAAAGCA
>DAOVFB010000131.1 GCA_030668705.1 Candidatus Stahliibacteriota bacterium
ATTGTCAGATATTAGAGAAAAATCTCGCGACGAAATTACCGGTAGATCAATATTCTTCTCAATAAATTCTTCTTTTTTCATATATTTCCTCTTATTATATTTTTTTATAATATAACGAAATATATCAATCTGTCAACCCTAAGGTTTTGTGGGGACGGTGTTTGACTTTTGACATTTTATGACTGTCATTGACTTCCCTTGATTCCTTCATATTTTTGAGAGTGGAATAATGGAGAGGGAATTCAAAATAACCAACATGGGTAGATAAATAAAAATAAAAAAGAGCTGTACCATATTGGTGACATATCCGCACTTAACTGCGGATACAAACGAGCTATAAGACAGGTGAGCAGTGGAGAAATAAAGATAGAAATATTGGGTTAGAATTATGGAAGATGAAACAAAGTTATTTTATGATTTAACAGCAAAAGAAACAGCTGATCGATGGTATAAAGAACAGGTACTAATGCCTACTATACAAGAGTTTGTTTCATTTCTTTCTGTGAATCCAAAAATACTTGATTTGGGTTGCGGCCCTGGACATGAAAGTATGAGATTAGTATTAGCAGGAGCTGAAGTTATAGGGATAGATTTTAGTTATGAATGTATCAAGATAGCGAGAGAACGTTGTCACTCATGTCAATTTGAAGTTATGGATTTTTATGAACTTGATGATAGGTTTGGAAAGTTTGATGGAATAGTTGCTTATGCATCCTTGATACACGTAACCCCTTCAGATTTGTCTAATGTCCTAAAAAGAGTTGCTAAAATATTAAAGAAAGAAGGATGTTTTGAAGTAATTGTACAAGACGGAGAGGGAATGAGAGAAAGTTGGCCTATTGTCAAGGGAAAAAAGCTAAAACGAATTATTTATCTTTACAATAAGGTAAATTTAATATCTTATTGTTCAGAATACGGATTGACGTTGATCAAGGAAGGACACATAGACCATAATCTTATTGAACAAGGCTGGCGATGTTATATTTTTAAAAAAAGCAAATGAGCAAATTGCTCGGAGATGTTATATAAAATTCCAAACCCCGCTTTTAAGATTACATATAATCTTTTTAAAGACATTTATTGACTTCTCCTCCATTTTTTCATATTATTGATGAGTAAAATGAGAGATAAAATAATCAAGATAAGCAGTATGTGGCCCACAAATATTTATATGAGAACCCATGTCGGATATAAACGAGTTATATGAATTTCAAACCCCACCTGTAAAAAGGTACATTAACCTCATAAAAGGAAGGAAAAGATATTCACGATCAGAGCAAGAGACATTGAAATAAAATGGCATGCGATAGGTGATGTGTGCAAGTGGTTGTTTCTTTGCTACGGGGCTGCCTTTTTAGTTCTTGCCTTTCTCAATAGAATTCCCAATTTCGAACTTGTAGCTCAGAACTCACCATGGATACCCAAGTATATTGGAGACGCATTAGCATTTGTAATAAGCATAATCATAATCTGGCGAGTTTCTAAGGGTAAATTTAGAGATTACGGTTTCACTTTGGCAAACAAAAATCTCAAAATTAAGATCAGCATAGTGCTGGCTGTGATACTGGCTTTTGTAGGAATACTATTGAGTTATCTTTCTAAAATAATAGAAGCGAGTCCAGAAACTGGGCATGGATATCCTCTTACTCTATTAAATGTCCTGGGAATGATGTCTTTTCAGTGGATTTTTGTTGGTATATTTGAAGAACCCTTAAATCGAGGATTAATACAGACACATTTGATGAATAAAACGAAGGGAACAGTCAGAATACTTAGATGGAACTTTCATATTGGTACTGTTGTCACAGCGATTATATTCGGAGTGGGACATTTTGGTCCGCATATCTTCTTTGGTGGTTCCTGGTTTTCTATGGTTCCACATCTTCTTATTGCTGTGATAGTTGGTCTCGGTATTGGATATATATACCAGGAAACAAGAAGTCTGGTAGGGCCTATTTTGATGCATAATATATATGATGGATTGGTAACGACTATCGGTTGGCTCTATTAAATGAATTTGAAATTTGACCGCCTGTGCCTTACGGGTATAACAACGTATTCGCCTGCCTGTGGCAGACAGGTGTTTTGCGGAGTTTATCCTGAGCCGAAGCGAAGGCTCACCCAAATGCCTTCGGTATTTCGCAAATCCACAAGATGTTAAACCGCGATGTCTATGGCTGGAATTTTAATAAGGAGTGAAAAATGGAACTAATTCCCGCACCTAAAATAGGATGGCTTAATGGGTGGATATTAATATGTTTACTATATGTGATATATGGTATTTTGCTTTGGGCTTTCCCTAAGGATGTGGCAGCAAGGCTTTATGACAAGTCCGGCAGGGGTAAAAGGCAAAAGGTTTTAATTTACATAGGGGGTTTATTAGCTGTTTTTTATTTTGTTCTGATAATCTTTACCCCGTTAAAAATCGGATCTACCGTTTTCATCGTCGGAATTATTTTATTTGCCCTCGGCTTAGCTGGATTCATCATTGCTCTTTTCAATTTCAAAAACACACCACCTGACCAGTTGGTTATCAGAGGACTCTATAGAATATCACGTCATCCACAACTACTCATGTTTTTTATTTCATTTTCTGGGGTTTGTATTGCCATTGGTTCATACCTTGCACTATTCATACAAATTATATCTTTATTATTCCTTCACTTTAGAATTCTAGCAGAGGAAAAAGCTTGCCTAGAACAATATGGTGATTCATATAAGGAGTATATGAAGAGTGTACCCCGATATTTCTTGTTCTTTTGATTATGAATTTTTTTTAAAAAGCAGAACGCTGGACTTCGTAAACGTGCAAGGTATTACCTGTAATTTCATCCTATAGGAGGGGATAAAAATGAAAGAAATAAAAAAGATTGGGATCATTATCTGTAATCGCTACCATACTTGTGCCGGGGGTAAATGTTTCAGGGCACTTCGAAATAGGGAAGGAGCCTTTAGTATCTATAAAGGTCAGGATGTAGAGGTCGTTGGATATACTACTTGTGACGGATGCCCTGGTGGTAACATAGAATATTCCCCAGAAGAGATGAAAAAAAACGGAGCCGAGATAATCCATTTTGCAACAGGGATGGTTGTGGGCTATCCTCCCTGTCCATACATTGCTCATTTTCGTGATTTTATTCAGGAAAAATACAGTATTAATGTTGTTATTGGAACACATCCCATTCCACAGAAGTATTACATTACTCATTCAAAGCTAAAAACCTGGGATTCTTCCGAGTGGAAAGAATTTATTAAACCGACACTAACGGATGAGGAAACTCGTCTGGTTTACGATTAGAAAGATGGAGGTGATAAAATGAACGATAATCAAAAAATATCAGATAGGGTAAAACAAATTGGGAAATCTGCTATTCATGAAATGACAAGATTATCAAAAGAGATAGAGGATGTAGCATTTTTATCCTGGGCAAAACCGACCTCCGATACACCGGAACATATTAAAGTAGGTGCTATTTCAGCGATTAAGAATGGACTCGTAGGTGGATATTCTGAAAATGCTGGTTTGCCAGAATTGCGGGAAGAAATAGTTAAGAAACTCAAAAGGGATAACAATATAGATGCCAATGTCTCTCAAATATTGGTTACTGTTGGTGCTATCGAAGGGCTATCCGCTGCTGTAATGGCTGTTATTGACCCGGGGGATGAAGTGATTATGCCAACACCAACATATTCAACCCACATCCGCCAGGTTCTTATTGCTTCTGGTAAACCTGTCCTTGTCCCTTTAATCGAAGAAGAAGGATTTATGCTGGATATCAAGGGCATCAAAAATGCGATAACGGCTAAGACAAAGGCTATTATGTACTGTTCTCCTTCCAATCCAACCGGCACTGTTTTTATTGAGGAACAACTACGAATGTTAGCCGAGATTGCACTGGAGAATGACTTAATGGTTATTACGGATGAGGCTTATGAATATTTTACCTATGATGGTTATAAACATTTCAGTATAGGTTCGATTCCAGAAATGAAAAGGAATGTGATTAGTTGTTATACATTTACCAAAACCTATGCTATGACCGGTTGGAGGATTGGCTATCTGCATACGGGTGAAGAACTAATCCCGCAAATTACTAAAGCACATATTCCTTTTGCCATTTGTGCACCTGTTGTGTCTCAATATGCCGCACTTGCTGCCTTGAAGGGTTCACAGGAATGTGTCGCAACATTCAGGGAGCATTACCTCTCTGCTCGTAATCTAATGTGTGAGCGGCTTGACAGACTCAATTCTGTTTTTGTATATGAAAAACCTGGCGGTTCCTATCTGATGTTTCCCAAAATCTTGTTAAAGGAGGGTAGCGATTCAACAACCTTTTGTAAAAAACTCTTAAAGGAAGCAAAGGTATCAACAACACCAGGAATTGCTTTCGGCCCAACTGGCGAAGGACAT
>DAOVFB010000041.1 GCA_030668705.1 Candidatus Stahliibacteriota bacterium
TATGTGATAAGTGGTAAGTGATAAGGGATACGTGCATATTCATCTTCTATCTCATAACACATATCACCTGCTTGTCTTCTCGCTTGAGTTCTATCACATATCACCTTTATTGAAAATTAACCGTGAGTTTACCGTGGCTAATCTTTGGTGGCCTTAGGGTTTAGGATCAGGCTATCAGCAATACTGCTTACTATTCCCATCCCCATCCAGAATAATATTCCAAGTCCCACAACATAAATGGTATTGTCTACGAGGTTGTGAATAAGGAACCCGGAAAAGGAACCAAACAACCCGGCGGTCATCCAGCTCTTTGAACTATTTTTTGATAGTTTCCTGTAATTGTTTCGAGCCCATTCAAGTGCCACTGCGAATACCGAGATGAGCGCTAAAAATCCTATAATCCCCGCATCAACAAGGAAATTCAGGTACATACAGTGTATATAATGAGGGCCTCTTGTATGTCCTGGAAGAGCGTATTTTTCAAAGAGTAGATAGAAATTGTGTATTCCAACACCTGTAAATATCGAATTGGCTTTCCACATCTTGATTCCAGCATAAAACGCTATGATTCTGGAGAAATCATTGTTACAATGAAAGGTTTGCATAAATCTCATTCTAAGCGGGCCGATAAACGAAATTAGAATAATCGATATAATTAATATAAGTATTGCAATAGCCCTTTTCTTTAACAGAAGAGAAAATAGGAACAATGCGCCGATAAGGGCCAAAGTTGGTCCTCTTGAAAAAGTAAGTAAAAAAGTCAATAATCCCAAAAATACTGCAATACCAAAGAATATCTTATCTTCCCCTTTTATAAAGAACGCAATGAGTATGGGAAGGCTAAAAGCCAGGAAAGATGCCAGTATAAGGGTGTTGTAACATATAGAAGCTATTCTTCCACTCCCGGAGGGAGGTGCAACTACAGGTATATCATGTATCACGAGAGAGAAATTGGTGAAATATTGGAAAATTCCAATGATTGACACAGTTAAAACAAGGGTCCCAAGGACCTTTGAGACACTTTCTAATCTTTTTTCCGTGTTAAAGAGGGCCTTTGCAAGGAAATAGGCGAGAAGATAGGCCGGGAAGGCAGATCCCGCATAAAAACTATGTGTTTTATGGACAGCAAATATAGAAGAGAGTAACACAGTTCCAAGAAGAACAAACTGAAGCTTGTCCAGTAAGTTGAAGGTAGGAGCCTTTCTGAAGGGTAAGAGAAAAACCAGGGAGAATATCATTAATGGGATTGATACATACGCAGAAATAGGGGTAAAAAAAAGTGCTCCCAGCAGGAGATATAGCGAAGTCTTCTCACAATTGTTCCTTTCCATATTAAGGCTATGATAATGGGTAAGGTAAAGAAGTCAACTATTTAAGTTAATTTTTAATGTGCATTTGCTTAGATTGAAGAGAAATGTGAAATTACAGTGTGAGTCGGGGAGTTGCCCGAAGCATGAGGTCTGATTTTGATCCCGTTTTAAGGAGCTTATACCCAAGGAAGGCAATCATTGCAGCATTATCCGTTGTAAATGGCTCTTCCGGGGCTACCCAGTTAATATCCAGTTCTCTCAGGCGTTCTCGCAGGAACTTATTGGCTGATACTCCACCTGCTACTGACACGGAGTGAAGCCCGGTTCTATCTATAGCTCTCTTTAATTTGCAAATTAATGATTCAATTGCTACCCTTTGAAAAGAAGCCGCAATATCTGGTATCAGACGGATGCGTTCTTCCTGAGATAACTCCTGATATGTGTAGAGAACACTTGTTTTTAGACCAGAATACGAGAAATCAAGGCCCTCTGGGTCTGGAACAGGGAAGTCAAAGGCAAAAGCATCACCCCTCTCTGCCCATGATTCTATCCAGGGACCCCCAGGATATCCAAGTCCAATCAGTTTTGAAACTTTGTCAAATGCCTCGCCACAGGCGTCATCAAGTGTGTGCCCGAGAAGTTCGTAGTCCCCGAGTCCATTCACCTTGATTAGCTGAGTATGTCCACCGGATACAAGAAGAGAAAGGAAAGGAGGGGTGAATTCCTCCTCCTTTATGAAGGGTGAGTATATATGTGCTTCTAAATGATTAACACCAATAAATGGAATATCGAGTGCAAATGAAAGTCCCTTTGCAAAGTTCAATCCTAAGAGGAGGCAACAAAGGAGACCGGGGCCATAGGTTGCAGCTATGGCGTCTATATCAGAGAGTGGAATGGTGGTTTCTTCCAGCATTGAATTTATCATTGGCAATAATTTACGAATATGTTCCCTCGATGCAATCTCAGGGACCACTCCTCCGAATTTAGTATGAACTTCTTGAGAATATACTTTATTTGTTAATAGGGTTCCATCTTTGAGTAAGGCGACTCCTGTTTCGTCGCAGGAGGTCTCGATTCCTAAGATAGTCACCGCTTGATTCTTACCCTGTTAGGTTTCACCTCAATTAGTTTATTATCTATTGTGATTGTTGTTATATTACCGGTAGGGATAGAATCAGGTGATAAATAATCTATGTCCTTAATTAGACTCTTGGGCCCTTTTATAGTAACCTTTTGTGGGTCACTCTCGAGTCCTTTGCTTAGTATGACCTTTACTTTTTTAAAAGCTATAGAATCCAGATGTACTTTTATACTTTCGGGCTCAATGATTGTAAAATCCTTTATTCTCAACCAGGCAGGGAATATTAAATTGTTTTTTTCTACCGGTATGGTTAATTCCCCCGGGTAATTGTAAGAAACTTTAATTCTCGGAGAAATGGTTCGTAGCATTTGTTGTAACCTGAGTTTCCCTTTTATCTTCAATGTAACCGAATCTGTAGAAGTCTCTATCAAGATAAGGTTTTTATGAGTGATAAATTTTACAGGGTATTTTGCCTTAGTGGTGACGATACTGTCTGTTTTCGCATAAAACCAGAATGCTATCCCCAAGAGTAGAGCGATTATAATGGGAATGATGCTTTTCCTGTCGTTATAAATTCGTATTTTTAATGCCATCTAAGACTAACGGTTCTTTCCCTTTTCTGATTTCACCTATCTCGAATCCAATATTCAGCTCCCTTGCGATGACTATCATTCCAATGCCCATATTGAATACCGTAAACATTTCTCTGTCAGGGATTTCGCCTTTTTCGGCAAGGAATCCGAAGATAGCGGGGATATCCCAATTTCTTGTGTCGATATAGCAGGTCAATCCTTCGGGGATCGTTCGAGGTATATTCTGGTAGAATCCTCCTCCAGTAATATGGGCAAGGCCTGAGATAGAATCAAGGTACGGAAATAGTTCTTTGTAATAAGATCGATGAGGTCTTAAGAGTACCTCGGAAAGGGTGTCTCCAACCTCCGGGATATATCTATCCAGTGAAAAATTCCATTTATCGAATAGGACCGACCGTATTAAGGAATAGCCGTTTGTGTGAAATCCAGATGACGGAAAACCATATACCTTATGCCCTTCTTCTATATTTTGACCATCGATAATCTTATCTTTTTCTACGAGCCCGGTAATCTCTGCGGCGAGGTCGAATATCTCTTCCTCATACATACCTGGCATTTCGGCCGTTTCTCCACCAATAAGGGCACAATCATTTTCTTTGCATGCTTTGGTTATTCCTTTGATAATGGATGTGATTACTTCATTTTTTAATTTACCACAAGCAAAATAGTCCATAACATATAAGGGTTTTGCTCCCATTGTAAGGATATCGTTGACACAATGATTTACAATATCCTCTCCCAGCCCTTCAAACTTGCCTGCTTTTATGGCTATTAATATTTTGGTCCCTACACCATCGATACTGCTAATCAAAACAGGATTTTTATACCCTTTTGGTATTTGATATGCCGCTCCAAAATAACCCGGGGCTGTCAATACTGACTTATTATGTGTTTCCAGAATTCTTGATTTGAATCCCGACAGAGCCTTATCTGCTTTGTTTATATTAACCCCGGCATCCCTGTATAACATTTAGAGTTTTTCAGTCGCCTTTTTCAGGTATCTCTTTGCTCCCTTGTGATTAGGATCTACCCTAAGTATACTTCGGAAGTACCTGGCAGCTTCTTTATAATTACCCTGTATATATGCTTTTATCCCTTTCTTGTAAAGATTGGATATCTCAGCTTTACTAAGGGAAGGCTTCTTTTCCGTTGTTTTTGCTTTCGTGGTTGTTTTTGGCTTCTTTTGAGGGCCTGCTAATCGGCTATTTAATACCTGTAAGTGTTTATTTACCTCTTCGCTGTATTCCCAGTCGAGGACTTCCTGCCATAATGCGATTGCCCCTCTTAGATTCGTAGATTCAAGTGATTTTGCTTTTACCTTCAATGTTCCGATAGTATCCTGAATCGCATTTTTGACTAAATTTAGTCCCTTCTTAGCTTTTTTATTCTCTGGATATAACTTGAGGGCGGTTGAGAATTCCTTTTGTGCATCCTTGAGATTACCATTCTTATAATTCTTGGCAGCCTTTTGAGTTAATTCAATTGATGATATCATGTTAGGTGTAAGTTTTTTACGTAACTTAACATTGAGATTTAATACCTGATTTGGCCTAATGGGAACCTTTGCCTGTTTCTCTTTATACCCGGATGAATTTAGAATAAATAAATAAACACCGGCGTCAAGAGTGACTGTTTTTTTACCTGAGTAAGGAATCTCAACCCTAATTTTCTTTCCATTTCCGCATATTAAGGCTCCTGGAATAGGTTCTCCAGTGTCTTCGTCAGCAAGAAGAATGTTTACCTGACCGGGCTTAGGTTTCTCAAATGACATTCCTTGCACGGATGCACTGACACTGACTCTTGGAGCAAGACCTGATCCTTCCTCGGAAGTAAAGAGTTCTAATTTATTAAGTCCAAGAGTACCTTTGAACATTCCTGTTTGATACTGTATCCCAATATTCGCATCGCGTCCATCTGTTTCAATGATAAAAGCTGCTCCCCCAGGTACAGAGAACTTTGCGCCTCCAAATAAACCAAACACGTAATCTTCATGTTCTTCATCGAAGAAGACATCGAAATTGAGCAGGTGACTTCTGGGTCCATAACCGATGAATCTACCCCGTCCCACTCCTGCTGTTAGCTCAAAGTATTCATTAAATGTCTCTGTGGCAACAAGGTAAGCAGATGCTACCTCTGGGGGCCTTGGGATATATTCTTCATCAGAAAAAGTAGAATCATGGCCATGGCCGACTGGAGATATGAATTTCCTGTAAGTAAGGTTGTCTATTCCTAAGGAAAGGCTAGGTACCATGCCTACCTGTTTTAATATCAGATAGGAAAGATTAAGGGCAAAATCAGTGCCACTATACCAGTTAAGAACTGCGTTAAATTGGTTTATGGAGATTTCCATCCCACCATTTATATCGGTTTTAACTTCGTCTTCGGAGCCAATGGGATAACTTCCATCTATATTCAGAAATAATCCTTCGGAGAAATGGGCTCTTGGAATATCAACATAAGATTCTCTTCCATTGACTTGGGCGTTAAGGTTAAGAGTAATTGCTATGAAAAATATGATAAATATATCTAACGTTTGAAGGCGTTTCATTATACCTCCTATTTTTTATATGATAAAGACTATCTTATGATTTGTCAAGTATTAAATATCAAAGATTACGCTTACTATCCAGTTATCGGGGTTTCTTTTTATTTTTAACTGATGATAGGTGACAGCTTTAATTTCCGTCCCATCTGTAATCTCGCCAGGGTCATAATGCTCTCCCTTTAGATGAACTCGATACTTATTATTTTTTATATTAACCGAGCAAAGAGATACTCCAAACTTATGGTGTTCAAAGATATATAGAACTTCTTCCAGGATACTGACCAGAGCTATCTCCAGGTCATTCTCCTCGATTATAAATTCTTTTTCTTCGCTGCTGCCTATTTTCATATTACCCAACATTAAATCTGACATTGCGAGTATCGATTTCTCGATGGCTTTTGGAAATGTCCTGCCTTTTACTTTTATCCCGATATCAGCGGTATGTTGTATTATTTCGTAATCATCAAAGGAAGACATTATGGATGAACCTCGTTGTTTCATAATAGATTTTCCTTATGTGATATGGAAAGGGCATTTTTTTTACCAATATGGTAAATGGGACATTTCTAAAGATTCTTTTTGCCAGGTATCTAGCACGAAGAAAGTGAGAACTATCAGTAACAATCCATATTTTTTCTACTTTGGGAATGAGTTTTTTTGAATTCAGAAAGTTATCATAGGTGGTGCTTGAGTGATCTTCGATGATCCCGGGAAGGGAAGAAAATTCCTTCATCCATTCTACCTCATTTTTAGTACCGGAGAATATAACTGCAACCCCTTTTCTATTTTTGAGGAATGATTCTGCGTAACTGACTCTTTCTCTTGTGATTCCCCTTGAACTTGAACCAGGGATTATTACAATGAATTTATTCATTTACCATCGCTCTATGATTCTACTTCCTGGCGTGGTTTCTTTATTCCCTACCCTGTATGCAGATAGAACCATATTCCTAACCGGTTCATATGGGTCTTTTGTATATATCAATGCTATTGTTTCTCCCTTTCCTACCTCTTCTCCCTCTTTTTTAAGTATTTCTATACCGGCTTTCACATCCACTTTTTCATCTTTTTGTTGTCTCCCGGCACCTGTATACAAAGAGGCGATACCAATCTTATAGGCGTCTATGGATTCCACTATTCCAGCCTTTTCACTTTTTACTTCATAGGGGTTAGAATATGTGGAAAGTTTGGATATATCACCGCCCTGAAGTTCTACCATCCTTTCAAATCGTGCATATGCCCTTTTACTCTTTAGGATTTCTTCTACATTACCCTTTATTTTTGCTATTTTGCACATCTCTTCAACCAGGGCGAGGGTTACCTCTACTGTATCTTTTATAGAGCTTCCCTTAAGAATATTAATGGCTTCAATGACCTCGGGAGCATTTCCTATCATTTTCCCAAGTGGGGACGATTGGTCGGTAAAGACGATTCTTATTTCTGTTCCGAGTTTTTCCCCTACCCTTTTCATCCGTTCACCTAACCTTTTAGCCGAATCGAGTTCCTTCATAAAAGCACCCTTGCCAACCTTTAAGTCTATTACCAATCCATCCAGGTCTTCTGAGAGTTTTTTACATAAGATACTCGATGTTATCAGGGGTATTGATTCGACAGTAGCAGTAACGTCTCGAAGAGCGTACAACTCTTTATCTACAGGTGCTATATCTTCAGTTTGTGAAATAATAGAGCATCCTGTTTCCTGTAATATCCTCTTGAATTCAGGGAATTCGAGCTCTGCCCTGTAACCAGGTATTGATTCCAGTTTATCGATCGTTCCTCCTGTATGGCCGAGACCTCTTCCCGATATCATAGGAACTATTATTCCCATCTCTGCTGCAAGGGGAGCTAATACAAGGCTTATCTTATCTCCAACACCTCCAGTTGAATGTTTGTCTACCTTACAACCCGGCACATCCTTTAAATCGAATATAAGGCCCGTTTCTATCATTGAAGAGGTCAATTGAGTGGTTTCTTCGAGGTCCATGCCTTTGTAGTATATTGCCATAAGCAGTGCACTGATCTGGTAATCTGGTATTTCTCCATTTTTTACCCCGGTTATAAATTTTTCTATATCAGGTCTCGTGAGTTTTTTGCCATCCCGTTTCTTCCTTATCAATTCAAGCATTTCCTCTCCTTATTACCAAATTATTTCATCTTTGGCCTTTTAATCTATATACTCAAAATACTACTTAATAATCAGGGTTTTGGCCTTATAAGTTTCCTCTGGAGTTGTGAGGATAATATGATAAACTCCAGAGGGATAATCCTCTGTTTTGATATTGAGGACTCCTTCCATGGAATTCACAATCTCTTTTTTATCCAAAATTCTACCCTGTATGTCGACAATCCTAAAAGTCACGGATGTTTTCATTGGAAGAGAATAATGTATGTGCATTTCATTACCTGCATTTATGGTGTTTAGATAAAGCCCCTTTATTTTTTCATTATCCGTAAATTCTTCTATCCCAGACCAATTTCCTGTGGGTATGAGCATAATCTTACCATTTCTTAGACCTATGAGTATTTCATCGAAGCCATCATCTGTTATGTCATTTAATCTGTTTATTGTCTCTACAGGGCTTGGCATCGACAATGAATGAAGCACTTCACCCGAAGCTCCATCGATAAGGTATACGTAGTTACTTGCATATCCGGTTCCAACGGCAAGTTCTCTAATTCCATCGCCATTAAGGTCTGAAATATGAGTAACGCAGTAAATATCATCTGCGAGGCTCGTTGACCAGATACTGTTTCCTGTCTGGCAATCTATTACCCTCAACATTGGTACAACAGCTCCTTGTGGGATTACCTCTGGAGAGCCATTACCGTTTATATCGGGAATCTTCGTAAGTTCCAGTATACTTTCATATCCAATTGAATTACTCCATATAACGTCACCATTATTAATATTGAGTGCAGATACTCCTCCTCCGCTGTATCCGGCTATTATATCCGTGGTATCATCCCCATTGGCGTCACATCCCGGTATTACTGTCCAAACAGCACCCGTGCCTATATTTTTAACCCATATTTGCGCTCCGCTTTGTCCATTTAAAAGGTATACATTGTAGGATGATGATGTTCCATCACCCGATGAAGCTGCAACTTCTGGTACACCATCCCCTGTGATATCCTCGATCATCCTTACCCCAAAACCTGAATAATCAGACAATTGCTTTTCCCAGACCTTTACACCCGATGCACCGTTGAGGCAGAAGATTCTCTTTGGTCCGGTATTGGAACCATCATTTCCTGTTGCTATGAGAACCTCAATTATATTATCCCCGGTGATATCCACAAAGGATGCCACCTCATAGACCCAGCCTCCTCCTCCGTATTCGTGGGTATCATAGACCCAGATAACGCTTCCATTGACGCCTGAAATGACATAAACCTTTCTGGAGCCCCATATAGTACCGTATGCAATATCTCTTATATTATCTCCATCCACGTCTGGTATAGTTATTAGTCCCCTTTCAGTCCAGCACGGATCATCAATAAACCTCCAGGCGATTTGTCCATCTATGTAGCTATTCGAATATAGACAGTAGAGAGTATCGTTCTCACATGAAGCAAGCACTTCATCGAATCCATCCCCATCAATATCACTAAGAACCTTTATCGACCTTATATGCTGCCATACATCACCATTTGCAGTATAGCTCCAGATGGGGGTTCCACTGCTGTCAAAACTAACGGTAATCGCTTCTCCAGCTATGCTTACATCTACAAGGGGTTCGTATGGGTCATTTGAATAAATTTTAAGCGTGTCTTGATCGATACCGGGAATCTCTGGTCTATACCAGACCCTATAGTAGTTTTCAGTTCCAGGTGGAATACTATCTGGTTCTGGAATGGATATCGAAAAGTGATTCCCCAGGTATGTAACACTATCGATGATTAAAGTATCAAGACCCGCATTCTGGACCGTCATATTCCAGTAACATTTTGCCTTAAACCATAAGTCACCAAAGTCATGGCTGGTCTCAGGCAGGACTATGTCGGGATAATTGGAATAACCCTCTCCTTGAAGGATAACCTCTTCTATTTGATTTAAAGGGTCATTTGAGTAAATATACAGTGTTTCTGTGTGCGAACCACAGGTTTCCGGGATAAAACGGACATCTACTGAAGAGGTTGAATCTGGAAGCAGGGTTTCAGGGAAAGTTTTATAAGTATGGAATTCCGGACCGGACATAATCATAGAATCGATAACTAAATCAGCGGTCCCTATATTGGAATAACTCAAATTCCAGGTTCCGGTATCTCCTATTGCAACAACACCGAAATCATGTGAGTGTGATAACAATTGGATCAGAGGCATGCCTGCCAGAACATCATATTTATATAAAAGACCCTTTAGTGAATCCGGATGTTTTGCTTTGAGCCATAGGAATTCACCGTCCCAGACAAGCCCTCTTGGTCTTGTAGTGGGAACATCAAAGGAAAGTAGAGTATCTCCTGTATTGGGATTTAGTTTATATACTTTTTCGGGGTCACCATCATTATCGTCCATTGAGACCCAGAGATTCGTTCCGTCCCATGCTATACCCATGGGCTGAAGTCCTGGTGAGGGTATTGAGTCGACTGCAGTAGAGGTGGAGGTATCTACCTTGAATAGATTGGGCTGTTCATTTGGGTAATACATTGCAATCCAGAGATATTCATCTTCAAAGGTCAAACCTCCTAAATATTTACTTTGAACAGGGTTTGGGATGGAATCAATGATTGTTCCCAATGAGTCAAACTTATATAAATAGTAGGGACCATAGGTATAAGTTGAAGGAATCCAGAAGTATTCTCCATCATACTCAAGACCATAGTTATAATCAGGTGTTCCCATGAAGGATTCAAGCACAGTTCCGTCAGCTGTATCAATACAGTAGACCATTCCATCATAGTAATCTGCTACCCAGAGATGCTCCCCATCGAATGTGAGCCCCCGTATATCATATCCACCGTTGTGTCCGGGTAGAGGGAGCGTTTTTACTATGCTCTGTGCAGAAAGCTTTTCTGCTATAAATAAGATAGATAAAATTAATAAGACAGATTTGATATATTTCATTGGTTCTCCTTTTGCTTTACTTAAACAATAAGTGAATCTTTCTGGTTTGTCAATATTTTTACATAGGGACTCCGAGTAGATTTATTTAGAAGTTCTGTGTATAGTGAAGGATATTTAAGTTTCCTGTTGACAGAACCACTTCCTTAACTACCTTATTCTTTATGAACATTATCATAATACTTAAGGGGAAGGGATGATAGAGCTTGAAACCCAGGGTGCTTTCGTAATTCTCGAAATACTGGATAAAATAAAGAAAAAGATTGCAGTTACCAATGAGGATTTCAATAGATTTAAAGAAAAAAATGATTTTTTTATAGGGTTTTATGGGAAGAAAGAGGGTGTGGATGAAGGGAGGATTGCAAGGACTCTTATTAATTTAAACGAGAATGAAGAAAATTATCTGTTAAAGGGTTTAAGACAGGGATTCTTAACCGCATATGAAAATCTGGATAAAATGAAAAGAACCCTTAGAGGAATTAAGGATATGAATCTCTATGATGTGGAGAAGGAAGTACTAAAATACCTACCTCCCAATACCCCTCTGGATTTTAAAATGCACACTACAGTGGATGGATATAACAGGAGTTTTCACTATAAAGACGAGATGGGAATAAGCATTATTTTCACTTTAGAACCGCAGATTTTTAGAAGTAAGTTAACTCACGAGTTACATCACGTTGGAATCTCGCACCATCTGGAGAAAAACACAATAATCGCGAAGATAATGGCTGAGAAAAACAGTTTCAGTATTTTCATTCAATTTATCCTACATCTTCTTTCAGAGGGGTTGGCAAATTATTATTGTTATCCTGGATTGGATATATTTGGGATATCGAAATTACCGGATAGGAGTCTTTCTGAAGGATTGGAAAAGAAAATAATGGATTACAAGAGTAATGAAGAAAGGATTTTTAGAGACCTGGAAACAAGATTGTTGCTTTCCCTTGTTGGGAAGAGTTATGATGAGAGCCTGAAGCTATATAAGGAAGTCGCTATAGATGAAAAGGGTATACTTCCCGTCCTTCACTATACTGGGGCGAGAATGATAGAGACTATGGATGCATTCTATTCCCTGGAAGATATAGTGGAATGTATAGTCCATCCGGAGCAGTTTATTCTCAAATATCAAGATGCTGCAAAAAATGTGAATGATTATGTTTTTAGCGATGTATCAATTAATGCGTATTTAAAAGAGATAAAAATTAGATTTCATTCTACCCCAAATGACCGATAACCGCAAAGGGAGTCTTATTAGATGGCTTACGGAAGAAAGTAACCCTTCGGTTCGCTATTTTACACTTAGAGACCTGTTAGGTAGAGGAGAAGATGATCCTCTCTTGCAAGCTGCGAGGCTTTCGATTCCCGCATCAAAGATAGTAAGGAAGATATTCTCCAGTCAGAAGCCGGGAGGATATTGGGAGAATGCGATAAATCCTTACCATCCAAAATATAAATCCTCTTACCTCTCATTCACCCATATATTTTGAAGGATTGCAGAATAGTATCAGAATTTAGGTGCTGCCGAGATGCCTCTTTATCCGCATCAGTAAAATTTTACCCTTTACAGATAATTTTTTTTCTTTTATAATATTAACATAAATTTTAATTGAACCTTTAACCTGAAAGGATTAATGTTTCCTTCTATCGAGGGTCTTTTGTTAAAAGGAGGTAATATGGGACCATTTCATACACCGTGGTTAACTTTTTCGGCCTGGATTGTAGCGCTTGTGTGTGTCATATTCAGTATCATCTGGGCAGTATGGATCTTTAAAGTTGATGAGGATACCAATGAATAAAGCATTTATCTACTCGATAGTTCTTATTGTCTATCTTGCCATTCTAATTTTTGTTGGGTTGATAACCAGTCGAAAGACTAAAAGCGTTGAGGATTTTTATATAGGCGGTAGGCAGATTGGCCCATGGGTAACAGCATTGTCCTTTGTGGCAGCCTATTTCAGTTCTGTTGTCATCATAGGTGGTGGTGGTTTTGGCTATATGTTTGGGATGTCCACGCTCTGGATTGGGGCGATAAACGTACTCCTGGGGACCACAGTCTGCTGGATTATCCTTGGACCGAGGATCAGGAAATTCACACAGCGACTTAATACAATGACCATACCGGGCTTTCTTGGGAAAAGATATGAGTCACGTTTTGCCCTGATGTTTTCTGCTATTATAATTGTCTTATTTATGATTGTATATAATGTCAGTATCTTAAAGGGTATGGGCCATATATTTGAAGCATTGATGGAAATTCCCTATTCTTATGGTGTTCTCTTATCCTGTGTTATAATTCTTTTCTATGTTTCTATTGGTGGATATCTTGCTGTGGTCTGGACGAGTTTTATTCAGGCCTGGATAATGGGCATTGGATTGATTCTTCTTACGATATTTTCTCTTAAGGCAGTAGGAGGAATTACCGTGGCAAATCAGGCACTTCTCGCAATCAATCCAGGATTGGTAGAGACACCGGGTGTATGGGGGTGGCCAGGATTGATATCCTTTGCTTTAATAGTAAGTTTTGGTGTCTGGGGGATGCCCCAGTTGGTTATTCGGTTCTACTCTATTAAGGATTTAAAGGTTTTAAAAATTGGAACCGTTGTCGCTACAGTTGGTACCTGTCTGGCACTCCTTCCGTATTTTAATGGGGCAATTGCGCGTACCCTCATACCAAATTTAAGTACCCCGGACCTCGCAATACCAGCTTTAGCAAAAATGGTTCTCTCCCCATTCGGTTCCGCAGTAGTCCTGGCTGGGGTGGTTGCTGCTGGTATGTCTACTTTTGCTTCGGTCTTGATTATTCTTTCAAGTTCAGTGATGGAAGATATTACTCGTAGTGGATTGGGGAAAGAGTTGACAAGGGATAAGAGCCTTCGCTACGGGAAAATAGCAAGTGCTATAATTGGCTTTATCTCTCTCCTTATTGCATTTAAACCCCCAGGATTAGTACTGACTTTGACTGCATTTGCATGGGCTGTAATTGCCTCAACAACGCTCTGGCCAATTCTTTTTGGGATTTACTGGAAGGGAGCAACGAGAATGGGCTGTATTTTTTCAATGGTGGGTGGATGCATGATAGCTCTTATCTGGATGATTCTTGGTAAGCCTTTCGGGATTCACGGTTTTATTCCCGGAATTATTGTAGGTCTTATTTTGATGGTTATAGTCAGTTTGGTAACGCCCAAATTTTCTTCAAAGCACTTAAAAAAAATCTGGGGTGATTAAAGAGAGGTATATAGAAGAAGATAGGGATATAACTTATATAAAGCATAACGTCTGAGTAAAAACAGTTTTGCAAAAGGAGGAGATGCCATGGATGAAAAATTGACAAAATTAAAAAAGGAAGTGTGGGGTCATTTCAAAAAGGAACAATTTGTTTTCCTTTCAACCCGTCAAGGAGATAAGCCAAGAGTGAGACCGGTTACACTGATATATTTTAATGATAGGTTCTGGGTTACTACTGGCGCAAATAGTGCAAAGATAAAGCAGATAAAGGGAAATGCGAATATAGAATTCTGTTTGATGTTTAAGAAGGGTGAAAGTAGTGGATACATCAGGGGAGCAGGTTTAGCGAATATTATTGAAGATATTAAGATAAAAAAGCTACTTGCAGATAATATTTCCTTTTTCAAGGGTTACTGGGAGACCCCGGATGACCCGAATTTTGCATTAGTAGAGTTAGTGATAAGAGAGATAGAATATCTAAAACCAGAGGGATTTTTAGCCGAAAGGTTTTTATTGTAATCCCCGTTTCTTTCCCGCAGTCAACTCCCTTCAATCCTTGACAAGCTATAGAGCTATAGGGGACGGGGGTTGACATTGTGACAGTAAATAATAGATTTATTACATGAGAGCTGCGAGAATCACCTATAAGAATGCTTACCATCATGTAATGAATAGAGGAGTAGAAGGGAAAGCCATCTTCCCGGACGATAAATCAAAGGACTATTTCCTGAAATTATTAAAAGAGAAAAGAAAGAAACTAAAAATAAGATTGTTAGCTTACTGTTTAATGGACAACCATTATCATCTTATTTTACAGAACAGTTCAGGTAAATTGTCAAACTTTATGAGACAATCAAATGGGCAATATGGAATCAATTATAGAAAGAGGAATGGGGGAAGAGGTCATGTATTCCAGGATAGATATAAGTCTACATTAATACAGGAAGATCCATATTTAAGTATGTCAATTATATATGTTCTACTTAATCCTTTTAGGGCAGATATTGTAGACAATCCCTTTGATTACAGATGGTCAAGTATAGGGGAATATTTTACAAATAAATATAGTGATATAGTTGATAATGAATATGTGGAAGAAATTCTGCATAGTAGGGAAACGTTTGAAGGTTTGCTAAGGGAATGGTCAGGGAAAGAACTTCCCGTAAGAAAGACCCGCTTTGGACCAATACTAGGGGGAGAAGGGTTTGAAGAAAAAGTCATAAAGAAGTACAATAGAAGGAAGAGTCAAGGAGTTTCAAGAAGGATGAGAAGAGATGATTATATCTTTGAACCTGCAGAAGATGTTATAAAAAATTTCGAGGAAGAAAAAGGTTTAGAAATAAATAAAATAAATGCTAATACACTAAAAGGCAAAAGGTTACGTTCTGAACTTTTGGTCTTATTAAAGGATAGGGCGGGATTAAAATACAGAGAAATGATAAGATATTCAGTATTTAAATCACTGAAATATTCGTCTCTTGGTAAGTTATATAAAAGAGCCAAAGAAAGATTGGATGAGGGAAGGGTTTAAAGTCACAGTGTCAACCCCCGTCCCCTATA
>DAOVFB010000007.1 GCA_030668705.1 Candidatus Stahliibacteriota bacterium
GTTTATTCTCTTCTTACCTTCGAGAAGAATTACCCCAGCCTCAAAGTCAGCTTTTTTCTTGCTGATTTTAAAATTATTTCCTTCCTTCTCGTTAAGAGACTTAACAAGGGTTTTAACCTCATCTTCAAACAGAGTTCCAGGGATAATCTCTTCATCCCTACTCTCCGACGCTTTTAGGATAAGATCTTCAATAAAAGGTTTATACAAAGAAGACCAGTTAAGCTTTTTTATCTCCTCCTCTATTCGCTTCTTCAAATCATTCACAATTTCGTTCTTTACTTTAAGTTTTTCGGTCTTCAACATCAACCTGACCTGTGATAGATTTCTTTCGATTTCTCTTTTCTTTACCCTCTTGGCCTTCTCTTTTCCCTTAGTTTTTATCTCTTTGGCCTCCAAGGAAACCTCTTTCAATATCTCTTCCGCCTTCTTTTTGGCAGCCTTAATCGTATTTTTCTTTCTCTCGTTTGCTTCCGAGAGGATCTTTTCCGAAACCTTGCCCATTTATACTATCCAAGAGCGTTTATCATCAGGAAACTGGTGACGAAACCAAGAATAGCATAGGTTTCTACCATAACTGCAAAAATGACTACCCTCATTGTCGCTTCAGGTTGCTTTGCAGCAAGTTCAACTCCAGATGTACAAACAAGTCCCTGATGAATTGCAGATATTAATCCAAGGATTCCAACGGGAAGAGCAGCCATCAGAAATTGAACCCCCTCTAATACGCTCATATCAAAGTTTATATCCCCTCCAAACATACCAACTTTCATCATCATAAACATAGCAGCGATAAACCCATAAAAACCTTGAGTTGAAGGAAGCACTACAAGAATGAACACCCTTCCGAATTTATCAGGTTGCTCAGAGAGAACACCCGCTGCTGCCCGGGAGGGTATGCCAACACCAATAGATGATCCAATCCCTGCAAGAAACGCAGCAGAGCCAACACCAAACATTGCAATCCAGAAACCACTCAACTTATACCTCCTTTTTTAATCTTTTATCCTGGTATATGTACCAGCTAATCCGAAAGGCTCAAATTTCTCTCCACCGCCTTCGTAGAAGTATGAAAAGAACTCGGCAAATTGAAGCCTCATCGTATGAACAAATCCACTTAAGGTATTTATTGCCAATGAGAATATATGCCCTCCAATGAAAACAAACACAGCAAGAACCGGGCCTATAACCGGGAATTCTTTAACTAGTCCGGTCAGGACGTTAACAGACATTGCAAGTCCTGCCGTAACCAATCCAAGAGCCATTATTCTACTGTATGAGAGTATATCCCCCAGAAATCCAACCAAACCCCTAAATAATCTAAAGCCACCCTTTGCTATCTGTTTAATCCAGGAATTACTCCTCCAGGAAAATAGGAGTATCATAAGTAAGGGTAAGGGAATAAGATAGTTAAACATCTTTACACCAGTAGTACGGCTAATAATAATAAATATAAAGAATACAATCCAGGATATTTCATTGGCAAATGCATCTAAGTATTCTTTTTTTCTGAACTTTTCTTTCACTGATATCAAAAGGCCGGTTAGAATCTGGACTGCTCCAAAACCCAACGAAAGGTAGAGAAAATAAAGTGGATTCTCAAACGGGTCAAAAATCATAAAACGATGTCTAAAGGGGGAAAGTGCTGGAAAAAGTCTATCGATATCTCCAAGCCAACCCCCTGTCATTGCTCCCGCAAATACTGTGAAGATGCCACCTACAATGAATATCCAGAGATATTTCCTACCCTCTGGCAGTCTCGGCATTAAAATAATCCCTATAATTGCAAGAGCAAGACCGTAGACAGCATCCGTTAAACAGAAAGCAAAAAATAAACCGAAGAATAAACCTACATACGGAGAGGGATCTATTTCATTTGATTTTGGGAGAGCATAGAGCCCGGTGAGCACCTCGTATGGTTCTGCTAATTTGTTATTCTTGAGTTTTACAGGTGGCTTTTCCTCTTTCCTTGTTTTACTCCATTTTAGATCAACACCAGAGTGGGATGAAACAAGGCTTTCTAAAACATGTTTGTCTTTCCTGTCTATCCAGCCTTCTATGAAAAAAGCCTGTCTGGTAGTGAGAGCTCTATTGAGCACATCGGTTCTTTTTATCCTTGAAAGAAAATAATCATACAACACAAGAAATCTATCAAATTCAACACTCTTCTCCGTTATCCAGTTAGATAATGTTGATATTTCTTTCTCAATTTTTTTTATTTCACTCTTGCATTTAGAAACAATTTCCCTCGGAACCCTTTTTTCTTCACCAAAATCAACTAACTCTGCATCGAAGTTCTGTAATGTTTCCTCAAATTCCTGCTCAAATCCTTTATAAATTATAAATAGAACCCCGGTGGACATTCCATTTTCGAAAATGATAGTATAATCTACCGGAATATCTTTTATAGTCTCTTTTATTTCATCCTTCTTTGCCTTTATTTTATACACCTTGACTATTACATTTTCCAGCGCTTCTAATTCAGAAATGGGAACCCTGATTTTTATCCATACTTCATAAAAAGCTTTCTTTTCTTTGAGTTCGGTCAGCTTATTCTTTAGGTGATAACGGCGTTCATCACGAGTGCAAATATCCTTTATCTCAGCTCTTTTGAAACTTTTTACGGCAGAACGATACTCATCGGCCGAAAGAGCTGTCTTTAAATCAATAAATTGTCCAAGTAAACCCCTACCATCGGTATGGGGTTTGAGTATTTCAATAACCTTGCCCAATTCCTGAAATATCTCCTCTGCTTCTTCATCGATTTGTTCTCTCTCTGGTAAGAGATCGGGATATTCTTCCGCAAGAGATGAGAGGCGGGAATTTGCGATATGTAGAATTCCCATATCCTGAAGTTCTTCCAGGAATTCCTTCCTGTCATCTTCGTATAGGAGTAGCGTAGCCTTTTCTAGTGAAGCAAGTCCCATTTATTTTTCTTTCTTTAAAATTCCACTTAAGACGAGTCTCACAGTGTCATCCATCTTCTTCTTAGCCCTTTCTTTTATCTCATTAACTTCTTTTTTTAGGCCTTTTTCTAATTCTTTCCTTTTATCTATCGCTTCTTCTTCCCCCTCTCTTCTTTTCCCTTCTATTAATTTATCTACTTCTTCTTCAGCCTCACTTGCAATGACCTTGGCCTTCTTCCTTGCTTCTTCTATTATCTCCCTGGCCTCGTCACTTGCTTTCTCCCCTATTTTCTTAGCTTTTTCTTCTGCCTCTTTTATTTCCTTTATTAAAGCTTCCGGCATTACACCTCCTTTTACGTGCCTTAAAATATATATAAAAAATCCCTTGTCAAGGAGCTTTTTTGATTGTAAGATTAGACACAGGGATAGTCGCTTCGCTCCAATGCAAAATGCAGATTGCAAAGTGAAAAATGCAAAATTATTCCCTCCTCCACTCACCCATTTTAGACACAGATTTGAACTGATTAGTATAAACTAAGAACACTGAACTCAGAACTAAATTTTAGACACAGATTTACACTGATATCAATTGATTAAAAACACATCCCTACACCGGAACGAAACCGCAGATACACGCAGATTAACGCAGAGTAAAAAAGTTAAATAGTTGAGTCGTTGATTAGGAAAAACCCAATGAACCCAACGAACCCTATCCACGCTATAGACGCAATAAACGCAGAGAAATATAGTTAAATAGTTGAGTAGTTGAATAGTTAAGTTGGCAAAAAAATAAAACTAAACCCTAAACCCTAAGACCGAACACCTAATAATGCCACAGAGACATAGAGAACACAGAGGAAGAAAAAATGGTTGTATTGAAAAGAAAAACCAAAAGGATAGATAGATATAGCTTTGCTCCATTGTAAAATGCAAAATGTCCTGTTACTCCGTCCGTTTGTTTTCTCGTAAAGTTTGCAAAGACTGACAGCCTCAGCTGACTACCGACTTTGGACATTGGACGTTGGACCTTGGACTGATGTTCCCATATCACATACCACATATCACTTATCACGATGATGTTCACTTATCACATACCACGATAATCCTAACACGCCAACCGACAAACTGTCCAACCCTTGACTTGACATACTTAGAATGGTTTATATACTATTTGATATGAAACTGGGTAAGAGAATAACACTAAGGGATTTCGAGAAGATTGTTCTGAGAAAGGAACCAATAGAGATACCCTCTGAATCGTGGGAAAATGTAAAAAGAGCGAATAAAATCTTAAAAACCTTCCTAAAAGGAGGTAAACCCTATTACGGAATTAACACAGGATTCGGAAAGCTCGCAAATACAAGCATTAAGAAAGAAGAAATAAATAAACTGCAACAGAATCTAATCCTCAGTCATGCTTCTGGGGTAGGGAATGATTTACCATTAGAGGTTGTAAAAGGTGCAATGTTACTTCGACTGCTCTGCTTCATAAAGGGTAGGAGCGGAGTACGAGAAGAAGTCCCGAAAATGCTCTATCTGATGCTCAAAAAGGGGCTTATACCAGCAGTTCCAGAAAAAGGCTCTGTTGGAGCCTCCGGGGACCTTGCTCCTTCGGCTCATTTAGCCCTGGTGCTTCTAGGTAAAGGTTTTGCTTACCTTGAAGGTAAAAGGATAAGTGGTAGTAAGGCATTAAGGAAAAGTGGATTAAAACCAATCAAGCTGGAGGCAAAAGAAGGATTATCACTTATAAATGGGACACAGTTTATGACTTCCATTGCTGCTCTTTCATTGATTCGAATAAAGAAAATAATCGAATACGCCGACTATATTGCTACAGCAAGTATTGAATGTATTGGCGGGCGAAGGGAACCTTTTCAACCTGAGATTCATAGAGTTAGACCCTATAGAGGACAGATAAATTCCGCTCATAATATATTAAACTTGTTGAAAAAAAGCAAAATGGAAAAAAATCAAAGGGTTCAGGACCCTTATTCCTTTAGATGTTCTCCACAGGTTCATGGGGCAATAAGGGATGTTATATCCTTTTGCAGTGAAATAGTTGAAATAGAAATGAATTCTGTAACCGATAATCCCCTTTTATTTGAAGATAAAGTCTTATCGGGAGGCAATTTCCATGGTGAACCGGTCGCATTTGCGATTGACTTTATGAAGATAGCACTGACAGAATTATCTTCAATATCGGAACGAAGAACAGCACACCTTATGGATTCAGAGATTACAAATTTGCCAAACTTCTTAACAGATAATCCTGGAATAAATTCGGGTTATATGATACCCCATACCACTTCTGCCTCTCTTGTATCGCGAAATAAGACCCTATCAACTCCTTCTGTAATCGATTCTATCCCCACCTCACTCAACCAAGAAGACCATGTCTCAATGGGTATGAATGGGGCTCTTTCTTTACTCGAAGTCACTCTGAACACCTCATATGTCATAGCAATTGAATTGATAGCTGCTACCCAGGGATTAAGAATGAAAGGTCTCGATAAGCTTTCACCTCCCCTAAGGAAATTCCTGAAACCTATTTTAGATACCGTCCCACCCTATACAAAGGACCGTGAGCACTACAGGGATATCGAAGGTGTAAAAGACTTAATATTAGAGGGAACATTATGAAAATGGAATCTCCATTGATTTTAATGGGGATTTTTCTGATAATTGCAGGGATCTTAATAATACTATTTGCAAAGCTTCCCTTTTTGGCCAAATTCACGGGCAATATCCAACTGAGAAGGGATAATTTCATCCTCATTTTCCCTGTTACCTTGTGCATTATTATCTCGATAACCCTAACGTTCATCTTAAATTTAGTTATGAGGAAATGATGGGGGTTGATTCCCTTGTAATTATACCCACCTATAATGAAAAAGAGAACATCAAAGAACTTATTAAAGAAGTACTACATCAAGGAGATGAATTCGAGATACTTATCGTAGATGATAATTCACCTGATAAAACAGGAAATATAGTACTCGAAATATCCAAGAAAGACCAAAGGGTCCATCTTATAGAACGCAGAGACAAATTAGGACTTGGAACTGCGTATATAGAAGGCTTTAAGTATGCCCTGGAAAACGATTATGAATTCATTTATGAGATGGATGCTGATTTCTCGCACGATCCTTCCGTTCTTCCTGTCTTCAGGAAATATCTGAAAGAAGAAGGCTTTGATATGGCAATAGGTTCTAGATATAAAGATGGAGTTAATGTAGTAAACTGGCCAATGTCAAGATTAATATTGAGCTACTGTGCAAATTTCTTTGCAAAAACTATTACGGGAGCACCCATTTCTGATCTGACCAGTGGATTCAAGGGATTCAGAAGAAAAGTATTGGAATCCTTAAACTTTGATATAATTAAGGCTGATGGGTACGGATTCCAGATAGAAGTTCATTTCTATTCCTACCGGAAGAACTTCAGAATTAAGGAGGTGCCAATTATATTCATCGATAGAAGATCAGGCCATTCCAAAATGTCGAAAAAAATTGTATGGGAGGCCTTCTGGATCGTCTGGGGGCTAGGATTCCGAAGATTATTTAGAGTATCATGAGAGTAATTATAAGGACAGCAAATTACAATACTATCAATACACAATAACTCATCTTAAAATAACTATTTTCTTTCCGCTCTGTGAATTAAAACCAGTTAAGTTACTAATAGTGAAATATAACAATTAGATAGGCGTCGGTTAAGTGAGGAACCCGTGAGGCTGAAACGGGCTAAACCTGAAAGTTAGGAATTAACAAAAAGGTCTTGCATAAGCCCGAATTTGTGATAAAATAGGCAAGGGAAAAGAGTAACCCTAATAGAAAAATGAACCGTCAGATTTCTTAACCTATTAAATGATTTTAGAAGAGGAGTTAAGCAATGAAAATTACCATTGAAGAAACGCCAATAAAAGATGTAATTGTCGTTGTTTCGGAAATTTCCAAAGACAAAAGAGGGTTTTTTTCCGAGGTCTACAAAAAGGACCAATTTAAAGAATTAGGTTTACCAGGTAACTTTGTTCAGTTAAATCACTCTGGTTCAGTAAAGGGTGTCATAAGAGGACTTCATTTTCAATGGGAACCACCCATGGGAAAATTAATGAGAGTCACACGAGGAAAAGCATTCCTGGTTGCAGTGGATATAAGAAAGGGCTCCCCAACACTCAGTGATTGGTTTGGAATAGAAGCTTCTGCTGAAAATAGAATACAAATGTGGGCACCCGCGGGTTTTGGGAGAGGGTTTTGCGTATTATCAGACTACGCTGAAATCCAATACCTATGCACTGGTATATATAACAATAAATGTGAATCAGGGATTCTATGGAACGACCCTGAAATTGGAATAGAATGGCCGGTTAAGAATCCAATTTTATCAGATAAAGATAGAAATGCGCAAGCCTTGTCAGAATGGCTCAAGAAAGAGGAATCAAATTATTTCATTTTTTAAATCTTTGTTTTATCATTATAAAACGGAGGTTAATTTAAATGAAAATTATAGTTGCTGGTGAAACTGAATATTGGAAGAGTTTCAGTTTTAGATTATTCAATGTAATATGAAACTCACTATAGGGATAGTGAATTATAATACAAAAGATGACCTAAAAGAATGCCTTACTTCAATAAATGAAAATGCGAAAGGTCTTGAGTACTCTATAATAGTGGTGGATAATAATTCAACCGATGGGAGTCAAGAGTTCATTAAAAGCTTAAATGGAAAAACGTTCAGTTTTATTATTTTGAACAAAGAGAATAAGGGTTTTGGAAGTGCCTGTAACCAGATTGCAAAAAAAACTCGCACTCCTTATCTTTTATTTCTTAATCCTGACGTACTGGTCACTAAGGGCTCCATTGAAAGATTGGACTCTTTCATGAAAGAACATCCTGAGGTTGTACTTGCTACCGGCAAATTACTAAATCTAAATGGCACGCTACAACTCTCCTGTAGACGATTCCCCACGATCCTTCGAGCCCTTTTTGGAAGGGCTTCCCTATCTCGAAAATTGTTCCCTGATAATCCTATAACCAGGAATTATATGCTCACTGAGCTTGATTACAATAGTATCCAGTACCCGGATTGGATAAGAGGGGCAGTTATGATGGTAAGAACTAAGTTATTCAGTGAAGTAAGGGGCTTTGACGAACAATTTTTTCTATATCTTGAAGATACGGATCTTTGTCTCAGGTTTCGCAAGAAGGGATACGAAATTGCATATGTTCCAGATGCCGTTTTTTATCACAAATTGGGTGGGAGCACAAAAAAGAAAGCATTAGAGACACAACTTATTCACAATATTTCTATGTTCTACTACATCGAAAAGAATCTTGGTTATAACCAATTATCTTTATTCCTGATACGAATGGCACTATCTTTCAGATTATCACTGCTATTCGGAGTCTGGATAATCAAGAGGATGAAAGAATGATTCAACAAAGAAAGAGTTTTAGCAGGTGGTTGATTACACTTATTGACATTTTGATAATAATATTTACCTACTGGCTGGCTGTTCTCATAAGGATATATTTTGATCCTTCATACAACCAGATGGCAAACTGGTATTTTCCCCTTTATACAAGAATATTCCCTCTATTCCTTGTAACCTTTATACCCATTATGATATTTAATAATTCCATCTTAGAGACTTTTCCAGTAGATAAATATAGGTTTTATACCAGAAGTATTACCTCCCTTTTCACTGCACTATTAATCTCGATTGCACTTCTGTTCTATTTCAAGTTATTCAATCAGAGCCGAATAGCTCTATCCCTATTCTTTATCATGTCATGCATATTCATGCTATTGTCACGGGAATTTATCTCTAAGAATAAGGGAAATGCTATAAGAACACTCGTTCTTGGTACCCTGGATGAAGCAAAAGTCATACAGAATTTTTTCTCCCTTCACGCCTTCTTCAGGATTGAGGTCCTGGAGGTATTGGAAAAAACTGATATGAATCTCCCGCAAAGGCTCAAAAACGAAGCCATTGACTGGGTAATAATCACCAGGGAATCCTTTAAACCCTATATTTCAATCTGTGAAAACCTTGGCATAACGGTTTCGTACTACCTTAAAGAGGATTTTAGCGACATTTCCCCATTCGTGAGTATTGAGAATACTTTTACATCGCCGATAATCACGTTTCACCCGGCGTCAACACAATATATACAACTTTTTATTAAATACACATTCGACCGTATCATCTCGCTTATTCTATTAATCTGCTTCTTTCCTCTTTACGTTGTAATACCTATCTTAATAAAGCTTGATTCCCGGGGTCCAGTTATATATAAACACAAACGGGCTGGTCTCAACGGGGGAAGATTTGAAATGCTCAAATTTCGCACAATGTTTAAGAATGCCGATGAAACAAAGCTCTCTCTTGTGGAAAAGAATGAAATGGAAAAGGTTGTATTTAAAATTAAAAAAGACCCAAGGATTACAAAAGTTGGAAAGATACTGCGAAAGTTTAGTCTTGACGAACTCCCTCAACTGATAAATGTTCTAAAGGGAGAAATGTCACTGGTTGGACCAAGGCCTCCTCTATCGGAAGAAATAAATAAATATGAAGGATGGGAAAGAAGGAGATTATCAATGAAACCTGGATTAACCTGCCTTTGGCAGATTAGCGGTCGCAGCGAAATAGGCTTTGAGAAATGGATGGAACTTGACCTTGAATACATTGATAACTGGTCTCCCGGCCTCGATATTAATATATTAATCAAAACAATCCCTGCAGTATTATCAGGAAGAGGGGCCTATTAATGGGTCTTATTTTCCTCCTCGTATTTTCGACCCAGGTCCTGGATGAACTCAATAGGGCAAGAGATTCCTATCTTATACCTCTTAAATTAGAGCCAGCATATGTTGATAAAGGAGAATCCTACCTGAATCTTTCAGTTATAGACATCAGGATAGGCAAGTTAGAAACAGCCCTGAGAGAAGCAAAGATGGCAGGGTTTTACGGACGGGTAAGCGAATCCCATTACCTCCAGGGAGTTATCTATTACCTACGGGGGGATACAAAAAAAGCCATTTCCCACTTTGAAAAGATTAACAGATGGCAATATCCCTATTTCCTTCAACAGATGTATGACTTTTCGCCGCTGAAAATAGATACACTATTAACGAATAAAATGATACCTGATTCGCTACGTTTTTATTTGATTTTCTATGAAACCGACACAACTAAAATAAGAAACCTGATTGATAAATCAAAACTCCCTGCCTGGCAGAAATGCCTTGGGGAAGGGTATCTTGCATATAAAAGCAGGCAATTTGAAAAAGCATTGAGCTTTTTCCTGGAATCTTATAGGGAAAAACCATCTGATTATACAGGCGTATGCATTCTTGCATCACAGTATTGGCTCGGAGAACTGGATAGTATTCTTTCTTTTCAGAAAAAATATTCTATTATTTCTCCTCTTGCTACATATCTCAAAGCAGAGGTGCTCTATTATAAGGATAGTATAGGCCTGGCAACAGAACTGTTTCTCTCTGATACAAATTCCACTTACAGAATACACGCTCTCTTTGGAGCAGCCTGGGGTAAGTATAGATTAGAAAATTATTCCGAGAGTGTAGATCTATTCCAACAATTCCTAAATATATACAAAGAAGGAGAATTAAGGCAGTACGCATTATACCGCCTGGCCCGTGCGTTATTAAAGCAGGGAAAACTGTCAAGCCTTGAGTATTTTGAAAAGATTGTAGGCGAATATCCTGATTCACCTATTATGAACGATACTTATCTCCTCCTTGGAAGGATACATTTCCTACTCAACCATCTAAAGGAAGCAACCTACTGGTTTAAACGGCTTCTCTCAGAATATCCTGATTCCAGATGGATTCCCTATTCGTATAGGTACTTAGGGATAATTGCTACAAGGAAAGATGAATTTGGGGAGGCACTTAATTGCTACCTCTCGATACTATCATTAGGAGGTGTATCAGAAGAGTTAATAGATGAAGCACATTACAGAATCGAGGAAACCAAATGGAAAATGGGGAAATATCCAACAAAACTAAATATGTTCAAGGCATTCATCAGTAAGTATCCAGAAAGTCCAAGGACCCCCTCTCTAATACTCAGGATTGGGAATTACTATAAAGCAGCTGCCAGATACAAAAAGGCAGAAAGTTACTTTAAAAAAGCAATAGAGGATTACCCTAATTCTGAAGAAGCGGATGAGGCTGTTCTCACCCTTGGGAAAGTTTATCTGTCAATGGGCGAAGCTGAAAAATCAATAAAATTGCTTGAGGAATCACTCCAGAAAAGAACTTCCAGGAAAGAAGAGATATATCTTGAACTTGGTAACATATATTACGATATGGAAGACCTTGAAAAGGCAATTCAACATTACAGGGAGATATTCTCTCCCAGTCTTTTACCTTATGCCAAGTACCAGATTGGCTTAATATATTTTGAACTTGGTCTATTCAAGGAAGCGAGGATACCTTTACGGAACATCATAGATGAATTTCCTGACTCTAAATTTCTTAGCAGCGCTTACCTTCTACTTGCAAAGACATTCATGCGTGAGGGTTCTCTTGAAGAAGCAATTTATGTGGTGGATCAAGGAACAAACAAATTATCAGGCAAGATGAAAATCTCTTTACTTCAACTGAAGGCCAAAATATACTGTCAGATGCATAAAACAGAAGCACTGAACATTTATTTAAAAACTGCGGAGATGATGGGTGAAGATATAAATGGGACAATTAAAATTCTAAAAGAAGGCCTGAAGTGCGCAGAACTTCTTAATGAAACCGAAAAAATTGAATATTTTCAAAACCTTATTGAGGTCCTCGAAACCCATGAAGAAAGTGATTAGAACACAAATAAATAACTGACAACTATTTATTAAGGGTTTTAGGTTAGTAATTTTGAATGTTAAATTTTAAATTATAGATTATCAACAGTTGTCAGCTTTTAGCAATCAGCTACTTAAGAAGGGTTTAATAAATTACGGAATTAGGAATGTGGATTGCGGACTTATTATAAATTAAACCTTGACAAAAAATGATTCCAGTATATGTTTTGTCCAGTTGGGGCCGTAGTTCAGTTTGGTTAGAACGCTGGCCTGTCAAGCCAGAGGTCGCGAGTTCAAGTCTCGTCGGTCCCGTTTTCCTTCTTGACAATTATATTCTTTCCACTATAATAAAATTATAAGACTCACAAGTACACAGAAGACAACAAGGGAGTACACGGGTTAAATTAATAAATGAAAATATACATTAGAAAATACCTCTCCTGTCTCTGTGGCATTATTTGGTCTTAGGATTTGGGTTTTGGTTCTGGGTTCTGAGTTCTAAGTTCTATGTTAAAGGATTGGACAGTGGAACAGTTGAAAATCTGTGTCTAAAATGGGTGAGTGGAGGAGGGAATAATTTTGCATTTTTCACTTTGCAATCTGCATTTTGCATTGGAGCGAAGCGACTATCTCTGTGTCTCTGTGGCAAAAAATTAAAAAAGGAGGTAAATTGAAACTGAAAACTATCATCTGGTTAATTGTTCTGGTTCTTGTGGTTATATTTGCGATTCAGAATGTTCAAAGTGTAGAACTCTCGGTGTACTTCTGGAAATTTGAGTGTCCCAAAATCATTCTCATATTTGTCAGCTTGGTTCTGGGTTTCCTTGCAGGTATATTCCTGCGGAGCCTGAAGCGAGAAGAAAAGAAAAAAGAGACACCAAGAAAAGAGGAAACAACCCCAAAGAAAGATACCGGAAAGAAGAGAAAAAAGGCTAAAAGAGTGGATAAAGAGGAATAAAATGTAGGGTTCAAGGGGTCGAGGGGTCATATGAAGGTAGCGTTTCTAACGCTTGGCTGTAAGCTTAATCAGTACTATACAGATTGTATAGTACAAAAACATATAGAAGAAGGGGACAAGATAATCCCACTTATAGATAATCCAGATATTGCTTATATCAATACTTGTTCGGTAACCACACATGCTGGACATAAATCGAGGAAGTTATTCAGAAAAGCAAAGAGATACGCAAAAGAAACAAGGATAATGGGATGTCATGCCAAACTTTTCCCAGAGGATTTCAAAGATACTATTCGTATTGACGAATCTGGATGGCTTGAACACTTCCCTCTGTCACACCAGAGGAGAAAACGTGCTTATCTGCCAATTCAGGGAGGATGCAATGATTTTTGCACCTACTGTATTGTTCCATACGCCCGGGGGAAGAACTTTTCGCTTCCAAAAGACTTAATAATCAGATCTTTAAAGAAAAGAATCTCGGAAGGTTATAAGGAAGTTATTCTCACAGGAATACATATCGGAAGCTATGCATATGAGGGCATGGATTTAACTGCTTTGTTAAAAGAGTTATTGCAATTCGATATCAGAATACGGCTTACTTCCATAAGACCTGATGTGATAGACAGGGGATTCCTTCAATTATTTCAGCATAAAAACCTCATGCCTCACATCCATCTTTCTCAGCAAAGTGGGGACAATTTGATACTTAAAAGAATGGGAAGAAATTACACCAGGGAAAAAACCTTATGGATTACAGAGGAACTACGAAAGATAAGAGAAAACATCCGCATAGCAGGGGATTTCATTGTGGGTTTTCCAGGAGAAAGGGATGAGAAGTTCCAAAATAGCATTAGTCTTATCAAAAAAGCCTATTTTTCGCACTTACATGTATTTCGCTATTCAAAAAGACCTTATACCCTGGCGTCATTATATCCTGATCATATAGAAGAAAAAATAAAAAAGGAAAGAAGTAACATTCTCATAAATTTAGCAAAAAAACAACGGGCAAATTTCATAAAAGAGCAAATCGGAAAAGAATATTATGTTATTACCGAAGATAAAAGTCAACTTGGAGATACCTGGAGTGCAGGTATCACTCCCAATTATATCAAGGTTCATTTCCAAAAAGATGGAAAAACAGGGGAGTTCATCCCGGTTCGAATCAAAGACTTTAAAGAAGGATATGTCTATGGAGAAGTTAGAAAATAAGTTCTATATACGGACATATGGTTGCCAGATGAACAAGTATGACTCCGATATAATTAAAGCCCTTCTATTAAAGGAGAATTTTAAGGAGGTATCTACCCCAGAAGAAGCAGATTACATCTTTATCAACACCTGTGCTGTTCGGGAACACGCAGAGAAAAGAGCTATAGGCAGATTGAACTCCTTAAAAAGTTTAAAGAAGAACAAACCGGAAACCATTGTTGGAGTAGTGGGGTGCATGGCAAAAAACCACCCCGATCTCATCCACCATTCAGTTGTTGATTTCCTGGCTCCTCCTGATTCGTACAGGAATTTAGCAAAATGGGCAATAGCAAAAAAATCGGGATATATCCCTGAGGACAAGAATGAGCAATATTCTGATATATTTATCTATCCTAATAAAATAAGCAGTTATCTCTCAATAACGAGGGGTTGCAACTATTTTTGTTCTTATTGTATCGTTCCATACACCCGTGGATTGATCCGTTCAAGACCACCGAACAACATACTCGAAGAAGCAGAAGAGCTGATCGACGGAGGGATGAGAGAATTGACTCTCCTTGGACAGAATATTAATGCCTATTATTATAAGGGAGTGGATTTCCCTGAAATATTAAAGAGAGTTGCCAACTTAAAAGGATTAAAACGTCTAAATTTCCTGACATCACATCCAAAAGATATACCTGATAATCTCTTTTCAGTTATGGCAGAACACAACAATGTAACAAATTACCTCCACCTACCACTTCAGTCGGGAAAAGACAGTATTCTCACCCGGATGAATAGGGGCTATACCTTAAAGGATTATTTGAGAATTATTGATAAAGCAAGACACCTTTTGGACGATCTTTACCTCTCAACCGATATTATCGTGGGTTTTCCCGGAGAAAAAGAAGAAGATTTTGAAGAGACTTTAAGGGCAGTAGAAAGGATACGCTTTGACCAATCTTATATGTTTGCCTATTCTGATAGGAAGGGCACGCTTGCCGCTCTATTAAAGGATAAAGTAGATGAAAGAATCAAAAAGCACCGTCTGCGTCGTCTGATAGAGATTCAAAACAGTATAACAATGGAAAAAGCGAGCGCTTTTAAGGGGAAGAAGATGGAAGTCTTAATAGTGGGTGAAGCAAAAAAGGGGGGCAAAATTGGGAAAAATAGAAGCGGGAGAATAATTATTATAAATGGGGTTGCAAAAATTGGATCTATATATATTGTCAAGATAAATAGAATCAATGGTCGAGTCCCCATTGGGGAAATCGAAAAGGAGGTTTAAATGACATTTTTAGTTGCTCTGATATCAGGAATTATTATTATTATTGGTATAATCATAGGTACGCAGAACGGAAATACTCTGGTTACCTTCTACCTGCTAAAATGGAGATTCGAAGATATTTCGCTAACTCTATTACTTATTGAAAGCTTGCTCGGAGGCATTGTTATAGCAGTAATTATTGCAGGGATAAATCAGATAAAATTGCGACTTCAGATGCACTCCCTCATAAAGGAGAATAAAAGCCTTGGGAAGGAAATTAAAGCTTTAAAGAATATGCCCTTTGAAGAAGAAGAGGAAAGGGAAGAAGAAATAGTAGAAAAGGAAGAAAAAGAAGAGGCATTAGAATAATGGTCTACCTTGTCGGTATACTCATTTTCTTTATTCTCTTAATACTTGGGCTTTCTCTTTTTAGGGTTCCTAAAAAGAAGGTGGATCCAGCGAAATATATAAAGGGTCTTGAAACAATGGTTGATGGAAAAACAGATGAGGCAATCGACATACTTAAAAACGTGATTGAAAAAGATACATCGAATACGGGAGCCTACCTTCGTTTAGGAAACTTGCTAAGAGAAAAGGGACTTATTAGTTCCGCTATAAAGATACATAAGAACCTATCTGTGAATCCCGAATTATCTGCAAGCGAAAAGGAAGAGGTCAATAAGGCCTTAGTAAAAGATTATCTTGAATCCAAGGAATGGAGGAAAGCACTACCAATTTATGAGCCTTTATATAAAAAGAACCCGAAAGATAAAGAACTTGCTATTGGTTTGCTCCTGTTGTACGAAAAGCAAGAGAAATGGGATAATGCTTATAATATAGCAAAAAAAATATATACGAAGGGAAAGAGTCTTGCGAATTATGCCACTCATATAGCCTCTCTACTTATCGGAAGGGATAACCAGAAAGCGAGGAAATTTATCAACTTTGGGTTAAAGGCAAACATATCATATGCACATTTTTTATATGGAAAGTTGCTGATTGAAGATGGAAAAGAGAACAACGGTATCGAACATCTTGAGAAAAGCATTTCTATTGACCCGGAACGGGCGTATCTATACCTCCCCTTACTTGAAGAGTATATGTTTAAGAGAGGTGAATTCAGCATACTCGAACCATATCTGAAGAATCTTGTCTCGGAGAATCCTGAAAACTGGGAAATTCTCAATTCTTATATATCCATCCTCAAGAAAAAGGGAGATAGCGACAGAGTAGAAGAAATCCTTGATGAGGCTATTCCAAATCTCAATATAGACAGTCCAGAGGCACTTGGATCAATAGCATCTGCATATAGTGGAGTAGATACCGATAAGATGAGTGAATATGTATTAAAAATGCAGCGCCTTTTAACAAAAACTAAACGGTTTAAGTGTCCGGAGTGTGGCAATGAATTCAAAGAGTTTAGCTGGAAATGTTCTTCTTGCGGTTCTCTTGGGACTATCCATCGGGTGTGGAATTAATAATCCAGAACCTGCTCCTGGAACTATCCTGGGCTCAGGACTTATAGAAGTTCCAAGTTATGAGTCTAGAGACTATTCTTTTTCTACAGGAGGGGAATCTTACGGTTATATAGAGTTCTCGTATGAGAAATATTCCACCTGGGAGAAAGTCGAAATATCTGCTCCCTATGGAATTCAATTTGGCACTGGTAATACGGCTCCTGCAACCGGTTATGGGTTGTTTCCTCTGGATGTTAAACTTTCCTCTTCTTATTTCTTTATGCCTGATTCCACACATTATGGATATCTTGAGATAATCAGTCGCTCCACCAATTCATCCGCCACTATTGGTTTTGACTGGATAATTCAAACAGAACCGGGCAATAGAGAATTTTACTGATGAAACTACTTTTTATTCTACTCCTAATAAGTAGCACGCCAGAGGCCGCAAGAATAAAATACCACAAAGCCATAAGAACCGAGAATCCTCTTGAAGCTATAGAATATTATCGTCAGATAATCAATGACGCACCCAAAACCTCCTATGCTGATTCGTCCCTCTTTAGAATTGGGATGTTTTATTATCTCATAGGCGACTATGACCAGACGATCAGCTCTCTGGAAATCATTTATAATAAAGGTCTTAAATCCTCCCTCTATAGGAAGGCTTGTTATTGGTTAGAGATAAGTTGGGAGAATTTGGGAGATACCACTAAAGCTTTAGAATTTGCTAAAATAGTTGAGAACTTAAAAGAAACAAAATCCATCAAAACTGACACTCTATTTAAATCTGAGAAAACAACAGTTAGCAATCAAGCGGCTTTATATACTGTTCAGTTAGGGGCCTATCGTGATATGGAATGGGCTGATTTATTCCTCGAACGATTAAAAGAACATAATTTAGAATCCTATGTTATTGTGAAAGGTGAATATATACGGATCTGTTCAGGTAAATTTTCCACCAGAGCAGAAGCGGAAAGCTGGCTCATAGAACTTAATAATAGTGGATTTGACGGTTGGATTATCGAAGTTGAACCTTGACCCCACTCCTTAAACAATATCTCGATATAAAAAAAGAATATAACGATGCAGTACTATTTTTTCATATCGGGGATTTCTATGAAACTTTTTACGACGATGCAAAAATCACCTCTAAAACACTTGATATCACACTAACATCAAAACCAATGGGTGAGGGGCTAAGAGTCCCCCTTGCCGGTATTCCAATAAAGGCAGCAAATACTTATATAGACAAACTTGTGAAGGCTGGAAACAAAGTAGCCATTTGTGAGCAGACAGAAGACCCAAGGGTATCAAAGGGTCTTGTAAAAAGAGAGGTAGTTGAACTAATAACATCAGGAACAGTAATGCGCCCTTCCCTTCTCGAGGAAAAGGATAATAATTATCTTGCCGCTGTTATTAAGTCAGGAAATACATATGGAATTGCTTTTTCTGATATTTCCACTGGAGAATTCCAGGCAGGAGAAGTCAAAAATATCCAGGATGAACTAATCAGACTCGCCCCGAGGGAAATAATAATACCTGAAGGTATGGATATACCATTACCCAATGGAATACCAACAACAAAACTGGAAGCATATAAATTCGAGATAGAATATGCCTTAAACACCATAAAAGAACACTTTGGCGTCATCACTACTGATGGCTTCGGACTCATAGAAGATTCTCCGGGTATAATGTCCGCTGGAGCACTTCTCTCCTATTTTTATGAAAATCAGAAAAGGGCTTTAAAACATATAAGTAAAATGTCCTTATTCAGCCCTCTAAGTAGTATGTTCCTCGATGCAGCAACAATCAGAAATTTAGAGATAACTCAAAAAATGGGTGGGGAAAAGAAAGGTTCATTACTCTATACAATAGACACGACCATCACACCCATGGGGGGACGCCTTTTGAAAAAATGGATACTCTACCCTCTGATTGATATAGAAAAAATTAAAGAACGGCACGACGGTCTAGACGAATTAATATATAGGAGAGATAAGTTAAAACAAATCCGGGAAACTCTAAAAGAAGTTTATGATATTGAACGCATTACTGGACGTATATCTACAGACAGGGTTACTCCGAGAGAGCTCTTATCCCTGAAATATTCCCTCGTCGCCTCAAATAAATTAAAACGCATTCTCCATGACATCAACTCATCAATATTCGAGAGACAGGGTAATAAAATTAAGGAAATGGATAGGATTATAAAACTCATAGACGAATCTATTGTTCCGGATCCACTGGTTAAGATAACTGAAGGCGGTATATTTAAAGAAGGATACAACAAAGAGCTGGATAGAGTAAGAAATATTGCATCGCAGGGGAAAAAATGGGTCGTAAATCACGAGAAAGAACAGAAGAAAAGAACGGGTATTGATTCACTTAAAACCGGATATAATTCAGTTTTCGGATATTATATCGAGGTTACTAAAGCAAACCTCAACAAAGTCCCTCCGAATTATATAAAGAAACAAACATTAACTAATTCTGAAAGATTTATAACCGAGGAATTAAAAGAATTTGAGTCAGAAATACTCTCTTCAGAAGGCAAACAAAAGGAGATAGAATATACCCTCTTTAAGGATTTACAAAAGGAACTCCAAAACTACATGAACGATTTTGAATCAATAGCAGATGCCATAGCCGTAATTGATATTATATGCGGATTCACGGAATTTGCTTTGAAAAATAATTACAATCGGCCAGAAATAAATAGCGATAAAGGAATCTATATAAAGGATGGAAGACATCCAGTAGTAGAAATTCTATTGCCAAACCATGAGTTTATACCAAATGATACTGAATTAACAGAGAGTGAACGAATTGTAATACTTACGGGTCCCAATATGGCAGGCAAATCAACCTACCTCCGACAGATAGCCGAGATAGTATTACTCGCACAGATAGGTTCTTATGTGCCAGCCGATGAATCAAAAATCGGTATAATTGATAGGATATTTACCCGGATTGGAGCCTCCGACGATCTCACCCGAGGGGTCTCAACCTTTTTAGCGGAAATGAATGAAACTGCTAACATTCTTAACAATGTTACGAGTAGAAGTCTTGTTCTCCTGGATGAGATTGGAAGGGGAACAAGTACTTATGATGGACTCGCAATTGCCTGGTCTGTTGTCGAATACCTCCACTCCCTACCAGAACCTCCCCTGGTTCTTTTTGCCACTCATTATCATGAGTTAACAGAATTAGAAGAGTTTTATGGAGAAGTGGTTAATTACAATGTAGCAGTAAGGGAAACTGAGGATGAAGTAATATTCGAAAGAAATGTGAAAAGAGGGTCTTCTGATAGGAGTTATGGTGTTGAGGTTGCAAGACTTGCTGGTCTACCAAAGGTGGTTATAGAAAGAGCAAAGGAACTTCTTGAAGACCTTAAGGAAGATGAAAGAATAATAAGAAAACATCCACCAAAACAAAGACAATTAGAACTATTCGATAAAAATATCATACTTCTGGAAAAGATTCGCTCTCTTGACCCGGAAAGTATAACCCCGCTGGATGCTATCAATTTCCTGTATGAATTAAAAAAAACTTATGAGAATAACTAAATAAACACTTTAGTTTTACTTATATAATCTCCTGATATCCAACAAGTAGGCATATTGAAGTTCTATCTAGGTGTTAATACTACCAGAGCTATGCCCAGATCCTTGGTGTGGGATATTGAAAGGTTTATTTTATATTTCTTGATTTCTTTCTTCAGTCTTTCATCTATTATGCGGATACTTGGTTTTCCCCCTGACACAACCTCCAGGGCCTTCCATCCATAGGTGTGATTGTAGGATTTATAAAAGGATTCCTTTGCGGCAAATCTAACCGCGTAGCACTGATTTTTATTTCCTTTGCTCTCGCAGTATTCCTGTTCATCCTGGCTAAATACTCTATCAACAAATGTCTCCCCCCATCTATCAATCATTTCACCCATCCTCTCAATATCTACAATATCTACCCCTATCATCTTACTTCTCAATCTCTAAAATTATGGTATCTCCTGGCTTCATCATACCCAATTTCTCGCGTGCGAATTTCTCAAGGAGAAAGGTATCCTGCTTTATCATCGAAAGTGAATCAGTCAGTGCCATCCTTTCTTTTAAGAGTACCCTTTTCTCCTTTCGGAGAAGCACCTCTTTCCTTTTCAATCGAGTAATATTTATAAAACCATAGGAACCAAAAAGGAGATAATAGAGATAACCCAGAAGAGCAAGGATTAGCAATAATTTCTTAATGTGTTTTTTCCACCAGGGTTTTCTACGAGAAAACTTCCTTGCCTCTGAAGACCGCCGCATCTCCTAATTCCTCTTCGATTCTGAGTAACTCGTTGTACTTTTCCACCCTTTCACTCCTTGACAGTGAGCCACTTTTTATCTGGCCGGTATTCAATCCTACTGCAAGATGAGCTATGGAAACATCTCCGGTTTCCCCTGAACGATGAGAGACCACCACTGTCCAACCATTCTCTTTTGTCATCATAATCGCCTCTATTGTCTCTGTTACTGTTCCAATCTGGTTAAGTTTTATAAGAACTGAATTGGCAACATTCCTTTTTATTCCCTCTTTTATGATGGAAGTGTTAGTAACAAAGATATCATCCCCTACAATTTGTATTTTATTACCTAACTCCTCTGTGAGTAGTTTCCATCCATCCCAATCTCCCTCAGAAAGTCCATCCTCAATTGAAACTATTGGATACTTTTTGACCCAGTCTTTATATATAGATATAAGGTTTTCTGAAGATATTTTACTACCTTCAAATTTATAATTCCCACCGTCGGAAAATTCGGATGCAGCAGCATCAATAGCTATACCCACTTCCTCTCCAGGCTTATAACCCGCATCCTCTATAGCCCGACTAAGGAGATCGAGTGCCTCTTGATTAGAAGAAAGGTCGGGAGCAAAACCTCCCTCATCCCCCACTCCAATTGATAATCCTCCACTGGAGAGATTCTTCTTAAGTGTGTGGAAGATTTCACTGGCACATCGGATTGAGTCTCTATAAGAGGAAAACCCAAAGGGCATTATCATAAATTCCTGAATATCGAGATTATTACCAGCATGTGCTCCACCATTTATGACATTACATTGAGGAACGGGGAGTACTACTGCATATACACCTCCTAAATATCTATATAGAGGTATTCCCAGAGAGTTACAAGCTACTTTTGCAACCGCAAGAGATACAGAAAGTATCGCATTAGCACCAAGTTTCTCTTTATTCTCTGTCCCATCCAGTTCACACATAATTTTATCAATCAACGCCTGATTTATGCAATCCTCTCCTATTATCTCCTGTGCTATTATGTTATTGACATTGTTTACGGCTTTTAGAACTCCCTTACCTCCAAATCTTTTATCATCGCCATCCCTTAGTTCAAGTGCTTCCCTACTCCCCGTAGAGGCGCCTGATGGCACAGCTGCTCGTCCGATTATACCTGATTCTAACCTACATTCCGCTTCTATAGTTGGATTACCCCGAGAATCAAGGATTTCTCTTGCCTTTATGTCAACAATTATGTTTCCCATCTCATCCTCCTTAAAACACATACGCCCGAAAGGATTCGAACCTTCAACCCGCGGATCCGAAGTCCGCTACTCTATCCAGTTGAGCTACGGGCGCACATATCTAATTGATAATGTTATCAACCGTCTTGTCTGTCAAGGGTTCTGTAAATACAAAATACTATGTTCTCTTCCCTTTAGAAAGGCATTTGTTTTCCATTTATTTAAGGTATATCTGTAAGGAACTTGTTCCAATCCAGAAGGAGTTTTACAATCCAGCCGTTCTGCAAAGATTAATAGATTTTGCTTTCTTCGACCAGTCTGTTATTTGTGCAAGAAAACGATATTCTCCTTTTCCTTCACTATTTACTATTTACACTTCCCTTGACAAATTGCCTTTAACCTGTCTGCTGACAGATAGATATGTGTTAAGCGACTCGAAGAGCAAGGTTACGAAGCAACCGCAGAGTCGTTAACAAAGGGCGCTTTTTTAGTTTATTTTCCTAATTTTTTATGACAGAGCCACCAGTCAAAACATTCAAACTCGCCTGCCTTGGCTTTTTCCAGTCTCTCTTTAGCGGTTTTTGCATCAGTTGCGGGCGGTATAATAACGTGATCGCCGACTATCTCATTATTGGGCCAATTTGCTGGCATGGCAACTTTGTTCTTATCAGATATCTGCATAGCTTCCACTACTCTTAATATCTCATCCATGTTCCTACCTAATTCTTGTGGATAATAGAGAATGATCCTTATCTTTGCCTCGGCATCTACCACAAATACTGCCCTCACAGTATTGGTTCCTTTTCCAGGATGAATAAGACCAAGTTTCTCAGCGACCGAACCAGTATCGGCAATTATTGGGAATTGAATTTCAACATCCATATTCTCTTTTATCCATTCTTCCCATTTGATATGAGCAAATACTTGGTCAACGCTGAGGCCAATTAAATCGCAATTCATAGCTTTGAACTTGTCGTATCTCTTTTGAAAGGCCACGAATTCAGTAGTGCACACGGGCGTGAAATCAGCTGGATGACTGAACAAAACAAACCACTTCCCTGCAAAATGGTTGGGGAGTTCCATTTGTCCACGGGTTGTCTGCACTTTCATTTCTGGGAACTTATCCCCCAGAAGGGGGATACCTTTTTTTTCTATTGTGTTTTCCATATTATTCACCTCCACTATCAAGTGATTTTATTCTTTTTATAGTATATCATTATGCCGCCCGTAGTCAACGATTTCATATAACACCCCTGGGGTAAAAGAAGTTCGGTGTAGGGAATTTGGATGGAGCGAAGCATAGTCCTTTACACCGTGGTAGCTGAAGTTGAGTAAAGAGCCGTATTGTATATCCATCGCGTATGTAGCAAGCAACATTTTACTTGCATCATGAATTTTTATTTCAAAAAACTAATAGAAAATGCTGGAGAAAAATTCCCACGATTTACAACAAGAGAAAAGCAACTATTGAACCATTTGTATTGAAAATTAATTCCCGAAATTATTTTTGGCGAGAATCCTAATAAAGCATTTGAAGAAATATTTTCAGGGAAACCACAATGCCCTATTTCACCCTGTATGCCGATATATGGCTGAAAATATTTCCCCCAGTGAAAGGGTTTGAGGATTTCAACATTTATATTTGTGAATGTATATTTATCAGATAATTCATAATAATACATATAGGAAAAAGAAAATCTCATCCTGAAATCTTTATTCTTCCATTCAAAATATTTTCCTATACCTAAACCTAAAAAAGTAAGACTATAGGGTTGCTTTTCGTCAGATAGGTCGGCAATATTGATTTCCCCAAAATATCTTTGGGGCAATCTGAATTTTAAAGAAAAGTTAGCCGTCGCCCCAATCCCTAACTCACCGAATCTGCCAGAAGACACTTTTAGACCCGTGCCGAGTTCTACCTTTCGTTTATCATTTTCACACAACCCTAAAGAACCGGAAGGCAGAGATAAACTACCAAGGTGACTCAAATAACTGTGATGCGGCTCGGGATTTAGTATCGTAAACCATATCATTAATGCATTAAATAATCCCCACATATTATCTCCAGGCTGGATACTCGTCGGTAAAATAACTGTATGTAACTTGTAAAGGATTTGAGCCGTCGGAGTTCATTATCCAGATATCTGTATTACCCGACCTTGTTGAACAAAATGTAATCTTTAAACCATCTTCCAACCACGATGTATACCAACTATCTCCTGATTTTGTCAGATTTGTCTGTTTACTCCCATCAGAACTCATTACCCATACATTTGAGCCCCTCCCTTCAATATATCGCAAGAACGCAATTTTCTGCCCATTTGGGGACCAGTCAGGGTCGTGGTCCGAATACATGTCATTAGTTAGTCTTACGATATTCTCCCCTGTTGTGTCCATTACAAAAATTTCATAGTCAGAATCGAGCATCTCATCTGAACTTTCATTCGAATATGCCCTTATCGACTTGAAGGCGATTCTCGAACCATCTGGTGACCAATCCGGATCATTATCATTAGTTGGATTATTGGTAAGTCTCCTTTGATTGCTTCCATCTGTATTCATAGTGTATATTTCCTCGTTTCCATCCCTCCATGAAGCAAAGACTATTTTCTTGCCATCAGGTGAAAAATCCGGATGTCCATCAGCTTTATCGTTATGCGTTAATTGTTTCAAATTTGAACCATCCGAATCCATTATCCATATTTCAAATGAATCAAAATTACGAAATGTCCCACGCGTAAACGCAATTCTTTCTCCATTGGATGAAACAGTGCACAGCCAGTCATCGGTATCACGACTATTAGTAAAATTCTTTATATCTGTTCCATCTGGATTCATCACATATATTTCACAATCTCCTGTTCTGCTGGAAGTAAAGTAGATATTGCCTGGAAGGTTCCCCAAATCCTTTTCAGGAAGGAAGGGAGACGAACATCCTGAAAGCAGCAATATAATTATTATAGATAATATTTCTATTTTTCTCATTTAAAACCTTCTTTTCACCTTAAGTAGTTTGATTCCAATTGCTTTACTTGATTTCGTATAACTTGTTTTTGTGCGAAGGCCATGATGAAATATTACTAAATAAAATCCTCTTTTAATAATCCAAATACTAATATGTCACGGTAATTATTTCCATCAAAATGAGCTTTTCTTTTCACACCCTCTATTTTAAACCCTAAATATTTTAACAGATTAATACTTTTTTCATTATATTCATATGTCTCCGCTTCAATCCTATGAAGTCCACTTAAAAATAAATGTTTCAATAATGCAGACAAGGCATCCTTCCCAAACCCTTTGCCTCTTGCCTCGCCAAGTGCAAAACGCAACCACGCAATAGTCTTTCTATTGTCCATCCAATTCAAACGAATATACCCTATTGGATCAGTCCCATTATTTGGAGTAATCATTAAATATATTTGATTATGGGATTCTATTGCTTGCTTTATATCATTCCTCTGATTTTTTAAAGTGATTTTTGAGTCGTGATCTAATGCCATGTGTTTAATGAAATGATCCTTTTTCCATTTAGTTATTATATTCGCATCAGATAATTTAACACTTCTTAAAGTAACCTTATCACCACAGACATACATAATCCCTCCAAAATTTTAAGTGGCTTTTGCACAACGGTTTGCGGACATGAAAAGTTGCCGAAGGCATTTGGGTGAAGGTGCGAAGCACCGAAGCCACAACAACCGTGATAATAATTAAAAGGCTTTTGATAGGTAACATTTAACATATGTATATTTATAGATTACAAATTGGTGTTTGTCAACTTCATAAAAAGAATTAATAAATTTTGCTCTAAGGCCAGTCCGTTATTTATGCAAGAAAACGATGTTCTCCTTTTCCTTCACTATTTACTATTCACCATTTACTATTACACTCCCCTTGACAAATTGCCTTTAATATGTGTGTTAGGCGAAGTGTCGATCATCTTCTCATTTTCCTTTGTACCTTAAGTATAACTCTAAAAATTCTTCTAAACTTATTTCCAAGTCTTCTCTGATTATTTTACGCAAAAGCCCTTTGGGTATGTCCTTGTTTCCATGCACAGGAACGGTGGTTACCCTTCCATCTTCTGATCTCAACCTTACATGAGAACCTTTTGTCCTGGTAACCCTAAAGCCCATGGATTCCAAAAACTTTACAAGTCTTCTGCCTTTGATTGCGGGAAGTTTAGACATTCCGAGCTACTTCCAGTTCTCTAAATCCTACGAACTTATTAAGCTCCTCGACTTTTGTCTCCTCGAGGCACATCTCTATGACTTCCCTTATATTTTCCAGTGCCTCATCTATAGTTTTGCCGTAAGAATGACAACCCCTGAACAGCGGGCAACTTACTATGTAATACTCATCTTCGTCCATCTCAATGATTATGGGCAGATGTAATTTTTCCATTTTTAACACCTCCAATTGGATATATATGTCTCATATATTAAAGACATTTCGGCTAACTCGTTAATATATGACATAGAGTTGTATATACCTCCAATTTTGGTTATTTTGACTGTATTATCTTTCATCTTGATATTCTATTATATAATAAAATATTGGAAAAGTCAAGAAAAAGATTGAGTCTACCACTCAGGTTTAAGTAAATCGCTTAATGTCAAAAAGTTTACCCGCTTGCCCTATGAATGTTTTCTATTACACTATTACATCGGGGTGGAATGTATAACTATTCCATATGGGCTTGCCCCGTGAAATGTATAACTATTTCACTGGGGCCAACCCCCATCTCCCCTATTTTGAACTCGATTCGTATATATTGCCAAAATGGAGGTATATCTAAAGGTATTTTTCATAATTATAAATATTGATAACCATTTTGTTATACCACGTTATTATCATCAATCATTCTTTATATAAACTTTCATTTTTTAAAAATTATCATATCAGTCCTCACTAACCCGAATAATTGCAGGCTAAAAAAAGAATTTTGCATTTAATTCAGTTTTTAACTCTGATATTTTTGAACCAAACTCACTGTTAGTTTTTCCATATAAACCAATCAGTTTCATATTAAAACTGACTGCATTAAAACGTTTGTAATTCATGTCCAGACCACTAAGAAAACTTTTATCATCCACATTAAAAAGAAGATATAAAGACGGAGTAAAATAGAGAAAATAAAATGGCTCAGGATACTGGATTTTAAAATAAAGATAATGGTTCATTATAAATTGTTCGTTCAGATTTAAGAACCACTTTTTACGCACAAGATCAATTGCCTGTGTATTTTGGGAATCAAATGCATTTTGTGCTGTTGTATACCAATCTTGCATTTCCTGTTTACTTAATCCAGCACCATTGTAAATATATTCCAGATAAAAAGTTGCATTAAAGGGTGAAAGATACCGTGTCCCGACAATTGATTGTACAGTGTTCTTTTCGGCATGTAGTTCAGGATAGCCATTCTCTGCTATCAGCATTTTATCTGTTTCAGGCAGAAATGAGAGTTCGCCATGTATTTCCCAGTTTGTTAAGATGTTGTGTGCTGCAGCAACACCGATTTTGTAATCAAAATCCTCAGAAACAGTAAAAAAGAGTTCATAATCTGTATTAACAATTAAAAAATATGTGCGGAATAAGAACCAGTGTTTGTCACCTGTGTCATAATCATCATTCAGTTCTTTATAAACAGGTATAACGACAATTTCCTGTGAAAGATTCTTGAGTACTTTTGAAGAGAAACTTTTAACATATTCTACGGAAGCTGAGTAATATCCTTCTAAAGAGGCATCAACATTATTAACATCCTTCTGACGACCTGCATAGGAAACTGGATTATAGATATATCCTTTGCCCCATTTATACAGTTTTTTCCCAAGAAGAACACTCCATCTTGGATTAAACTCATATTTACAATATCCTTCTAACAGGGAAAGGTCAAAATCAAGAAGCTTTTCAGGATTATTGTATATAATATGTCCGTCACCTGATGAATAAACTGATAATCCGTTTTTTATAAATTTTGCACTTGGTACAACCAGTAACAAATAGGTATCCATAAGATTGGGTGTGCTGTTTTTATCAAAATATTTAAGTTTCCAGGACAGACTTTTCTTTTCCGGAATAATGAGAGATGGTCTAAATTCAGTAGTACCTGAAAACTCAAATGGTTTTTTCTCAAATTCAGACACATCAAAATCATAGTACTGGGAAAAAACAGGAGATATTATGAAAAGTAAAAGAAAAATCAGGATTTTTGTCATACATAACCTAATTTCTCAAATCAGGTATTTTCGGCATATACTGCATTGTAAATACCTCATCAGGAAATTCACGAATTGTCATTTTTGAATAGACCATGACTGACCTATACCCCTCATGAAGAGGACTGTCTGTTTCAATAACTGCGGGTCTTTTAATACCTTCACTCATAGTCTTTATTTCTTTAAAATAGAGAGTTTTTATCAACATATCAGAAGCTGTATAACACTCTATCTGTGTTGGTACACTATTTTTAACATCAACCTTAAAAAGAAGTTTATCATAAGCAACATTACCGGTTTTCGCTTTCAGTGTCATTACATATTCTTCACTGCTTTTATCAAGTTTTACACAATCATATTCTTCACTATAGTCCAGACGCATAATATCAGAGTTGTTAAAAATCCCTCCGGTTACAGACTGCATACTTGTAATACGCACTGGTTTACCTACATTGGGAATATAGAGCCACATGTTATCGCCAAGTCTTAGTGTAGATCTGCCAACCTCAGTTTTAGGTGACAAAAAGGTTGTTACCATTTTATCATTCCCTTTTTTTGCAGTATAGAGGACAAACTCTTTTTTCTTTCCATCCGGTTCAATATTAATAAGTTTTCTGTATGATTCAAACGAGACCGGTGTAAGATTACGATCTATTTTTTTTAGCAATTCATTACCTTCAGTATCAATTTTGCTTGTTTGTGCAAAAAGTATCGATACACACCCTACAAAGCAAAAAAACAATATCTTTTTTATTAAATTCATAATAACCTCCGTAAAATCCCTTTCTTTAACTATAACGCAAAGCTTCTATTGGATCCATATGTGATGCTTTTATTGCTGGTTGTAATGATGCTAAAACAGCAACAATTGTTGATACGAGTGTAATCAGTGCCATTTGATCAAATGGTATTGCTGGATCTATCAGAATATTTTCATTTCTTCCAAATGCTATAGTTATATGAGCAAATTTTGTGGCAATTATTAATATAACACCAATAATCGAACCAGCAACAGAGCCAAAAAATCCAAGAAAAAGTCCTTCCATAAGAAACATGGTACGGATCTTACCAGGCAAAGTACCAATAGCTGTAAGTGTACCGATTTCCTTTATTCTTTCATAAACAGCCATAATCATGACATTGAGAATACTAATAAGTACAATGGCTACAAGAAGAATATTAATAAAAAGAGACATAAGATCTATCATTTTTGCGATATTATAAAAAGGTGATAGTTCCTGCCAAGAATGAACTTCAAAAATAGGTTCTCCCTCCTTGTTCTTCATTTCAACAATTTCAAGAGAAATCTGTCTGGTAACCTTATCCAGTGAACTGATTTTATTAAGCCTTATCGCAATTTCACTGAATTCAGGTTCATCCATTCTCAGAACAGTTACTGCATCATCAATATGAATATATCCATATTTACCTGTAGGTCCGACAACTGATTCAACTATTCCTGCAATTTTAAGATTCTGTCCATTAACAGAGCCATCTACATTATTAACTATCAAAACAATCGATTGCCCGACTTTAAGATTCATACCCTTTGTTACAAGTTCAGGAAGAAGTATTTCACCTTTTTTTAACATTTCTCCTTTTTTAATACGGGAAGTTAAAAGAGGTGTTACAATAGATTCATCCTTTGGATTGATTCCGGCTACTTTGATGTTTGTAGTTTCCATATAATTACTAAGCATACCACCCATAAGAATTCTTTTTGAGTATGCTTCAACCCGAGGAATTCTATCAAGTATCTCTCCCATTTTCTTCATCTGTTTTGCATCTATTGTCTTGTCAAGAGGCAGATTGTCTAAAGAGCTGACATAGCCTTTTCTATGTATCTGCATATGTCCGAGCATGGAATCCGTTATCTGACCAACCATCATATTTTTAAACGCACCTGATAGTGCAGAAAACAGTAACACTGCTATAACACCAACACTGATTATTGCTATAGTAAGTAATGTTCTTCTTTTCTGGCGATAGAGGTTCCTGAATGCGATTTTAATAAGATTACCCATGTGTGACTTCCTCACTTTTCATAATAATACCATCTTCCAGAGTATGAATTATATCAACTACACCAACAATTTTGGGATCATGAGTGGAGAAAATAAAGGTAACTCCACTCTCATCACGCATTTTTTTCATAAGACTAATAACCATGAACGCAGTATCATGGTCAAGATTCGCAGTCGGCTCATCAGCAAGTACAATACGGGGTGATGTTGTTAAAGCACGTGCAACGGCAACTCTCTGCTTTTGTCCTCCAGACAGTTGAGAAGGATATTTAGCTTTCTGATCAAGCATACCTGTTTTTTCAAGTAGTGCGTTAACAATTTTCACACGCTTTTCCCTTGGAGTCTCTTTTACCATAAGCAGGGGATATTCAACATTTTCATATACCGTTAAAACAGAAATTAAATTAAAATCCTGGAAAATAAATCCAATGTTTTCTCCTCTGAATATAGCACGTTTTTTAGTTGAAAGTCTGCCTGTCTCTGCACCATCAACCTTCAAAATACCACTTGTTGGTGTATCAAGAGCACCGATAAGATTAAGCAGTGTCGTTTTTCCACTGCCGGATGGGCCAATAAAAGAGACAAATGTCCCTTTGTTAATATCAACAGTAATATCCTTTAGAGCAGGTACATCAACTTCTCCAGCCCTGTAGATTTTACTGATATTTTTCATTTCAATAATCTTGTTCATATGTCCTCCAGAATTAATGTTGGATGTAAATATTAAATTGTGCGGGGTAAATTTCCGTCGTTTTTGAGCTCTTATGCCCTAAACATCCTTGCTTGCGTTTTAAACCTATTACGAACCACTTACTGGTTATTTTGATTGTATCATTCTCCATTTCACTTATCAATAATACGAAGAAATCAAACGAAGTCAAGAAAGGTTATAAAGTCAAGAAATCAACCTCCGTCCCCCCTATTTTCTGCGAAGCCACCAACGGCGGATTTGGGTGAGCAAAGCGGACCGCAGACACGATGTTGTGCAGGTATATGAAATTGCACCCACAATCATTCATTCTACCAGTTTTTCGTCTTCAGGTTTCCAAGGCGGGTCCACAATACACAAAAAGACCAAATCATTCATCCCGGTGTTTTTTATTCTCTGAACCGAGCCCGGAGGAATGTAAATTACTTGACCAGCAAATACTTTTTCTTTTTCGTCATATATATACATTTCTCCTTCCCCTTCTAATATGTAGTAAACTTCTGAACTCTTCAACCTATGTGCATGAGTAATCTCACCAGGCTTAACCTTTGCATGAGCAAGACTATACCTTGTAATAATGTCTTCCTTTAACGGATTTACCAATTCTCTTAAGGCGGTATTGTCGCCTGCAATTATTTCCCTACATTTTTTCAAATCTTTTATAAACATGGTCTTTCCTCCAAATTAGCAATTTGGCCTAATGTTCCCAGCATAAAAGAAGTTGCGAGATTTTCATTTTAGTTTTCTTAAACCTTTAAAAACATTCCACATAGGAACTTTATTCATGTATTCTTCGTAATCTGCTCCAAACTTCTTTATATTATTGGCCACATCTTTTCTAGCAGCTAACCAGAAACATACTGCTGATGGCACACAGAGGATTACCGAAAGTATTGACTGGAAAACCAGGATTAATGCAATAGACCAAATAGCCATACCTAAAGTCATCGGCTGGCGAATAACACCGTATATCCCAGTAGTTATTATGACGGTAGATTCAGTCAGTTCACCTGTTGGCTTACCCTTGTGCTGTAAAGTAGCGATTGCACCGAAGACCAAAAAAGCCGCAGGTGCATATAAAATCCAGCCAATAATCTCTAACCACTTAACATTAGAGTGCGACCATGCACCATGCATGCCGATGGTCAATTCAAGTACTAACAGTGTTAAAAATGCACCCAGTCCTATATGAGTATAAATTTCGCTCGTGACATGTTCTTTTATTGATTCCAATAACCATCTACCATTGATAATCCATATTACAGCGCAAATAACGATACAAAGTATATACCTATACATATTATTTACCTCCTCTTATACTTTTGGGAGAGCAATTTCATCTAATACCGCATATCCGAATAGTTCGGACATTCCTCCAATCTGGCATATATGCAAATGGTTCAAATACACATCCCTATAATTGCTCTTTTTCTCATCTTCTTGACCCATCACTCTTATTGTCCTTATTGAGTATATAATGGAAATAGAAGAAAAGTCAAGAAAAGGTTCTTAAGGAGTTTCATCATTTTTACGGAAAAAGATCGAGGCTGGAAAACCTCTCCCACAAGGGGTTTGGTATGTTAGGACTATCGTGGTATGTGATAAAGGATACGTGATATGTGGTATGTGGGGATTAGTCAAGAGTCGAAAAAAATTGGAGTAGGGGCAATTCATGAATTGCCCCTACAAGTTTCGCGCAAAACAACGCAGAGCAAGCTCTGCTACTCCAGGCTATCAGCAAAATAGCTATAAGTATATAAGTTGGTCGGTTGGTCAGTGTTCTTTTCCAACCTAATCAACGACTCAACTACTCAACTATTTAACTATATTTCTCTGCGTTTATAGCGTCCATAGCGTTTATTGCGTCTATAGCGTCTATAGCGTGGATAGGGTTCGTTGGGTTCATTGTGTTTTTCCTATTCAACGACTCAACCACTTAACTATATCACTCTGTGTCTCTGTGGCATTATTAGGTCTTGGGTCTTGGGTTTTTTACCAACTTAACTATTCAACTACTCAACTATTTAACTTTTTTTACTCTGCGTGTATCTGCGGTTTCATTGGACTTTGGACATCGGACATTGGACTAATAACTCTGTGCCCCTGCGGCATTATTAGGTGTTTGGTTTTGGGTCTTAGGTCTTAGTTTTATTTTCCTACCAACTTAACTATTCAACTACTCAACCACTTAACTATATCA
>DAOVFB010000122.1 GCA_030668705.1 Candidatus Stahliibacteriota bacterium
GCTGTCAGTCTTTGCGGGCTTGGTGTGAAATCCTTCAGGTTCGATAAATCAAACCCCTACAAAACGTTGCAAGAAACTTAAGAATAGACACAGATACACACAGATAACCACTGATACAAATAAAGGAATTAATAATATGTGTTAATCAGTGTCCAATTCAGGGGTTAGGATATAGGATATAGGATTTGGGATTTGGTGGTGTGTGTTTTTAACATAAAAACAATTCTTCTCTGTGTCCTCTGCCTGCCCCGTAGGGAGGTACCGACCGTACTGGGGTGCCTCTGTTGTTGTGAAATAAAGGTGTGAAGTGATAGGGCATTTTGCAATTTGCACTCTTCAATCTTCATTGGAGCGAAGCGACTGTCTCTGTGGCAAATCTCTTTGCGAGAGATAAATAGGAAAGATGTAGGGGGAATAAAAACCTTGACAAACAGAAATAGTTTATATATTCTACACCGAGTTCAGAATGGTTGAGATACGGAACGTCAAAAAATCTTTTAGAAAGGACTGGTATGCCTTAAATGATATAAGCCTCAGTGTAGATAAAGGGGATTTCGTCTTCCTTACCGGCCCCACTGGGTCGGGTAAAAGTACTCTTCTCCGGCTTATATATATGGATATATTCCCTGATGAGGGAGAGGTGGCTGTTGCAGGGTTTCTCTCATCCACGATAAAGAAACACGAGATTCCACTGCTTCGTCGTCGGATTGGTATTATCTTTCAGGATTTCAAATTGTTAAGAAATAAGACTGTTTATGAAAATGTTGCTTTTGCCCTTGAAGTTACTGGAGAATCAGGGAGAAAGATGAAAGAAAAGGTGATGAAAGCACTTGCACTTGTGGGATTATCCCATAAACGTAATGAATTTCCCTACAGAATTTCAGGCGGAGAACAGCAGAAGGCTGCTATCGCAAGAGCTCTGGTCCGTGAGCCTTTTATACTGCTTGCCGACGAACCTACTGGAAACATTGACCCTGAAGGTTCTATGGAGATTGTAAGGATACTTCAAGATATAAATACTTCCGGTACTGCTATTCTTATGGCAACTCACGACGTTGAACTGGCAAAAAGAGTGAGTAATAATAGCGTTCATCTCGAGGAAGGGCGGATGGTGGAGGGATAGGGTGTTTGTAATAAGAGAAGCTCTTATAGGACTCAGGCGCAATGGGTTGACAACTTTTATTGCTATAGGTATTATGTTTTTCTCCCTTTTCCTTTTCGGATTGTTTCTGGTGGGAACATTTAATCTATTTGGCGTTATCCAGGCAGCGAGGGAGAAAGTAGAGATAAATGCTTTTCTGGGAAGGGAGTTAACAGATGAGGAAAGGGAAGAACTTTCAAGCAAGATTAAAGCAATGGTAGGAGTAAAATCTGTAGAATATGTCAGTAAAGAAAAAGCCCTGGAAGAGTTCAAGCTTGAAATGCCAAATGCCACCACTCTTCTCGAGGCAGTAAAAACCAATCCACTTCCTCCCTCTTTTAAGATAAAGTTAGAGGATGCTTTTACTACTCCTGATAAGGTTAGTGAGGTGTCAGAGAAAGTAGGCGTTTTCAGTGAAATCGAAACAGTTGAGTACGGCAAATCATGGATAAATAGGCTGGACCATTTGGTAAGGATACTTTTTCTCTTTGATGTTCTCCTTGGAGTGGTTATTGGTTTTTCCTCCGTATTCGTAGTAGCTAATACTATAAGACTTACAGTGATTGCCAGGAAACAGACGATAGAGGTTATGAAACTGGTAGGAGCCAGCGAACATACCATTCAAGCCCCGTTCATACTGGCAGGTCTGATAGAAGGTGGAATTGCTGGCGCAATAAGTGCAGGTCTCCTCTATCTGATTTACATGTTTGTTTCGCGATTTTTCGTTCATTTTTATTTCCCGACTAACTCAATAATTATAGGAATGGTTGTACTTGGTCTTATCCTCGGGTACATTGGTAGCAAAACTTCTGTTAAATCAACGTCAATGGAGGTGAGCTTTGAGACTCCTAACGTTTAAAGGTGGAGTTCATCCTGAAGATAAGAAGGAACTCGCAGGCTTCGCACCAATAGAAAGGATAAAACCTCCGGAAATTGTATATCTCCCTCTATCTCAACATACAGGTGTTCCTTCAAAACCGATAATAGAAAAGAAGGACGAGGTAGAAGTTGGGATGAAGATTGCCGAGAGCAATGGAAAGCTTTCTGTCCCTCTGCATTCCTCTGTGGCAGGTGTATATATGGGCCTTGTTAATTATCCGCATCCTCTGGGAGGAAGAAAGTTAGCGATGAAAATAAAGGTAGACCCCGAGAGAACAGAAGAATGGAAGAGTGAGGAAAAAGAGGTGGGAACCCTCTCGAATAAAGATATTATTAAGATCGTTAAAGAAAGCGGTATAGTAGGTATGGGTGGAGCAGCATTCCCTACATTCTTCAAGATGCAGCCTCCTCCCGACAAAAAAATAGCGGATCTCATAATAAATGGCGCTGAGTGTGAACCCTATCTGACAGCTGATTATCGTTTGATGATTGAGAGAGCTGAAGATATTCTAAAAGGAATAGATATAATAAGAAGGGTTATAAATCCGGATAGGGTTTGGATTGCTATTGAGTCTAACAAAATGGATGCAGTGGAGAGAATGAAAGAGGTTTCTTCTTCATATCCCTCCTTTAATATATCTATCCATAAAACCAAGTATCCTCAAGGGTCCGAGAAACAACTTGTTCAGGCTGTAAAAAGGCAAGAGGTTCCCGAAGGCGGTTTGCCATTTGATGCAGGTGCTTATGTCCAGAACATTGGGACAGCCCTGGCTGTCTATGAAGCGGTTTGTTATTCCAAGCCTCTATACGAAAGAGTGGTAACGGTCACCGGATCTGTTAGAGATCCTTCCAATTTCCTTGTTCCCATTGGAACCCCTTTTGATTATTTAATCGAAGAGGCAGGTGGGGTTATTGGAACTCTGATGAAAGTTATAAATGGTGGCCCAATGATGGGGATCGCCCAGGTTTACCCCGAGGTACCCGTTATTAAAGGCACCACTGGTATATTGATTCAGAATAGAGAAGAAGTTTTTTCCGGTATAGTGGGTCCGTGCATAAGGTGTGCAGCTTGTATTGATGTATGTCCAATGTGCCTTATGCCTACAGAGATAAATAAGTCTATCGAGACGGAAAATTTTGATAAGGCGGAAGAAATGGGTGTTCTTTCCTGCATGGAATGTGGGGGTTGTGCATACGTTTGCCCTTCTAATATACCTCTTGTTCAGCAGTTTAAGTATGCTAAAAACGAGATAATGAAAAGGAGGAAGTGATGTTGCAGCTATCTCCTGCGCCTCACATTAGTTCCAGCAAGAATATGGAGAAGATAATGTATGGAGTGGTTCTGGCGTTAGTACCAGCCCTCGTAGGTTCTGTCTATTTTTTCGGGTGGAGGGTGCTGTTCCTTACTGCTCTCTCTGTTTTATCGGCACTGATTACAGAATGGACTTTTCAACGTGTTACACACCGGGAAATCCGGTGTTTTGATGGGAGTGCGATAATTACAGGAATTCTTCTTGCTTTTAACATTCCAGTGAACTCTCCGTGGTGGATACCTGTTGCAGGTAGTTTCTTTGCGATTTTTGTAGTAAAGCAGGTTTTTGGGGGACTCGGGTATAACATATTCAATCCGGCACTTGCAGGAAGGGCTTTTCTTGTTGCTTCCTGGCCATCGCTTATGACAGGTAACTGGACGCCGCCAATTGGCGGAACATTGTCAGGTCTTTCCAATCTGGATGGGATAACACAGGCTACCCCTCTAACGCTTTTATCCTTGAGTCCCCGAGCAAGTGTTATCCATGCACTCAATTCAGGAACAATGCTTAAGGCATTATTCGTAGGTAACACTGGAGGGTGTCTCGGGGAAACCTCTGCACTTCTCCTGCTCATTGGGGCTTTATTCCTGTTCGCAATGAGGTATGCAGATTGGAGAATATCGGTTTCTTATATAGGTTCGGTTTTTGCCTTTTCTGGTATCTTATATCTTTTAGGTATAAACACTGTTAATCCTACTTTCCATATCCTGAGTGGTGGGGTTATGTTGGGTGGACTCTTTATGGCAACAGACATGGTAACTTCCCCTGTGACCTTGAAAGGGAGGTGGATCTTTGGGATTGCCGGTGGGCTTCTCTGTGTACTCTTCAGAACCTGGGGAGGCTATCCTGAAGGTGTTTCCTATTCTATATTGATAATGAACATGTTTGTCCCCCTATTGGATCGTCTTCAACCCAGAGTATATGGGAGGTCAAAGTGAGGAAAAAGTCTAGTGAGGTATCGGTCCTTTTTATAGTTGCGGTTATTTCAGCCTTTCTACTCTCCTTTGTATACAAAGAGACAAAACCGGTTATTGAGAAAGGTGCCAAGGAAAAAATCAAGGAATCCTTAGCAGAGGTTTTTCCTGATTCTACTGTGGCTTTTGAAACCGTGAAAAATGATACCCTCTGGAGGGTCTTTAAAAATGATGTGTGTGTGGGGATTGTATTTCGTTATGGTATGCAGGGATTCTCCAGCTTCATAAGGCCCATTGTGGGGGTAGATTCCAGTGGGAAGATTGTAAAAGTAAAGATACCAATGGAGGGTTTATCCGAAACCCCTGGACTTGGAATGAAGGTCACGGAAAAGTGGTTTCAAGACCAGTTCAGCAATCGGAGTATTGACGAGGTATGGTTAAAGAAGGATAACGAGAATGGGAAAATCGATGCTATAACTGCTGCAACAATATCCTCTCGCGCAGCCACGGCAGCGGTTAGAGAGGGGCTTAAAAAATTCAGTAAATACCTTTCTTATAGTGGGGACTTGGAGGGCAAATGGTATGGTGATGATGTAGAACGCTTCTGTGGAAGGGGTGAGGTTGAAGAAATAATGGAGGGTAAACTCTGGAAGGGAAAGGATGGGTTTGTTTATCTATCTTATGGAGAGGGTTTTGCATGTTCTGTTGGGGTTGTAGTCTCTATTCGGAAAGATACACTTCTCGAGATTCACATTCAACGTCCAGAAGAGGGAATGAAAGAGACGCCGGGTTGTGGGGACAAAGTTGCTGATGAGGATTTTGAAAAGAGATTTTCTGGTATCTATATATACGATATTGATGAACTCGATGCATTGAGTGGAGCAACTATTACTTCAGAAGCTGTAAAGGAAGCGACCAGATTAGGATATAAGGATTTAATCCTGGAGAGGGAACGATGAGGCACACTTTTATTGACGGTATAGTTAAGAATAATATGGTCCT
>DAOVFB010000130.1 GCA_030668705.1 Candidatus Stahliibacteriota bacterium
CACAGAGAAGAATTATTTTTTGTTAGTCCAACGTCCAAAGTCAAAAGAAACCGCAGATACACGCAGATGAACACAGATACATATGAATAAAAAACACACACCACCAAAAAATTAAGTGTAGGGGCGTGATTTATCACGCCCTTTTTTATCTCGGGTTCGATAAATCAAACCCCTACGGTTTGAAATCGCGACAGGGATGTCGCTCCCACAATTGCACGAATAAATTCGTGCCCCATTAAATAGTAAACATTTTACGGGGCAAGCCTACAATTCGCGAAACTTGTAGGGGCAATTCGTGAATTGCCCCTACTCCAGTTCCATCTTTTGACACTGGACTCTAGACTCTCGACTTTCTGTGTTCTTTGCTTTTCTCTGTACCCTCTCTTTAAAACACATATTCCTTTCTCTGTGAACTCTGTGCCTCTGTGGCTAATCTCCCTCCTACAATAAAAAAATTCTTCTCTGTGTTCTCTGTGCCTCTGTGGCTAATCTCTTTGCGGGCTTGGCGTGAAATATTGGGTTGGGCGGTTGGGCTATGTATCTTGACATCAGAAGAGTTTGATGTAAACTAATAATAAATATATTAATAATCATACAGTGGCTTTACTTCAATGAAAAATGGAGAATGTAAATTGCAAAGTGTAAGATGCAAAATGAATTATTTTGGTATTAGGATGTAAGGTTCAGGTTTTGAGTATGGCAAGTGGTTTTGTATTCTTTGAAATTAAAACCTTGCTTTGCGTGCTTATGAACCTTTGCGTCTTCTATAAAAGATAAAAGGTCATAGTAGAATAAAAATGGAGGTTTTAATGAAAGTACTCGTATGTGATTCAGTTTCAAAAGATGCAGTTAAGGGACTGAAAGACCTGGGGGTAGAGGTTATTGAAAAAACTTCTATCGAAAAGGATGAGTTAATGAGGGAAATAGCAAATTATGACGGGGTTATTGTGCGGGGCAGGACCAAGATTAGAAAGGACATCATGGATAGTGCGAGAGGAAATCTCAAATTCATCGTAAGAGCAGGGGTTGGACTTGATAATGTAGATGTAGATTATGCAAGGGAAAAGGGTATAGATGTTATGAATACACCCGAAGCATCCACAAATGGAGTTGCTGAACTCGCAATCGGACATATGCTTTCTCTTCTAAGACGTATCCCCAGAGGAACCTCCTCAATGAAGAGAGGCGAGTGGATAAAGAAGGAACTCGTAGGGAATGAATTAGGTGGGAAAACAGTAGGAGTAATCGGAATGGGGAGAATTGGGAGGAGAACAGCTGAATTAGCTCTCGGTTTCGGCTCTAAGCTCCTGGGATATGACCCATATGTTGATAAGGTAGAGGGACTGGATGTGGAAATGACCTCCCTGGATGACCTTTTCTCACGCTCTGATATCGTAACCCTCCATATTCCCCATGTAGATGAGACACACTACCTTATAGGGAAAGAGGCACTGGGGAAAATGAAGGATAATGCAATTCTCATAAACTGCGCAAGGGGTGGAGTAGTCGATGAAGAAGCACTCTATGATGCTTTAAAGAACGGCATCATTGCAGGAGCTGCACTTGATGTATTTGAAGAGGAACCCCCAAAGGGCTCAAAACTCCTGGAACTGGATAATTTCAACTGTACACCACACCTGGGCGCCCAGGCTGTAGAAGCCAAGAATAGAGTTGGGGAGCAAGTAGTAAAGAAGGTGGCTTCTAAGTTGTAATTTAATGGAATTTCCGGAGCTTTGCAAATAGACAGGGGAAGTTCTAAATAAAGCCATATGGAGTCAACCCCCAACCCAATAAACATTAATCCTTGATAAAGAAAGGACAAGGGAATCCATTTAGAACTTCCCAAGACATCCAGCGTTTATCAGGAATTGTATAAGAGGGAGGGATAGCATAGTGCACACTCTGTTTCTTGGAAATATGTTTTATGTAATGTGTAGAGACTTGAGCCCACTAATGATAGGGCAAAAGCATGCCTTTGCTCTATATGGAATTTTATCAATATACCTCGGCATGCGTCCCTATATCAATTAACAAAACTTTTTCTTTTTCCTTATCCAAAAACTTGAAGATCAATCTATGTTCGTAGTTTATTTTCAATGACCACAAACCTTTCAAAACTCCGCTTAAAGAATGTGTTTTTAAAGAGGGATAAAAAGGTTCTTCAGAAAACTGTTCCAGTTTTTCTTTAAAGGTTTCTATTAAATCCGGATGCTTTCTGCTCCACTTCTCGTATATTTTCTTAAATCTCTTGTCCCAAAAGACTTCAATCATTCAGGTCTTTCCATAAATCACTAACCTTGCCTCTCTTTACTTTCCCCTCTCTGTAAAATCGTTCAGCTTCCTTAGCCCTCTTTGCTATTTCTAATCTTCTTAGATCAATCAATCTTTTTGAAAGGATTTCAAGGAGATACACCTGATCCTCAACATCTAAATTTTCTACACTTTCAAGGATTTTTTCGATGCTTACTGCACCCTTCATTTTTACCCCCTTATTGTTAAATAATTCTCTTATATTTAAATTATATCCTTTTTTTATAAATGTCAAGTCCGACCCTATTCTGACCACCCTTATCTTTTTTCTCGCAAAGGTGCAAAGACGCATTTTTAGACAAGAGGTGCGGATTTTTTAGGCACGCCCCTGGCAATGTTTACTATTTTACGGGGCACGAATTTATTAACTCACTTGTAGGAGGGACTTCCCAGTCCCGATTATGGGGAACGCAAAGTGAGTCTGCCACTACGAAAGAGGAAGAGCGAACTTTCCCGGGAACGGAGTAGCGAAACTTGTTTCGCGCTATGTATTTCTTTATTCTCTATCTTTTCTCTCGAATTACAAAAATTCCAGGGGTAGGGGCTCTGCGTCCATCTGCGTTTATCTGCGGTATATATTAGGGGTTAGGATTTAGGGGTTAGGATTTGGGTTTAGAGTACTGGGTTTATTGAGTTCGTAGAGTTCGTAGGGTTTATTGAGTTCATAGAGTTCGTTGGGTTCGTAGGGTTGGAAACCCAGCACAGAACCCTTCCGAGATTGCTTCGTATAAGAAGAGCGAGGAGAGGAACTCGCAATGACAATTTGTTGGGTTTGTTGAGTTCGTGGGGTTCATTAAATTCGTTCCTAATTAACTATTTGACTATTTAACTAATTCCTTTTGCTTGAGATCTGCCCAGAATTAGACACAGATAACACAGATGATCACTGATAAAAAAATAAATTAAAGAAATCAGTGTTCTTTTGGGGGAAGTAGAGGGGAATCTTTAAATCAGTTTAATCAGTGTAAATCTGTGTCTATTCCTTGGGTGGTGTGTGTCTTTTATCTGTTGGTATCAGTGTAAATCTGTGCCATTATTAGGTGTTTGGTCTTAGGTTTTAGGTCTTAGGGTTTAGGATTTGGTGGTGTGTGTTTTTTATTAGTATATATCTGCGTTCATCTGCGTGTATCTGCGGTTAAACAATGGGGGTGGGGGGGAGGATTTTCCCTTGACAACATTATTATATCATTTATTCTCATAATATGGAGAATGTATGCAAAACAACTATCCTCCAAAAGTAGGGGCAATTCATGAATTGCCCTGCACACATATCGCGGCCTCCAAACCGCTCCCACAATGTAGGAGGGACATTCCTGTCCCGATGAGATGGATATAAAAAATCTTCAACTGCTCAAGAAGGGAGGATTTGCGAATATCTTCGAAAAGGAAGAGAGTGTATATAAGTTAGGAGATACCTCCCACAGGGAACTCCTACGAGGACAATATAGACTCTTAAAGGAACTGGACGATCCTCACTTTGTTTCGGTCTATGACTGGATCGAAGAGGGGGATATCTGTGGATTTTCTATGGAGCTTTTGAAGGGCTCTTCAATAGATAGGATTCTGCCCAAAATACCCGAGAAGAGAAAGGAATTCGATAAAATAAAGAGTATACTCCTCGGTATACTCGATAGTATTTCATACCTGCACTCCCGAGGTATAATTCATGGAGACCTAAAGCCATCCCACATTTTCGTTGACGATGATAACAATGTAAGGATAATAGACCCTGGTTATGACCCCGATATTATAACTCCAGGATATGCAGCACCAGAGGCAATAATTGGGGACCCCTCTCCTGCCTCTGATATATATTCCCTCGGAATAATCCTCTATGAAATTATCACCAGGGAAAAGCCATTCGATGGGTCTCTATCGGAGATAATCGAAGCAAAACTAAGTAAGGACATTACAAAACCTTCCGATTTAAACCCATCTATTCCAGATGAACTTGAACTATTGGTGGAGAGAATGACATCAAGGAGGATGGATTCACGAATCCGTTCGGTTTCTGATGTATGGAAGGAAATGGAGATCGGTTCTCACGAGGTAAGCACGAAAGCCTCTCTCATCCCCGTGTTTGCAGGAAGGAAAAAGGAATTAGAGTATTTTGAAGGGATACTCTCTCGTCTACCCGAACCA
>DAOVFB010000032.1 GCA_030668705.1 Candidatus Stahliibacteriota bacterium
TCAAGTATCTTGATTTTTTCAATCTGTTTTGGCGATTTCCCCTTTATTACCTTACCTACTGTATTCCTTACAATATAATCAACAATGTATTTTGGTGTGTAATAAACGCCATGTGCCTTTTTGACCTCTGGTTTCTCTTCAACTTTTACCATATGGGATGGAGTGAGTCTGATTGTTTTACCAAGAAACTGTTCATATATATTTCCAAGTATCTCCACATCAAGAACCGAAAACTCATAAGGAGAATCAGGATAGTAAACCGATTTTATTATCTGCTTTAATATCCTGTCATCTATGGTAAGATTCAGAGTGATGTTATCTGTCTTAAAATCAAAGAGACCACTGTTGTATTTATCATCTGCTTGAAGGAAGATTTGAGTGAGTCTCCTGTAGGTGTTCACACCATTGAGTAGTATCTGAAGGGTTCCATAGTCGTCAATCTGCCTATCCTCTGCAATCCTTAAAAAAATTATTCTATCAATTATTTTTTGAACAGCAAAGTTCAATTCATAGAGGGTCAAGTCTTTATTCCTTAAAGCAATATTTCTTGCAAGCATTTCTCTCCAGGTATCTATAAGTTTAAGAAATTCCTTGTCGACCTCAGAGGTACCTCTTTTCTTTTTAGTTGATTCAATATACCTATCAAAACTTCCCTTTCGGATTGCTCCATTTGAAAAAGTGTCAACAATGAAATCAAAATGCTCTAAATAGTCCTGATAATTACAATAAAATATACGAGCTACAGATGCTGAATCTTTTGGAGATGGTTTTATCCTTGTATCATAAACTGCGAACTCTTCAAAATCAGTGAGTATGGACAGAGGTAATTTTGCCGTGTAAGCATATCTCCTTAACTGATATGCAGGTGATATCTCGTGTTTAAGGTCAACGGATGGCTTTTTTGCTTCGACAAAGAATTTTCTTATTCCTCCGATCCGAAATGAGTAGTCAGGGGCTTTATGTTTCCCGACAATAATAACTTTATCTTCCCTGACAACCTCACGATATTGCTCGGCAAATCCCTGTCTATTAGCAATATCCCAACCTATTGCTTCGAAGAATGGGTCTATAAAGTCCACCCTTGTGTTTGCTTCATCGTAAGTTGATTTTTTGTATTGACTTTTATGTGTCTCGAACTTTTCAATTAAAGTTTTGAACTGTCTTCTTGCTTTTTTCTTTATATCCTCTGACATATTGCAATTATAGGACGATGAACAACAAAGTCAAGTTTACCTTTTTTGGAGTTCGTTGGGTTCGTAGGGTTCATTGAATTCATGGGGTTCGTAGGGTTGGAAACCCAGCACAGAACCCTTCCGAGGTTGCTTCGCCAGGGTCGAGCAGGAAGATAGAGATTGCTTTGCATAAGAAGAGCGAGGAGAGGAACTCGCAATGACAATTTGTCGGGTTCGTAGGGTGATATGTGATAAGGGTTCAAGGGTAAGAATGAAAACAGTGCAGGAACCGTGGCTAAAAATGGGAGGAGTTGAGCTTAAATAAATCATGCTCTTATAAATCCAAGAGAGGGCAGGCGGTAAGTTCTGGGGTATATTTCTATCAGCTTAATGCAGGAAATTTTATTGATACGAAAAAAATAGTAATCCTTAGATAAGCAGAATCAAACACCAATGCTCAGCGATTGCCCCTTAATATTTTATCTGTTTTCCTATCTCCCACAAACGCCTTGAGGGTAGCAGTTCTCTGCAATTTTATTTCCCTACTTCTTCCTTTTTCAATGCCTCAGAAAAGGTTTTATATGGCAATTCTCTTTTTTTCGATAACATCATTTCCCATATCCCGTCACCTTCATCTTTGTCAATTATACTATTCGCATAAGCTTCAAGCATAATGTCTACAGTTGTTTTTATCTCAATGTTGTATTTCTTACAATAATTTTGAATATCCCTGAAATTATTACTGCCCAGAATACAGTTATTATATCTGCAATATGCCATGCCTGCTGCTTCACCCTTCCCAATATTTCAGTTTCTTTGCAAATGAACGTACTCTAGACCCTCTATTGAGTACAGGTCCATTTTAATAAATTGAATTTCTTTACTTTCAATATAATCATCTATCTGTTCCATTAGATGGGGAGTCTTGGAGAGTTCTTCTTCTACAACATCGAGCAGTATTATCTCAGGCGAATACAATTTTATTATGATATCTACTCTCTTTACCCATGCAAAACTGGAAATCATGTCTGTATCCAAAACAAGGGGCTTTTTATTGGGCAATGTAATTTTACATATCCTCTGAGATTGATTCTTCAGATGACATATCACTTATTGATAAATCAATTTGGTGTAACAGTCCTTCAAACTTACCTATCGATATTTTTTCTGCCTCATAGGCTTTTCTTGCGAGCAAGACATAATCGGAGATAATTTTCGTTTCGTTTGTAGGTAGATAAAGGCTTTTATCTATTTCCATTGCTCTTGCAAGTTCTATGATACCGCGTTTTTTTCTTTCTAAATGGTCTTCCGAAATTAACCCTATCCTTTTTAACTTTATTAGCATTGCCATATGGCTTATTCTGAATATTGATTCAAGTCTTACAATTTCTTCTATAGAGATACTATCCTTTTTTAGCGTTTTTTTATCTTTTATATAGTGATAGATGCCGTCATCAGGAATGAGTAAATTGATTGCAAAAAAATCTGCTTCTCTTTCCTGATCATTTTTCCTTCCTTCGATTTTCGAGATGGTGCATATGGATTCCCTGAAATCCTCCTTGAAAAATAAATGGTTAAACTCATGTGCTATGGTAAAATTCTGATGCCCGAGCGTTTTTGAACTGTTCACAAGGATAAATAATTCTTTATCCCTTTTCATCGCAATACCTGAAAAACTATCCCGACCATAGGGTCTAAAGATAAGATTTACCTCTTTCATCCGGCATACATTAACAACATCTATAGGTTCAATAGTAGAATACCCTAAGGATTTTCTAAATTCTAAAGCCTGCATTTTAGAAAGTTTTTCCATCATTCTAATCCCTTTAGTCTAATTAAATCACTTGCGAACTCATTCAGGAAGGCAATAGCATCAAGAGTCTTGCTATCAATATTATCCGATCTGAAAGCAAATACATTTGCATCATGTTTTGATACCTCTTTGTTCAAAAAAGCATCCATTGGGACATTAAATAAATTAGATAGTTTTTTTAATTTGATCACATCAATTGGTCTCTTCATATTTTCAATATAATTCACCTGTCCTTCTGAAATTCCCAGACACTCGCCAAGTCCCTGTTGGGTCAATCCACTCTTTTTCCTATAAAATCTTATATTTTGGGCAATTATTCTTTTTATATCCTTATCCAAATCACCCTCCTTTTTATAGATATAACACTTTAGTTATGGTTTGTCAAGTATTTTAATGTTTTAATTCGTTTTTTTAAATAAATCTAACTTAAATGTTATTATTTAGGAAGGGATCAGGATAGGCGAGAACTTCTTTATCTATGTTTTTCTCTGTGGTGGTTTTTCTGTTCTTTGCGCTCTTTGTGCCTTGATGAGAACCTAAATTTGGGGTAACGTTTGGGTTTATCCCAATAGAGATGAAAAGAGTGCCCCGCACTACTTTCCGTAAGACGGTGGACAAGATATATCTTGTCCCTACATTACATTTAGGGCGACTCACCGAGTCGCCCCTACAAGATGCACGGTTAAATCCGTGGCAAAAAATGGTTGGGGGGGAATGGCAAAAAATACACCTTGCGGAAAGGGGACTTGGCCTTATTTTTTAATATGCCTCATAAATTTAAGCTCAAATCAAGTTTTAAACCCACCGGGGATCAGCCAGAGGCAATCAGGGGACTTTATGAGGGTATAAAAGAGGGTAGGAAGCATCAGACCCTTCTTGGGGTTACCGGTTCCGGTAAGACTTTTACTATGGCAAATGTCATCGAGAAAGTCAATCTCCCAACCCTTGTGATTTCACATAATAAAACCCTGGCAGCGCAGTTATACGGAGAATTCAAGCAATTCTTTCCAGATAGTGCGGTAGAGTACTTTGTCAGTTACTACGACTATTATCAGCCAGAAGCTTATGTCCCTGAAAGCGACACCTATATAGAGAAGGATGCTTCTATCAATGAAGAGATCGAAAGACTCCGTATGAGAGCTACAACATCACTACTTGATAGAAGAGACGTGGTTGTAATAGCCTCTGTATCATGTATCTATGGTCTTGGCTCTCCTTCTGATTTTTCCGGACAGGTCCTGAATATCAACAAAGGTGGAAAGATTACCAGGGAAGAGTTGCTCAGGAAACTGGTTGATAATCAATACAAAAGAAATGATATAGAGTTCATACAGGGTAATTTTAGGGTAAGAGGGGATGTGGTGGATATCTATCCCTCATATGAATTTAAAGGGTTGCGGGTTCTTTTCTTTGGTGATGAAATCGAGGCAATCTATCGGATAGACCCGATAAGTGGAAAGAAAATAGAGGAACTCACGAGTTTCCATATCTACCCGGCACATCATTTCGTTCTTCCTAAGGACAGGATAAATTTAGCAATAGAAAAGATAGAAGAAGAAATGGAGGATAGAGTTAGGTATTTCCTGGAGAACGAGAAGTATGTCGAGGCACAGAGACTCGAAAGTAGAACGAAATATGATATCGAATTTATGAGAGAAATAGGTTACTGCTCAGGTATTGAAAATTATTCCCGGTATCTCTCAAAAAGGGAAGAGGGGGAGCCACCTTATACGCTTATTGATTACTTCCCTCCTGATTTCCTTACTATAATAGACGAATCTCATCGAACCGCCCCCCAGATAAGAGGTATGTACCTTGGAGACCGCTCGAGAAAGGAAACCCTCGTAGAATATGGATTCAGGCTTCCTTCTGCCCTTGATAATAGACCCCTTAATTTTGAGGAATTCCTTGCCAAAGTAGATAAGGTGGTCTACGCCTCTGCCACGCCCGATGATTGGGAGATAGAAAAGTCCAGAGGAGTTGTTGTAGAGCAACTCATAAGGCCAACCGGACTCATTGACCCTGATATGGAGATTCGTCCTGTCTATAATCAGATAGATAACCTGATTGAAGAAATAAGAAGGGTAACCCAGGAGGGTGGACGTGTTCTTGTTACTACCCTTACCAAGAAGATGTCAGAGGAACTGACCGATTATCTGATTGATGTGGGGTTAAAAGTGAGATATATACATTCCGAGATAGGTTCCGTGGAGAGGGTTGACCTTCTAAGGGGCCTCAGGCTTGGCGACTTTGATGTTCTCGTTGGTATTAACCTCTTGCGGGAAGGGCTTGATCTCCCGGAAGTTTCCTTCGTTGCTATCCTCGATGCTGATAAAGCAGGATTCTTAAGGTCTCGAACATCGCTCATCCAGACTTCTGGTCGAGCTGCAAGGAATGTAAAAGGTAAGGTAATCCTCTACGCCGAGGAGAAGACAAATGCAATAGAGCAAGCATTAAAAGAGATTGATAGACGTAGGACCATTCAATTAGAATATAACAAAGAACACAACATAACCCCTAAGAGCATTGAAAAATCCAGAGAAGAAATCCTTATGACCACTGCTGTTGCTGAATCCAGAAAGGAAGAGAGCAATGATGTAAAGGTCCAGTTTGACATCCCAGAGGAATTTTCATCCGAGATGGAAAGGATGGAAGCAATCGAGCGACTTATGGGCAAAATGAAGGAACACGCAGAGAGATTGGAGTTTGAAAGGGCCGCAAAAATACGGGATGAAATAAGGAGGATAATGCGTGAACAAATTAAAGAAAGAAAAGGTGCTCCTTCTCTTAAGAAGGGCTCTGAAAGAGGATATCGGCAAGGGAGACATCACCACAGAACGCCTGGTTCCTGAAGACTATATAGCTTCGGGTACTATACAATTGAAAGAAAGGGCTGTGCTTTCAGGTCTTCAGATAGTGGGATGGGTATTTGAGGAGCTTGGAGATGTTCTGGTGAAGGTTCTTGTTGATGAGGGTGTATGGCTTGACCCAGTGGGTCTTGACCCGATGGGTCGTGACCCAATGGCTAAAAACCTGATGGACATTATCTCATTCGAAGGAGACGGGAGGGCAATTCTTATGGGGGAGAGGGTTGCACTTAATTTCATACAGAGGCTCTCTGGAATCTCAACCTATACAAGAAGATTCGTTGATAAGATAGAAGGCACTGACGCAGCAGTACTTGACACGAGAAAAACCACACCGAACTTTCGATACTTAGAGAAATATGCAGTGAAAATTGGTGGCGGTATCAATCACAGGATGGGACTTTATGATGAAGTCCTCATCAAAGAGAACCATATCAGGATAGCGGGCGGTATAAAGAAGGCATTATCTCTTCAGATGGGAGAAATAGAGGTCAGAAACCTTCGAGAGATGGGAGAGGCAATTTATTCTGGGGCGACCCATCTCCTGCTGGATAATATGACCCCGGATGAGTTACGAAAGGCGGTCTCACTTGCAAAAGATAAGGATATTACCCTTGAGGCTTCTGGAGGAGTCACCCTTTCAAACGTCAGAGAGATTGCAGAAGCTGGTGTTGATTATATATCCATAGGGGTTCTTACTCACTCATATCCATCAATTGATATATCCCTTATTCTCAAATGATTATTCTCTTATTTCTACTCCTCCCAGAGGATTCCAATACGTTCTATTTAATGGATGAGTGTCTTACGCTTTTCTCTCCAAAAGAGGAGGTCCAGTTTACAATGAGTCGTAGAGCTATAAGGATTACCCAGGGGGTATCTGATGATGTTAGGGGTTACCGTAGGTATGAAGCGAATCTTGATATGCCGTTATTTTCAAATCTTTCGCTTTATTACCGTTTTTATAAATTGGATGAATATGAACTGAATAAGGAAATTCATCGTTTTGAATTCCAGTGGATACCAAGGGATAGTATTCTCCCGCCATGGACTTACTCCTTTGTAATTGCCCCAGCCTCTCAAGGAATAAACAACCTATCAGGTCTTGACCTATTAGGTCTGGGCTTTGGATACTGGAAGAATGAGGCAAACAATCATTCCGCCTACATCATTGTGGAGGATTTTCTTCATAACTATGATTTATCAAAGGAGACAGAGTCATTAGAGGATCCCTATACGCGATTCCCAATAAGATTTGAGATAGAGGGGAAGCTCAGTAATGATTGGGCGAACCTTTTCTATTATTATTGCTATACACTACCAGAAAAGAAAAATTTTATTTTATTTGATGAAGTTATTGGCAGGGGGGAACGTGGACTGAAGGCATTATCTATAAGTTCTTATTATCATCTTTCGAAAAAATTAAGAGGAGGATTGCAATTAAGATATTCAGAAAGAGATTCTTCTTGTATCTTTATAAGTTCAGGGGAAGATTTCCGTATGGAGCAAGAGCATCTTTTCGTAGAGCCTTTTTTGCGAATTATTGTTTCCGAGAATGCTAATCTCCACATAGGCTTTCCAATGGATTATAAGAAGATATCCAGTGATACAGTGAGGTATGAAAGGAAAGGGATAGGAATTTCTCTTCTTTATGATTACAGTCCTCGAGATTGGTTATCTTTCCCCATTGGAATTCAAAAATCAAAGAGGAGATTAAACGGGAAAGACAGTGAGGAGTTTAGAAGTGTCCTTGGTGTAGAGTTTCGTTTTGATGAGAGAACATATATTGCGCTAAGAGGAGGCATCGGACTTAATATTCCCGTTCGGGATATTCTTAAGAGTTCCAACAGCCATGTGTTCATAATGCTATCCCATTGCTTTTGATTTAAGGGGCACTTTGAGGACTCTACTTGACACTAAGATGGTTCTGGTTATGGTATTATAAAAATGTGGGAAAAGAAGGAAAAAGCAGGTAAAATCTGGTATGAATTATCACTTGATTCTGATGCTATTGTCTTGCAGGGGACAAAATCCTTTGACCCATTAGAGGAAATACAAGGTGAAAGGTGTGGACTCAGGCAGATTCACTCTTCGGTAATTCATAAAGCTCGTTGTGGGATTAAACTGGTTGGAGATGGTATTTTCACCGATGATGTGAATATTATTATATACGTGAAAACTGCTGATTGTCTTCCTATCATACTTTACCATCCTATGAGAAGAGTTCTGGCAATCTTACACGCTGGGTGGAAGGGCACATTACTTAAGATAACAAAAAAGTTCTTCCTCCGAATGAAAAATGATTTGAAACTGGAAGTCTCTGACTGGATCGTTGCATTTGGACCCTGCATTGGAAGAAAAGACTATGAGGTTGGCCCTGAGGTATATGACTTGTTTGAATTCGAAGAACTTACTGGTGTTCACGTTCACAAGAATCGTTATTTTCTCGACCTTAAGGAAGCCAACATTAATGAAATGAGAAAAATAGGCGTTTCGACCCTTTACGATTTTCCAGAGGAGACATATTCGTCAGATAATTTATATTCTTATAGAAAGGGCGATAAGGAGAGAAATATAACCGCAGGAAAGATCATAAAGCCTTGACTCATATTACTGGTTTTTGTATCTCTGATAGTCTATCCACCTTCAGTGTTAGATTGTGATGGGAGTTCGGAATTAAACTCACCTCTGGCCAGTTGCTTTGACCACTGCTTATTACCCAAAGCATCAGTTTTCACGAGGTAGACATCGCCATTGCCTTTACCAAAGGAAGATGTCCAGCCTACGATAATATATCCACCGTCAGTTGTTTCTTTAACCGAAAGGCCAAGATCAAAGTCTACCCCTCCGAATGTCTTTGACCATTGTTCCTTACCGGTTGCATTTGTCTTTATGAGGTAAACATCATCCTTGCCTGCGCCAAAGGAAGATGTCCAGCCTACGACAATATATCCACCGTCTCTGGTTTGCTGGACAGAGAACGCTAAATCATCATCCTCGCCACCAAATGTCCTCGACCATTGTTTGTTCCCGAGCTCGTCTGTCTTTATGAGATATACATCATAGTACCCTTCTCCGTAAGAAGAGGTAGCGCCAGCAATGATATATCCACCGTCCATAGTTTGTTCGACAGAAAAGCCCCACTCGTCATCCTTGCCTCCGAATGTCTTTACCCAAATTTCATTTCCCGATTGGTCCGCTTTTACAAGATATATATCATCATTCCCAGAACCAAAGGAAGAGGTTCTTCCTGCAATTATGTATCCGCCGTCCCTGGTCTCTGCTACAGATTCTCCCCTATCCTTTTGTTTGCCACCAAATGTTTTTTCCCAGGAGTTACTCTTTTTCGAACAACTCATAGATATTAAAATGATAAAAACAACTACAACTAACTTTTTTAGATAATCCATTTAATCCTCCTCTTTTTTTAAATTTATCCTGTTAATAAAATCCTATGCGAAAAAGATAATAAGTCAAGAGTTGCAAAATGTTTCTAGTCCAGCACTTGCCTTACCGCATCAATTACCGTTCCATCAACCCATTTGATAGCGGCAATTACCCTACTGCCCAGATTTGGCTTCCCTGGCTTGCCTCCGCAAATCTCCTCTGCTTCCTCTTTTAATTCAGTAATGGGACGGATTGGTAAGTCTGAACCCTTTATGGCTTTTATCAGGTCTTTTCTTTCAGGATTTATTGCAATCCCTCTTTCAGTTACTACTACATCAATGAGTTCTCCTGGTCCTGTAAGAGTTGTGACTTCATCGACAAGAATGGGAATTCTGTTTCTGAAGGTAGGAACAGTTAATATTGTACACCCTGAGAATAGTGTATTTTGCCATCCCCCTATTCCATGGAGTAACATTCCATCCGAATGACTAACAACGTTTCCATTGAAATTGACATCCACCTCTGTTGCACCGAGAATCGCAGCATCCACCATCGTTGCAAACATCCCTTTTCCGTGATAGTTATAACTGGTAAACGGACTGGTATCGACATGGTTTGGATGTTCCCGCATTGATTCAATACCTTTAAGATCAAAGGTCTGCCCGTCCAGGATGTAATCCGTCAGGCCCTCTTCCAACATCTCCGCAAGGAACTCTGTGCTTCCGCCACGCACAAATCGTGCCTTAACGTTTGCTTCTCTCATAAACCTTGAAAGATAGTCAACAAAGGCAAGTGAAGTACCACCTGCACCTGCCTGAAAAGAAAAACCGTCCCTCATAATGCCCGCATCTCTTAGGAATTGGGCAGCCATTCTTGCAATTAGCAGTCGGTCAGGACTCCTTGTTATTCTTGTCGTTCCGGATATGATCTTCTCGGGGTCACCTATTTTATCCATAACCACGACATAATCAACATAGTTTCCCTGTATTTGCCAGGGGTAACATGGGAAGTCTATTAAGTGGTCCGTTACAACAATAACCCTATCAGCATATTGTGAATCAGCCAGTGCAAAACCGAGTAAACCGCAGGCAGACTCTCCGTAAAGACCATTGGCATTACCAAATGGGTCGGCAGTTGGGGCTGCAATAACTGCAATGTCTATATGAACTTCGCCATCCTGCACAGCCTGATATCTACCCCCGTGGGAGCGCAAAACCCCCATGCCCTTCATTTTTCCCTTTGAAGCAAACTCTCCTAAAGGTCCGTTCATGCTGCCCTCTATATGGTGAACTACGCCTGACTTTAAATGTTCGATGATGGGTGCATGGCACGGGAAGGATGCCGAAGGAAACCATCGAAGGTCTTTTACTCCTATTTTTGCTGCCGCGTCGAATATGGCGTTTGTAACGAAATCCCCATTCCTGAAATGGTGATGGGTCGAAATTGTCATACCGTCTTTAATGCCGGCTTTAAGCAAAGCTGTTTTAAGGTTACCTACGACTTTATTTCCATCATCTGGATAATCTGCACAGGTTGCAATAGGAGGAGCGGTCTTTTTTCCGGTGGGCTTATATTTCCCTACTCCCTGGTAAGGAACAGCCTTTTCTCCGTTTATTGTTGTAGGGACTAATCTCCCTGTTGCATTTTCTTCTAACTTATAATCCTTGGCCATTATTCCTCCAATTTTCATCTAATTTCCCTGTTTTAATTGCAAGCCTGACGATATTCTCTGCTCGTTTTACGACTGGAGGGTCTATCATCTTGCTGCCAAGTGAGACAACAGAGAGTTTTCGCTCTTTTGCTTCAAGGAAGACCGTAACTATCTTTTTAGCCTTTTCAATTTCTTCTTCTGTTGGCATAAATGCCTCATGTATTACTGAGATCTGACGAGGGTGAATGCAACCCTTTCCCTCAAAACCAAGAGATTTTGCCTCAAGTGTTGACTTCCTTAGCCCCTCAACATCGTCGACATCAGAGAAAACGGTATCAATGGGTTGTACGCCAGCTGCTCGTGCTGCATTGACTAAACTTTCACGTGCAAAGAAGCTTTCCCTGCCTTCCTTGGTTCGCTGGGTCCCTATATCAGCGGTATAATCCTCAAGTCCAATAGCGAGCGCTACTACATTGGTAGATGCAGATGCTATTTCATATGCCCTGATGACACCTAATGCGCTCTCAATGATTGGCATTAAGAATACCTCCTGGCTAATATTCTCCTCCTTTTTTATCTCCTCTATTTTTTCATCTACTTTCTGAACATCAGCACAGGATACACATTTGGGAATGAGCACTAAATGAGTGTTATGAGGTATTATCCACGGGAGGTCTTCGAGGCCCATCGGAATTTGATTTATTCTGACCATACGTTCTGAGCCGTAAAAGTCAACGACCCTGAGAGCGTTTCGCACCAGAGACCTTGCAGCATCTTTTTCAGTTGGGGAAACGGAGTCTTCTAAGTCCAGTATGATTCCATCAGGATTATGCAGACCGGCGTTTATCATAAAATTTGGGAAATTTCCAGGTAGATACAAACGTGTCCTCCTGAATCTTCCCCGTAGTGATTTATAAAGACACTTATCTCTAAACTCCGGCAGAAATTCATCGTTTATATCTGGAACTGCCCTCTTTACAGCAGTTTCAAGTCTTGCTCGAAGGACAAAAGGATACGCTCCATAATCCTCAATTATTACTCTGGCATTTTTTATTCCAAAGAAAGATAATCCTTCACGGATGAGTTCACGGTTTGCGTCACCGTACATAACCTCAACTTTGGAATGGAGTTCAAGGTCGATACCGCCACTTTTCTTAGTCTCTAAATGTATATTACAATCTACTCTTTTTTCCTCACCTAAAGTGCCAACAGTTGCTTTACCCATGCTTATTTTTCCTGCATAAAGAGATAGCGATAGTCAGTAGGGGGGTCGAGGTTTTCTTTTATTGTTCTTGGTGATACCCACCTCTGGAGATTTGATTTGCTTCCTGCTTTATCATTAGTTCCTGATGCACGGCTTCCTCCGAATGGTTGCTGTCCTACTACTGCTCCTGTGGGTTTGTCATTTATATAGAAATTTCCTGCTGCAAAGGTGAGAGTTTTTTCGGCCTTTATTATTGCGTCCCTCTCTTTTGCAAAGATTGCACCGGTTAAAGCGTAAGGAGAGGTCTTATCACAGAGTTTGAGCGTTTCTTCGTATTCATTGTCCTTATATACAAAAACAGTAAGTACCGGACCAAATATTTCTTCCTTGAGTGACTTATAGTCGGGGTCCTTCGCCAGGATGATAGTTGGCCTGATGAAATAGCCTTTTGAATCATCATATTTCCCACCGGCAATTATCTCGGCCAGAGGGGATTCCTTTGCATGTTCTATGTATTTTACTATTGTGTTGAATGCCGTCTGGTCTATCACAGCGGTTAAAAAGTTTCTGAAATCTTCTGGAGAACCCATCTTTAACTCTTCAGTAGTCTCTATGAGATGGTCTTTTAGTCCACCATTCCACATACCCTCGGGAATATATGCACGGGAGGCTGCAGAACATTTCTGGCCCTGATATTCAAAAGCTCCTCTTATTAGTGCAGTATGGACTTCTTTTGCATTGGCACTGGGATGAACGACTATGAAGTCTTTACCACCGGTCTCCCCAACAATTCGTGGATATGTTTTATAGTTTGTTATGTTATCCCCGACTGTTCTCCACATATGCTGGAATGTTGCAGTGGAACCAGTGAAATGAATACCTGCAAGGTTAGGATTGGTAAGGGCTGGTTCTCCAACCGTTCCACCAGATCCGGGTATGAAATTTATTACTCCGTCAGGAATACCTGCCTCCTGGAATAATTTCATTATCCAGTGGGTTGTATAGACAGCTGATGATGCGGGCTTCCAGAGAACTGCATTTCCCATAAGAGCAGGTGCAGCTGGGAGGTTTCCTGCTATTGAAGCAAAGTTGAATGGTGTAACCGCAAAGACAAATCCCTCGAGGGGTCTATATTCCATTCTGTTATAAACTGCTCCGGTGGAGGTGGGTTGTTCCCTATATATTTCCGTCAGGTAGTATGAATTAAAGCGGAAGAAATCGATTAATTCACATGCCGAGTCAATCTCTGCCTGAAAAATTGTCTTACTCTGACACAACATACAAGCTGCATTAATAGTGCTTCTCCAGCTATTGGATAGAAGCTCTGCTGCTCTTTTAAAGATAGAAGCGCGATGTTCCCATGGGGTCTCTCTCCATGCTTTGGATGCCTTTAGTGCTGCTTCAACTGCCATTTCCACTTCTTTCTTCCCTGCCTTATGATACTGTCCCAAGATTTTACTATTTTCGTGGGGGATAATGCACTTTCCCAAATCGCCAGTTTTAACCTCTTTCCCTCCAATAATAAGTGGTATTTCGATTTGTTTTCCCGTAAGTTCTTTGAGTTTTTCTTTTATTTCTCTTTTTTCAATACTTCCAGGGCTATAGGGGTAAATAGGTTCATTTGACGGTTTTTCTATTTTGTATAACGAATTTCCCATTGGACCTCCTTCCTTTATTATTCTGCCACAGAGACACAAGGTTCAGAGAATTTCTTTTCTTAATTTATTTTTTCTCTCTCCCCGCCATTTATGCCTCAGTGGCTAATTTCTATATCTAATCCCTGCTGTAGGTCTAATTGTATTTTTCTATAACATTTATATCTAAACCCTGTTTGTCAACCCCAAAAAAAGGAATACCCCTACTACAAGTTTCTTTGGAAATTTACCCCAATCTTCATACCCCTTGACTTATCTATATAAAACATTAAATATATATAAATAGCGGGGGCGAAATGGCTTCGACGGGATGGATTGGATTGGAGGTTGCATGCCGAGCTGCCATAACTCGGAAAACTGTGGTATCTAAATTTAAGCGGTAACGCTAATTATGCTATGGCAGCTTAATAATTAGGCTGCTCGTTCTTAAGAGAGTTTTTCTCCTACTCTCTTAAAGGGCGTCATAAAAGGAGAATAGTCTGCAATCGTGCCAGGAGATTGTGGATGAGAAGCTTCTGGCTTGGCCTTTCCTAATCCTGTAGTTGGGTATTGGGAAGGCAAGATGAAAACAACTGCTAAGCATGTAGATACTTCCAGACAACCATTTCGGACGCGGGTTCGATTCCCGCCGCCTCCACCATAATATATGTTTACAACCTGGAGGTAATTATGAAGATTACACCATTAGATATAAGAAAACAAGAGTTCAAAAAATCATTTAAGGGATATGAGAAGAACGAAGTAGACATATTTCTTGAGATGATGGCAAAAGAGATGGAGAACCTGGTTCGAGAGAATAAAAGGATGAATGAACAATTAAGAGAATTGGATCTAAAAATTGAAGATTATAAACGGATGGAAAAAACTCTTCAGGATACCCTCACCTCTGCACAGAAAACCACAGATGAAATCAGAAGGAATGCCCGGAAAGAGGCGGATATGATAGTAAAAAAGGCCAGGATTCAGGCAAGTGAGATTGTAGAAGATGCAGCAGCGCAGGTTCGAGACCTTATGAATCAGATAGCTGCTTTGAGGAATCAAAGGGATGGGTTCATGGCGCAGCTTCGCGGGTTCCTCGCTTCACAGTTAAAGATGCTGGATGAGATGGAAAAGATAAAGGCGTATGAAGTTGGGGGGGAGAGGGAAAAAAAAGAGGCCCCGCTAAAGTCAAGAAAATCAGATAAAAAAGTAGGAGATTTGTTTAGAGATTAAGGCCTTAAGCTAAAATGGAAATCAAGGGAAAAGAACAGGAATATAAAAGATTATCTCAGAGTAAAGAATTTATTCTCGGATTATTAAGTTTTGATAGACCTGATGTTGGCATTATACTTGGAACCGGTCTTGGTGGAGTTGCAGATGAAATAGAAGCCCCAGTTGAGATTCCATACGAGGATATACCGAATTTCCCGGTATCTACAGTGAAAGGTCACGAAGGGATGCTTATTGGGGGAAAACTTAAAGGCAAGAAAATTGTTGCGATGAAGGGCAGGTTTCATTTTTATGAAGGATATGATATGGGGAAGGTTACGTATGGTGCAAAGTTACTGTGCTTCCTTGGTATTGAAACGTTTATAGTGTCAAATGCCGCCGGTGGAGTCAATCCTCAATTTTCCCGGGGTGATATAATGATAATCACAGATCATATAAACCTATTTCCTCGTCACCCCTTACAGGGCCCAAATGATGAACGATTGGGACCCAGATTTCCAGATATGTATAATACGTATGATAAGGACCTGGTGAAGCTTGTTGAAGATACAGCATTGGATATAGGTATTAAGGTAAGGAAAGGGGTCTATTTAGGACTTCAGGGTCCTACTTTTGAGACTGCGGCTGAATACAGAATGATCAGAATGCTTGGGGCTGATGCTGTTGGCATGTCAACGGTTCCCGAGGTGATTATTGCAAGATGGATGGGGACAAAGGTCCTCGGGCTCTCAATTATAAGTGATTTAGGACTTCCTGATGCACTTGAAACGATAAATCATGAACTCGTTTTGAAAGCTGCAGGGGAAGCTTCTCCAAAATTATCAAAGTTAGTAGTTAGCAGTGTTGAACGTTTATAAGTCTATACCTCTTATAGTTATCCTTCTGTTTTCCCTTAGTTGTAAAAGGAAGAGTAATTATGAGAAAGCAATGGTGTATTATAATTCTATGAAAACCACGCAGGCACTGCTTCTTTTGAAAAATTCTGATATCCCAAGAGAAATCTATCTTGAGGGTGATATATATTTGAAGCTCAATGATCCAGGAAGGGCAGTGAAATCTTTTGATAAACTACTGAAGCTGGATCCCAAATGGAAAGAAAACGTTTTATCAGATATTAAGGTAGCAGCTGATAAAGCAATAACAAGAAGAATGGATTTCACCGCCAACATGATGCTGGAGAAAATACTTGAGTATGATCCCGGGTTTGAGCTTGGGGCAAGGAATTTCTTTATGGGAAACTGGTACTTCGACTCACGGGATTATGATAAGTCTATCGCTTTCTATGAGGATGGACTTCAATACGATTCATTAAATATGAATGCCAGATTCCAATTGACACAATGTTTCATACATAAAGGGGATTTACTCTCTGCTTATCAAACCCTAAGGGAAGGAATGGCGATTAGAGATAACTGGAGATATAGGTACTGGCTTGGAAAGGTTTCATATGGACTTGCAAGGAAAAGATTCGAAGAAGGGAATTACTCCTCATCGGAAATGTATCTAGCCCAGGTAATCGCTCTTGGGCTTCCAAAAGTCCTGGTAGATGATGCATATTTTCTTTTAGGCGACATTAGGCTGGGGCAGGAGAAATATAAGGAAGCAAGTTCATGCTATGAGAAAGTTCTGCAGATAAATCGGTTTGCGAAGCCAAGGATTGTTAGGGATGCGGAGGAAAGATTGAAAATTGTAAAAAATATGGAGGAAAAATCTTGAGGAGATTTATTGCTGGAATTTTATGCTTGACTTTTTTATCATGCACCCATAATGTAAAACTGGAAGGGTTGACAGCAAAAGAGGAATACACAAAGGCTTATAAGTATTTTGAAGATGGGGATTTTGGTAGGAGTATTGAGCTTCTTGGCTCTTTCTTCAATCACCACCCTGGCAGCGAATGGGTTGATGATGCACAGTTCTATTATGCAGAGTCCTACTATCAAATCAGAGGATACGAAGAAGCTTTGCAGGAGTTTCAGTTTCTCATGACTAACTTTCCTAATTCCGAATATACAGAGAATGCACTCTTACGAAAGTCTCAATGCCTTGAAAATATGTCCCCTATAGTTCAGCGGGATCAGAAGATAACGAAAGAGGCTCTTGCCGTATACGAGGAATTTACTGTTCGATACCCCTATTCAAAATATATTGAGGAAGCAAAGGATGGCAAGAAGAGGATGCAGGAGAAGCTCTATAGAAAGTCCCTTGAAATAGCAGAGATATATCTGAAGTTAGGTAAGAACGAGGCAGCAAAGATATATCTCAAGGGAGTGATTGGAAGGAGTTGTGAGTGGGCTGATAAAGCCTATCTCTTACTTGGGGATATTGCACTTAACGAAGGTAAAGATTCTCTTGCTTCCTTTTATTACGGTAAGGTGGGTGGTGAGTTTGGGGGCGAGGCTAAGAAAAGGTTAAATAAGATTCAGTGAATGGAGTTTTTGGGGGTAATTTCGATCCCGTCCATATAGGGCATCTGATTCCTGCTATTGACGCCATCAATATTCTAAATCTTGAAAAGGTTCTTCTTATTCCTGCCTGGATATCCCCGTTTAAAGAAGATATCGAAACCACTTCTTTCAAACATAGGCTCGAAATGTTACGGCTTGCAATAGAGGGTAAGCCCTTCTTTGAGGTGCTTGATATAGAAGGCAGAAGAAAAGGCATTTCATATACTTATGATACCTTGAAAGAACTTCGGGAGAGGGAGGGTGATGTTTGTCTCCTGATAGGAGAAGATCAGGCAGAGGGGTTTAATAGGTGGAGGGGGTGGAGGGAAATTGTTAAGATGGTTGACGTCTATGTCTTAAGAAGGAAAAGAACTCCAAAGGATTATCTACCCTGTTTGCGGCTATTAAGATCCAAAGTTATAGAAACATCGTCAACCGATATAAGGGAGGCTATCAGGAATGGTGAACTCCTTGATTACTACATACCTGACAGGGTTCTTCTATATATCAAGGAACACGGCCTTTATAGATAAATTAAGTAGTGGAAGGATTAGCGTGATAAGTGATAGGGGATATGTGAACATCAGTCCAAGGTCCAACGTCCAAAGTCCAGTGTCAAAAAAAGAATTGGAGTAGGGGCAATTCATGAATTGCCTCTACAAGTTTCGCGCAAAACAACGCAGAGTGAGTCTACTACTCCAGGCTATCAGCAAAATAAGAAAGAGTCAAGATTAGTAATTTTGAATGTTGAATTTTGAATTATAAATTATAAATGAAAATCAGTTGATATCTGTGTAAATCTGTGTCATTATTAGGTGTTTGGTCTTAGGTCTTGGGTCTTAGTTTTTTTACCAACTTAACAACTTAACTACTCAACTATTTAACTTTTTTACTCTGCGTTCATCTGCGTTTAAATTTCAGCAGGGTTAGGGGTTTTTAATCAGTTGATATCTGTGTAAATCTGTGTCTGAAATTTAGTTCTGAGTTCAGTGTTCTTAGTTTATATTAATCAGTTCAAATCTGTGTAAATCTGTGTCTTTCCCTTCCTACAAAACAAAAATATCTTTCTCTGTGCTCTCTGTGTCTCTGTGGCAAAGCTCTTTCTTTAACCGTGAGTTTGCCGTGGCATAATCCTTGGTGGTGTGTGTTTTCATCTGCGGTTTCGTTTGACTTTGGACATTGGACTAACAAAAACTATTCAACTACTTAACCATTTAACTAAATTATTTGACTGATGAACTAAGGACTAAAAGACTGGGGCGAAGCGACCTGGATGATTGACTTTTTTATTATAGAATCTATATTGAGGTGAAATGGTTAAGATAAAAGGAATAAGGAAAGGTTCAATAGCGGAAAAGATGGGAATAAAAAAGGGTTCCTATCTCATATCGATCGACGGGAAGGAAATAAAC
>DAOVFB010000167.1 GCA_030668705.1 Candidatus Stahliibacteriota bacterium
TGCATTATTGGAGTAGCAGACTCACTCTGCGTTTTTTGGCGAAACTCATAGAGGCAATTCATGAATTGCCCCTACTCCAATTTTTTTGACACTGGACACTATACTCTCGACTAATCCCCACATATCACATACACATATCCCTTATCACTTACCGTTTTTCACATACCACGATAGTCCTAACATACCAACTCACCAACAGACCAACCCCTAAACTTGGAACTTAGAACTCAACGAACTGTCTGATTGACCATTCTATTTAATATGAGTTTATTATCATACTTGACAGTAGAATTGTTTAACATTATAATAAAACAAATATTATCAGATGAAATTCTCAAAAAGGAGGAAAGATGGATAAACGTTATGAGGATATGTGGACTTCTTCTTTGGCAGAACGGACCAAAAGACTTACGCGTTCTGTCATACGCGAATTACTCAAAGTTGCACAGGACCCCACTGTTATCTCTTTTGCTGGTGGGTGGCCTGCCCCTGAGCTCTTCCCAAAACGAGAGGTTGAGGAAGCCTGCAGATATCTCCTGCCAAGACAGGGAGAAGTATTGCTTCAATATGGTGCAACAGAGGGAGTCAAACCATTAAAAGAATTCCTTGCAAAAAAATCGGGAAAATACGGAATTCCTGCAGAACCTGAGAACATCCTTCTCACATGTGGCTCGCAACAGGCGCTTGACTTACTGGGTAAGGTATTTATAAATGAAGGAGATAGAATTCTGGTTACAGCTCCTACATATCTAGGTGCCATTCAGGCATGGCGACTCTATGGACCAGAGTTCGTAACCTGCGGGATGGATGATAATGGGGTTTTAATCGAAGATGTAGAAAAAGTACTCAAGGATGGCCCTGTGAAATTTATGTATATGCTACCCAATTTTCATAATCCTGCTGGAGTCACTATACCCCTGGAGAGGAGAAAGAGGCTCGCTCAGTTAGCAGAGGAATACAATACCTTCATTATAGAAGACGACCCTTATGGTGAGCTCCGCTACGAAGGAGAAGATATAGCTTCTATAATATCTCTTAAGAAGGAACGGGTGATATACCTGGCTACTTTTTCCAAAACACTAACCCCGGGGTTAAGGCTCGGCTGGATATTAGCACCAGAATTCATCCTCCAGAAGATTATCCAGGCAAAGCAGGGCGCAGACCTGCATACCGGTACATTTGTTCAGTATATAGCCAATGACTTATGTCAAAGGGGTATCTTGAAGGCTCATGTGGCAAAACTCCGTGAAGCATACAAAGAAAGAAGGGATGTAATGCTCCAGTCAATGGAAAAATATTTCCCGGAAGATGCAAAATGGACCCATCCCGAGGGAGGACTGTTCCTCTGGGTAACATTACCAAAGCATATAGATACCAAGATACTCTATCAAAAGGCAATGGAATATAAGGTAGCATTCGTTCCAGGCTTTGCTTTCTACCCAACAGAAGGAGGGGGAAAGAATAATATGAGGCTTAACTTCTCCAATACATTACCAGATAAAATGGAGGAGGGAATAAAAAGATTGGGAGATCTGTTGAAGAAGGAATTATAGGAGGGTACTATGGAAGAACTATGTAGGACGGCACCAGAGGTATATAGAGCAATAATTGATGAAGCCGAGAGAGAACATTCAAATCTTGAATTGATTGCTTCAGAGAATTTTGTATCTCCTGCTGTGCTTCAAGCGATGGGCTCGGTGATGACCAATAAATACGCAGAGGGCTATCCCGGGAGACGCTACTACGGAGGCTGCAAATGCGTGGATGTAGTTGAGGAACTTGCGATAGAGAGAGCCAAAGAACTCTTCAAAGCTGAACATGCCAATGTTCAACCGCTCTCTGGTGTTCCTGCAAATCTGGCAGTCTATGATGCTTTCCTTGAGCCGGGAGATACCTTTTTTGGCCTCTCTTTATCTCATGGAGGGCATCTTTCTCACGGATATAAAGTAAGTTTTACAGGGAAAGTCTGGAATTCTATTCAATATACCGTTGACCCAGAGACAGAACAAATAAACTATAATGAATTGCTAAAACTTGCAAAAGAAAAGAAACCAAAACTCATAATGGCAGGAGCTTCCGCATATCCAAGGACCCTCTACTGGGACAAATTTAAAGAGATATGCGATGAGGTCGGAGCTTACCTGGTAGCAGATATTGCACATATCGCAGGGTTAATTGTTGCGGGTGAACATCCCTCACCTATACCGTATGCAGACGCCGTCACAACAACAACTCATAAGACCCTCCGGGGCCCAAGGAGTGCCATAATTCTTTGCAAGGAAAAATGGGCAAAACAGATAGATAGAGCTGTATTCCCGGGGCTTCAGGGTGGACCTCATATGCACATCATAGCTGCTAAAGCAGTAGCATTTAAGGAAGCCTTAAGCGATGACTTCAAGAAATATCAGCATCAGGTTATATTAAATGCAAAGGCATTCGAAGAAGAATTTAAAAAACTCGGATGGAGACTGGTAGCCGGAGGAACAGATACACACTTACTCTTAATTGACGTAAAGAGTAAAGGAATAACAGGCAAGCAGGCAGAGGAAGCCCTGGATAAGGCAAATATAACCGTAAATAAGAACACAATACCCTATGATAAGGAAAAACCATTTATAGCGAGTGGTATAAGAATAGGCACTCCAGCTTTAACAACAAGAGGTATGAAAGAAGAAGAGATGAAAAAAATAGCAAGACTTATAGACAAAGTGCTAACTAAAATAGACGACGATAGAATAGTACAAGAGGTAAAAGGAGAGGTAAAAGAACTCACTGAGGAATTCCCCTTATATTCAAGCATCAGGGGAAAATAAAAGGAGGTTTAATGCATAAAAAATTATTTATTCCAGGGCCAACAGAGGTAAGGGAAGATGTAAGAGAAGCAATGAATTTCCCTATGTTCGGGCACAGAATGCCAGAGACATCAAAGCTTATGGGGGAAGTAGGAGAGAAACTCCAGAAACTTCTCTATACGAATAA
>DAOVFB010000107.1 GCA_030668705.1 Candidatus Stahliibacteriota bacterium
TGGACATTACTGTTATTATAGGCTGTATCTATACGGACATTACTGTTATTGTAAGCTGTATCTATACGGACATTACTGTTATTATGCACTGTATTCTTATGGACATTACTGTTATTATGCACTGTATTCTTATGGACATTACTGTTATTGTAGGCTGTATCTATATGATTATTGTTATTATCGCTGTGGTTATTCTTTTTCGTCTTGTTGGCAATAAAACGGCTACAACAAGACCAAGCTCTGAGAGGAAAAAGAAAAGACTACAGCGGAGAGCCTTATAAAAAAGAAAAAACAAGTGCCGCTGGTCTCTCTCTCTCCATTTCTTCCGGATCTCTTCTTCACAAATATAATAGATTCCATGCTTTGAGGAGAAAATAGCATTTGAGAATCTTCTCATCCTTTCGTAAATTTATCCATTTAGCCGACGAAAAGCAAGTCGGCATCTATGAAATGGAAAAATTTCTTGAAAGAATGGAAGATAGAATCAAATGCTTTTTCTCAGGTCAAAGCATAGAATCCTATATTGCATATAAGGAATATCTGGAATTAGTAGAGGAAAAGAAATGGAGAGAAAGAGAAGAAAGGAGAATGAGAAGGGAAGAGAGAGCAGAGAAAGAAGAGAAACATAGAAAGCTTTGTAGAGAAGTAAAGGAATTCAATGAAAGGTGGGGGTTCTAATTAGCCTCCCTTTCCCCCTTTTTTAAAGCACTCATACTGACGGGTCCGAACCCGCCGCCGCCTCCACGCACGCAAAAACTCAAAACCTTCCAGTACAGTATCCAACCCCCTGAAAAAATCGTAAACATAAATGAACACGCTCCGTCGAAACTACGAACACGCTCCTTTACACATACCTAAGCACACCGCCGCACATACCAACCCGCTATATAACAGCACCCTCGCAGATACGAACACGCTCCTTTACACATACCTTACGACGCCAACCCCCTTTTTCCCCTCGCAGTATACCCTTTTCCCTCTATAGCAAAAGCAAGAAATTTATGCATGAAATATGGGATATGCCCAGATTTCATCAAATTTCTATCTAATCTATCCTCCCTTTATTCCCCTCCAGAAAGTCCAAGTTTTTACATAATCTGTAATTATCAGACCTAAACTATAGCAAGAAACTATTTAAAAGGATGAGGTCTGATAATTATCAGATTATGTAAACCTCTCTCCCTAACTTTCCACCTCTGAGGACACTGGCTTTCTGGAGGGGAACTCCCTAACTTTCCACCCTCTTGCCTGGTCTATCCTTCCTATATGGGACTTTGCAAGCTTTCTCTCCTTAAAGACTCCCAAAAACCCCACTCCCAAAAACCCATCCTTGCCAGAAAGCCAGCAAAGTCCCAAAAGCTTCCCAACAGTATGAGGGAGCACTTTTATATAACCCACCCTCCCCAAATTTGAATCCCAAAAAACAGACATTTTGATTAGCAGGGTTTCTCTCTTCCTATCCTTCCCACCAAACCCTACAAATCAAACGTTCTAAAAAATAAAAGGACTGTTAAATAATTCTTTTTGCTTCTCGTCACGATACACCGACACAAGCTCAGCATACAAGAGAGTATTCTGAATATTTCGATGTCCCAGTAACTCCTGGACCAACTTTATCTCCGCACCAGCTTCGAGCATGTGGACCGCAATTGAATGTTTGAGAATATGAAAGTGTCTCTTTGACTTGGGTATTCTTGCACGCTCTCCATAGCTTTTTATCATTCTGTCAACTGTCTGACGGCTGACGTGTCCCGAACGCTTCCCGGGAAACAGCCACTTACTTCGAGCACGAGGAGCGGATAAATACCGCTCCAGGAGTCTTTTTTCTGTTGAATCTATGATATGATAACCCGAAACACTTCCTTTAAGGCGCCGACAAAAAACCCGATTCTCCTCGAGCTGAACATCTTCAATCAGCATACCACAGACCTCAGAAACACGGAGTCCGTGCCGATACGCCAGGAGAAAAAGAGCCCTATCACGCAAAAAAGTCATACGATGAAATAGAGCTTTAACCTCTCTCAATGTGAGGAACTTCTTACTCTTCCGACCCATAATACACCTCCATACACGAGTTCCCAAATTTTTTAGTAATTAGATCTAAATTCGAAAGCAATTTGACCAGCCAGCTCCATGGCTGAGACCCTCTGACTCCTTAATAATTTTCCCTGAGCCCGGAGGTGACACCTTTGACATAGAGCGACCAAATTCTTCCGGGAGCAATCCGACTTAACCCCATTTTTATGATGAACTGTGAGACAGTATCCTTTTTCTGGATCGTGAGGAGCCCCGCACTCCTCACATTTCCAACCAACCTCATCTTTTACGATCTTCGCCCAGATTTCCCAATTCTCAGGATACTCATTAACGCACTCCACAACCACGCTCCTCTTTTTCCTCAACACCGACAAGGTGCACCGCGAAAACCGACATTTGTTTGAACCACCATACCTGAGCATGCACACTCACACATAACCAAATATGAATCTTTAACCCAGGCACCACAACATGATAGACCCTGGACGAACACACTCCATCCGTAGATCTAATTGAAACACTCAATTTCATAATTCACCCCCGGACCTCTCACTTTTTAGACGCTGAAACCACCCTATCTTTTAACTCCACTTTACCACTCGAAATCTGATCCTCAGGAAACAATTCACCTTGTGGATTCTCCATACAAACCATCACATCTTTTCCGATTAGATCCTCGAGGGTTTTTCCCAACCCCTTAGGACCCTCAACCAAAACCATACGACTTCCCTCTTTTGTAATTGTGACGGATTTCAAAACACACAAAAACATCTGGCCAGCTTTATTTTTTTGAAGCATATCAACCCCCTTTCTTTTTTTTGACTATAAATGGCTGATACTTACCACAAGTCCAACACCAAGCGACATCATTAAAATTATTCGCTAAGCAGACCAACCGCTGAAACAACCTACTGCCGAGTTTTTCCCAAATCGTTTCCCTAAACCGACAATTCTCACACGTTCCGGGCTTCACCTTCTGCATCATAAAACCCCCATTTCTTTTTTGCCTCTTTTTTAGGCTTATATTTTGGACAGGTCCAACACGAGGACACATTATTAAAATTGTTAGCTGAGCAGACCAACCGCAGCATCGTCTTATTAGCAACTCTCTCAAAAACTCTCTTCATAAACCGACAAGTGCTACACATCTCTTTCACTTGCTACCTCCTCATGTAACTCAATATATTTTTTGACATCTTCCCTAACTTGAAATTCCCCACACGCCCATCGACCACTAACATCATTATAGCCATCTTTAGAACAAAGAATTCTAAGGTATCGCCCCCCAGCAATAAATATAAGCTTCTTCTTCCCGAACTCACAATCTGCACAGTGAATCATATTCTCACCCCCTTTTTTGGATATCTTTTATAACTTGCCAAAAGTCATACAACATATGCTGTTTAAGAGCACTTACCTGTCCCTGTTCATCTTCCTCACCGTCAAGAAAATCTCTCATCACAGAATCTGACAAGAACTTATCCATATGTTTATACTTCTCATAAACTTCCCTCGCTCCCATAACCATTCTCTCACCCCCTTTTTTGGATATCTTTTTTTCTCCTGGTACTTCCCTGGAATTTCATTTCTGATCATGCGCACGCTCGTAATCCAAAAAGTCTTAAAACTCTCTCGTAATGCAGGAATTCTAACCACCTGTAGAAATGTAAAAATCACGATTTGAAATTGACGCCAATCCTTGCTTTCAAGAGCTATATTGTATTGACTCTTAACTGCAGGAAATAGCCAATTCCCAAATCGTGATTGAAAAACCTTACTATGAAACAACCCTACGAGGAGACTTTGAGTCATTATAACTATATTGACTCAAAGTTGTATCAATGTCAAACCGAAAGTTTAAATACCTGGCATCGAAAAAACCGATGAGAAGTTTAATCTTCTATCCAACCCCGGACCGTCAATTTTATCGTACCAGCTGCCATGGAACCCACGTATTCAATAATCCTGTTCGCATCCATCATAACCCAACAGTCATTCTTTTGCATACCCACAGCGGAAACCAAAGCCGCAATCTCAACTTTGTTTTCCCAGTTGACATTCCCCTTTTCCCGGAACCTCAAAATGACATCCTCTGTTGGATGAAGTTCAACCCTGAAATGTACTAAATGTAAAGCACCCAATGCCGCCACAATTCCTGATAGATCCAAATCGTGCGGAGCTCCATCCAGGGTAAGTGTTAATTCTGTAAAATCTGGCACTGCAGGGTCGCCCCTGTCAACATATTTTCCCATAATTACCTCCTTGTATCCTTGCCACTTACTCCAACGTGCTCGTCTTTTTTGCATTTCTCACCCCACTTTCGAAAACCTTTAGAAAAAAAACACCGCTTCAACACCGTAACAAGTCCAGAAATGAACAGGGTGAGAAGCGGTGTCCCAAACTCCTATGGCGGAGTCAAACAGTGAGTAACAGCACATTCAGATGGAGGACCACTTTCGCCAAGGTCATCAGCGAAATCAACTTGAATCTTAATTCTCATGCAATGTTCAAGGGGAATCTCCTCAAGCGAACTGACAGAACCCATTCTGATGGTATCAACATCTATGAACTTAAGGTCACTCTCACCCTCAGCCCATACAACAGACTTACCAGCGATATACCCATGCGAACCAGCCCAGACACCTTTTATCCAAAGTCTCGCCTCTGTATTAGTATATACCGGAACCAGTGGCTGAACACCAACGTGAAGCTCGAACCCTGGTGGCGGACTCTTAGGTCTACACCAGTCAAGCTGACCCATATCCATCTCCATTTTTAACCCTGGCGGTGCTGGTAAAGTAGAAGGCACAGCAACCCTCACACCACCAACACTGGCAATCATCTGGTTAGCACCGACATAAGCGTTAAAGCCTGACTGTAACACACCACGAGGTTTGATAATGCACTTACTCCCAACCTGTTGAGCATCGACCGCAGCCTTACCTTTACCTTGAGCATACTCTTCCCAAAGTGCACGCTGTATATCACTCAGATTCCACCACTCCTGAACAGAAGCCCCTAAGTTAGCCCTCATAAAAGCTTGCTCAGGTGTATTCGGATTAGTGACAGTAGGAGCTTTATACCTTATATACTGCAAGCCCTTCCACTTACTAAAGACCATCTGACCAATAGGTCCAGTAATCTCTTGTATTAAAGCACCCAATTTTATCCTTGCCATGTTCTCACCTCCTTTCAATTAACTCATAACCCATAAATCAATTTTGTCAAGATTAAAAAACCGATATTCTTTTAAATATTTAATAATACTACTTAATAATAGTAATAAGGGGTGTTGATAAGTGGATAACTATAAAAGCACTAAGTGAGAACCCTATAACTGTAAGGATGTTAACGGTGTAGTTTACATAAGACACTGTTGATAACCCTGTTGATAAGTGGTAAGTTATCCACACCCTAAAAATGTTAATAGGATCTTAACACGACTTATTCACATATTGTGGATAACTTCTAATTTTTGCTATTCTGAAACATTAAGGCTCATTAACCACCTTAAAATAGATTTTAGGATGTTTAACTATGCTTAAATTACCTCACTATAGTTAACTATAAGACTCTGATAATGTAACCGAATTAGCGAGATGTTTATAACCATCATATTCCTATTTATATTATTGCCGTTATCGTACACTGTATCTATATGGACATTACTGTTATTATAGGCTGTATCTATACGGACATTACTGTTATTGTAAGCTGTATCTATACGGACATTACTGTTATTATGCACTGTATTCTTATGGACATTACTGTTATTATAGGCTGTATCTATACGGACATTACTGTTATTGTAAGCTGTATCTATACGGACATTACTGTTATTATGCACTGTATTCTTATGGACATTACTGTTATT
>DAOVFB010000103.1 GCA_030668705.1 Candidatus Stahliibacteriota bacterium
GGGCTATCGGGTGAAGATATACCCCTATCCGGTCGGATAGTTGCCCTTGCCGACTTCTTTGATGCCGTAACCTCATCCAGACCGTATAGGGAGAAACCATTTCTTCTACCTCAAACGCTCCGAATAATAAAAGAAGAAACAAGTAAGCATTTCTGCCCCAAAGTAACTGATGTCTTCTTTGGCAATCTCGATAGGGTAAGAGAAATCCATTTCGCCTTATCACACAATAACAGGAAATAACACTATCCTTAGATTTAATACCTCTAAAATAAAATATTTCTACAAAGTTTCATCTTTTAGTTTATGCGTAAATCAATTAAAACCCAAATCGAGCGATTCTTAGCAATTAAACTGTCTTTTATCTATCGAAATTTAGCAATATTATTCTTTCTAAAAAATAGAGTTTTGGGGAATATTTCACCCCTCGGGTAAACGCAATAATTTGTCATTGCGATTCCTTGAATTGAGATTCCTTCACCCTGAGGAATAGGAGTTCATCCAGTAGTCGCTTCTATTCCACGAGGCAAGCAAAGAATGAGAGGGGCACAAAAGAAAAATAGTTATACTGTATCGTCGGGCATGATAAATACGTCCATACCTATGTATGCACGGTTTTAACCGTGCATACAAAATGGAGTAGGGGCAATTCATGAATTGCCTCTATGAGTTTCGCGCTTGTAGGCACGAATTTATTCGTGCAAAACTAAAACCCACTCCCCAACCCCTAAATCCTAATTCGACACTGATTAACACTGATTCTTACTGATTTTTCTGCCACAGAGACACAGAGTTCACAGAGAATTTGTTTAATCATAACCCCAAACCCAGAACTCAGAACCAAGACCTAAAACCCATTCCCTAACCCCTAAATCCTAATTCGACACTGTTTAATACATATTATTAATTCCTTTATTTGTATCAGTGGTTATCTGTGTGTATCTGTGTCTATTCTTAAGTTTCTTGCAACGTTTTGTAGGGGTTTGATTTATCGAACCTGAAGGATTTCACACCAAGCCCGCAAAGACTGACAGCCGCATGTTGGATGTTGAATGTGATAAGTGGTAAGTGATATGTGATATGTGGGGATCAGTCCAAGGTCCAACGTCCAATGTCCAGAGTCAAAAGATAGAATTGGAGTAGGGGCCAGTCATGAATTGCCTCTACAAGTTTCGTGCAATTGTAGGGGCGACTCGGTGAGTCGCCCAAACCGTAGGGGTTTGATTTATCGAACCCGAGGCAAAAAAGGGCGTGATAAATCACGCCCCTACACTTAATTTCTGTGTGGTGTGTGTGTCTTTATCTGCGTCCATCTGTGTTCATCTGCGGTTTCATTTCGGTGGGGGTTAGGGGTTTTCAATCAGTTCATATCAGTGTAAATCTGTGTCTATTCCCTGGGTGGTGTGTGTGTTTTATCTGTGTTTATCTCTGGTTTCATTTCCTTGGTGGTGTGTGTTTTTTACACAAAAAATTATTCTTCTCTGTGCTCTCTGTGTCTCTGTGGCTAATCTCCCTCTTAAACCGTGAGTTTGCCGTGGCAATTTTAGGTCTTAGGTTTTGGGGGTTAGGATTTAGGGGTTAATCAGTTAATATCTGTGTAAATCTGTGTCTATTCCCTGGGTGGTGTGTGTTTTTATCTGTGTTTATCTCTGGTTTCATTTTATGGGTGGTGGTTAGGGGTTTTCAATCAGTTAATATCTGTGTAAATCTGTGTCTATTCTTTGTGTGGGGTGTGTTTTTATCTGTGTGTATCTACGGTTTCATTTTCTTGGTGGTGGGTTGGGTGCGGAGTGGCCATCTCCTTGACTATTGGAATTATTTATATAGATTGAGTGCAATGAAATTAAAGGAAATAAAACTATTAGGGTTCAAGTCTTTCTCGAAGAAAACAGAGTTTAAACTAAAGGCTGGAATTACCACCTTTGTTGGCCCTAATGGCTGTGGTAAAACCAATATAATAGATGCCATAAGGTGGTGCACGGGGGAAACAGGCACAAAAACTCTTCGTGCCGAAAGGGTGGAGGACCTAATATTCGCAGGCACAGAATCTCGCCCTCCTCTTGGAATGGCTGAAGTGAAACTCGTATTTGAAAATAATGGGGGAATACCTCTTGACTATGAAGAAGTGGAGGTAAAACGCCAATTCTTTCGCTCAGGTGAAGGAAAATTCCTTATAAACAATACCCCCTGTCGCCTGAGAGACATTCAAAATCTCTTTGCGAATTCAGGGTTTCGGTCTGCAATCCTCGATCAACAGATGATAGAGGACTTCTTGATCTCTGATTCTGATATGCGAAGAGAACTACTTGAATCAATTGCAGGTATAAAAAGATATAAGGAAGATAGAAAAGAAGCACTTAATAAGCTTGGCAGAGTAGAAAGAGCTCTCGAAAAGATAGAAGTAATCCTAGGAGAGAAAAAGAAGATTATAAGGACTCTTTCGAGAGAAGCAAACAGGGCAAAAAGAGTCCGGAAGCTTTGTGAAGAGTTAAAAGAGATGGTCATTCTGAGTTCTAAATCAAAATTATACTCTATTAATACAGAGTTAGGACAAGACCAGAAAGCAGTCAAAAAACTTGAGGAAAAACTCGAGAAAATCCTGACAAGGCTGGTAAAAGGGAAAAGAGAGATAGAATGGAGTGAAGAAGAATTGACTTCCAGAAGGAAGGAATATATACAGTTAACCAGGGATATTGAAGAACTCCAGGAAAATGTCTCAACACTCCGCGAAGAGAAAGCAGGATACGAAGGTGAACTCAAACGGATACTCAATTTGTTAAAGGATCTTCCTGCAGACATAGAATCTGTAATAAGTCAGTTAGAAAAAGTGAAGAACGAACTAAATGAAACTATAGAAAAAATATCCTCCAGGATACCCGAATATGAAGCAGAGAAAAAGAGTGTAAACGAGGAGCTTTTGAGGATATCACCTCTAATTGAATCCATTAAAGGTAGGGACCTTTCTTTAAGTATAAAGATTGAAGAGCAACAGTCACGTATCCATTCCCTTTTAGAGTCTCTAAAAGAGCATACCATAGATTTAAAATCCAGGAAAGACCAACTGAATAAATTAAATAATCTGACGGTAGACAACGAAAAAGAATTAAAAGACAATGCAAAAGAAATAAACAAACTTGAAGCAGAAATTGAAGGGAGAGAAACCAAAAAAGCCTCGCTACTGCGACAGCTACAGAATGAAAAATCAGAGCTAAACAGAATAGAAAAGGAAATACAATTTTACGAGAGCTGGGCGGGTGAACTCTCCGAGGGAATGAAGTTAATAAAGGAAAGAATGAACCTGCCCATCCTATCTGATAATATCGAGGTGGAAGAAGGGTACGAGAAAGCTGTGGAAGCCATAATGGGCGATTTTATAAATGGGGCTGTAGGGTCAATCGCCGATATCAAAAAAGCAATTGATATGATTAATGAAGAATCCCTAAAGGGAGGAATTTTCATTGTTGATAACGAGGGTGAACAAAAAGAAGGTGGCTTAAAAGATAAGGTATTTGGGGAATATTCGCATCTATTAAACAAAGAGTTATCAGCCTACCAACTGGCGAAAGACTTAAAGGAAGCACTGGTTGAGTTATCCAGGCATGGAGGTTCATGGATTACGCTAGAAGGAGACATTATAAAGGATAAATTTATCTCACTTTCTCAGGGCAAAGAGGGAGTCCTTGCCAGGCGAGCAAAAAAAGAACACCTGAAGGAAGAGGCAAGGGATAAGCAGCAAGAAATCAAAAAAATGGAAGTGAGAATCGAGAAAACAGTTGAAGAGATAGATAATAGAGGAACCAAACTCAAAGCCTCCATGGAAAAACGAGAAGAACTGGTGGATAAGAGATCCGATATAGAATTCGATATCAACCGCCTTAAGTATGAAATCAAATCTGTCCAGGATGACCAATCATCTGACCAAAAAGAGATAAAAAACCTGAACAAGTCAATAACAGAAATGCAAGAAGAAAGGAAAGATATAGAAGAAAGACTTACGGAACTAAACAAAAAACTTTCTGGATTAGAAAAAAAGAGAGAAACACTGGAGAATAGACTCTACTCCAACCAGAGAGAAAGAGAATCTATGGGGAATAAGGTGAATGGAGTAAATCAGCAATTGAGTAAACTCAAAAGTAGCCTCTCCCTGCTGGGTGAAAAGGAGAAACTGGATGAGGAAAGGGCAAAACTCGGAGAGAATATAAAGCAAGAAAGTAGGAAACTTACAAACCTAAAAGAAAAAGTAAATAAATTAAATAAAGAATTAGAAGAGAAAGAACGGGAAATAAATAAAAGCAGGGAAGGATTTTCTAACGACCAGGAAGAAAAGAACAAAACGGAAAGGGAAATTGATACCCTGAAGATGGAAATCGCAAAATTAGAGTATCAGGAAAAAGGCCTTACGAATGAGGTTTTTCGGGAATTCGGGGTAACTATTGAAAGTGAAGATACAGAAATAGACCAGGCTATAGATGAGGAGATAGAGAAATTAAGAGAAAAGATCGAATCCCTTAAGCCCATAAACCCCCTGGCCGTTGAACAGTTCGAAGAAAAAAGGGAAGAACTGGAGCAAATAAAAGAAGACCATAACGATTTACTTGATTCAAAGAAAGACATCGAGGATTCCATTAGGGAAATAGACAGGAAAGCCGTAAAACAGTTCAGAGAAACCTTTGCCGGTATAAGGAAAGAATTTCAATTCACCTATGAACGACTCTCTCCAAACGGCAAAGCTGATATAAGATTATCCGGGGATGATATACTGGAATCAAATATTGAAGTTTGGGTTCAGCCTGAAGGAAAGAGGTTGAAGAGGATGGAACTTTTCTCGACGGGTGAAAAGACACTCGCAGCTGTCGCACTCCTTCTTGCTATAATGCGAATGAGGGAGTCACCCATTTATATAATGGATGAAATAGATGCTCCCCTGGATGAAAACAATATAGAACGTCTTATAGCACTTCTTCAGAATTTTTCAGAGAAAGCACAAATTCTACTTGTAACACATAATAGAAGAACAATGGAGGCATCCAACAGCATCTATGGAATCACAATGGAAGAGCAAGGTGTCTCAACTGTTCTCTCCATAAATTTAAATGATAAGAGATTAGAGTTAAGTGGTTAAGAATTAAGTGATAAACGGGGGCAATAATGAGTAGAAAGGATATAAGAATTCCGGCTGACGTTCCTCCTTCTAAAGAAAAAGATTATATCGAAAATTTCGAGGAAATTACCAGAGGAACAGGAAGATTAATGCTATTCGCAGGAGATCAGAAAATAGAGCACCTAAATAGTGACTTCAGAGGAACTGGAATTGCTGCAGAGGATGCTGAACCAGAACATTTCTTCAGGATTGCGAATAAGGCAAAAATAGGTGTCTTCGCAACGCAGGCAGGTCTCATCTCGCTTTATGGTCGTGATTATCCAAACCTCTCCTACCTTGTTAAACTAAATTCTAAAACCAATTTGGTAAAGACCGAACAGATGGATCCCATTAGCAAACAGCTCATCAGCGTAGATCAGGTGGTCATGTTTAAAGAGAACTCTTCTCTTAAAATAAGGGGTATTGGATATACAATTTACCTCGGTAGCGAATACGAACGTGAAATGTTACACGAAGCGGAAGAGAGTATCTTTAATGCTCACCAGCATGGTTTGATAGCCATCCTCTGGATATACCCACGGGGAAAAGCAGTAAAAGACGAAAGGAATCCTCACCTGATAGCCGGTGCCACAGGTGTAGCAGCATGCCTTGGAGCTGACTTCGTTAAAGTCAATTATCCAGAAGGTGAAGGCATAAATCAGAGCGAAGCCTTTAAGGAGGCGGTTCTGGCTGCAGGAAGGTGTGGAGTTTTATGCGCAGGAGGAAAAAGCACCGATCCAGAAAGGTTCCTGCAACGTCTTCACGACCAAATTCATGTCTCCGGGGTACGAGGCAATGCAACCGGGAGAAATATCCACCAGAAACCACTCGATGAAGCAGTAAGGATGTGCAATGCCATATCAGCTATTACCTATAGGGACACAAAAGTAGCAGAAGCGATGAGGATTTATCAGGGGGAATAGTTGAGTGCCGAGAGTACTGGGTTTATTGAGTTCATTGGGTTCGTTGGGTTCGTGGAGTTCTAAGTTGGGAAGTTGGTTGGTTAGTTAGTGTTCTT
>DAOVFB010000079.1 GCA_030668705.1 Candidatus Stahliibacteriota bacterium
GGTAAAACCATCCTTTGCTGTTGTAGTTGGGGATACCCTGCATGATATAAATGCAGCCCACGAGAATAAATTGCCCTGTATCGGGGTTAAATATGGTTATGGAAGAGATAAGGATATCTTAAAGGCCGATTTTATCGCTGAAAAACCCGGGGATATTATCAATCATATAAAACGCTTGGGGTTTTATTCAAAAGAAAAAAAGTAATATTGTAATTGACAACGCTGATTATAACCACCCAAAAATAACCTCTGCTTCTTTCCACGACAACACGAAAATATTATTGACATAATGGAAAACCCAAATATAATTAAGGGACAATACCACGCTGAATAATCAAAAAACATTAATGGGGGACAAAATTACAAATAAAATAAGGAGGTTAGTATGTTCTTGATATGTTTTGCATTAATTGTAAACTTCGTCGGGGTCAAAGAGGAAGCACAAACATTAAAATCAGGTGAAAGGGTAACACGGTTGGTTCAATACAGAGAAACAATAGATGGGAAGATACTACGAATTGAAAGGGAAGAGGGGGAATATTTAGAACATTTGTGTAGTAAACAGGTTGCAGAGACAGTATATGTCCAGATTGATGAGGATGCCGATGCAATAGCCAGATACTGTGCAATATCTGGGGATGGAAGATATATATTTGTCAACTGGGAACTGAATTACGAGAGGATTGCACTCTATCCTTCTATCCTATATTCCGGAACTAATCCAATCTGGGAATATGATGCAGATGATGAATTTCAAAGGCAGGTAGGTATTTCCTTTGATGGTAGTACAATAGCAGCAGGAGAGCTCAATTACGGTTACGAGTGGAATAAATACTCAAATACTCCCTTACATATTTATAACTTTGGCTCCAATAATATAAGAGGAGCACAGACTGCAAGGGATGGAAGCAAGGTTCTTTACTTAAGTTATAACAGTGGAAAAGGGAATGGAAAGATCAGTGTATATAATGCAGTTAATTATACATCACTCTGGGAGTATCAATTCGACGGTTATCCTCAGGGTATAGATTGCACCCCTCATGGAGATACAGTGGCTATCTCAACCTATGATTCCGTTTATATCTTTACTGCAAGTGGACAACTCGGGGGAGCACTTCCCCTTGGTGGATGGCAATATCCCCCAGCCATTTCAGCAAATGGGCAACGAGTGGTTACGGGTGATTATGATAGTTATATGAGGATTTACGAGTGGAACGGTGTTGCATACACACAGATATATTCGCATTATGTCCCGCCATCGGGTGGTTACTACTCATGGGTAGACGGTGTTGATATTTCTGATGATGGACAAACCGTGCTTATGGGTACAAGTTGTGTTACAGATATCGATAACTATGCAGCATGTTTTAAGGATGAAGGAGGATTCACCCTTAAATGGAAATCCTACTCTCCATATCATGCGGAAATTCAATCCTGTAGACTATCTGCTAATGGAAGTAGATGTATTGTTGGGTGCGTTGGGAATATTTCACCAGCAGGTGATGTTGTATGTGTTTATAACACATCAGACAGTATACCATTTCTACACATAACAAATAATGAAGAACCCGGTTCGATCACATGGGTTGACATAGATACAGCCGGTGAATGGGCATGCGCATCTGGTAAAGCTGTAAATCTACACCAAATGGGCAGGGGTGGTCAGGTATATTGTATACACATAGGTGAAGAGGTATTGACTGATATTGCGACACAAAAAATAATAAGTCCACCAGAAAGTTTACAAATTGGAGATTACATTCCTAAAGCTCGATATATGAATATAGGTTATAATACAATTGATACATTTATGGTTCACTTTGATATCTATGATTCACTTGATGTTCTCATATACAAGGATTCATCAGAGCAATACAATCTTTCTTCCTATTGGGTAAGAGATGTTTCTTTTAGCAACTGGTCGTGTAGTGCTTATGGCCGCTATAAATTACTGGCATATGCTCATACTGACGGAGACCAATATGCAGGAAATGATACCGTAATACAATATTCATACTATCCAGCAGGTATCGATGAAAAGGAGGTTCCCCTATCTTTCTACTTATTGCCACTTCCCCAAAATCCGGTTAAAAACTCTCTCGATGTTTATTATATTTTACCAGAGAAGTCTAATGTGATAACAAGAGTATACGACATTACTGGTAGAACAACTAAAACGGTTGTCCGTAAAAATCAAGAGCCTGGATATTATCATCTGTCTCTGGACATGGGGGATTCCCCGGGAGGTGTTTATTTCATCAATGTGAGTTGTGGAAAAGAAAACCAGACTGCAAAATTTGTGATTGTGAAATAAAGGGAGAGAAAGATGAGAAAACTTATCTTTGTTTTATTGGTATTCGCTTTTATTATCTATGCTTCTTGGGCACCGGAAATCAGGGTTACAGCCCCTGATGGATATTCGGATAGGGTACCGGAGATAGTGGTTGATAAGGATGGGACAACCAGGGTCTTCTGGTATGGTCAGGGATCTTCTATCAATTTTTACCGTGCAAAGTGGTTGGGTGATGCCTTCTCGCCAGAGAGTCTTCTGTGCCCCATAGATAATTCTTGTGGTTCTTCATTTGGTGTGTGTCTCAATCAATACGGTTATCCTTCAGTTGCCTGGCCCAGTGTATGCTATGATAAAAAGGACGGGAGTAAATTACTCATAGAAGATGAAGAGATAATCGAATATGATTGTGTTGCAAAGGATAATCCTCGTGCATTATACGGATTAATGAGAACTGTTCTTGATGGTGCTGTATGGACATCGGATACGGTCGATTCAGATAATGTTAAGTGGAGTCCAAGCATAGCAGTTAAACCTATAAGTGGAGAAACATGGATTGTTGCAGATAAAGATTCAAGAATAGGCTGGTGGCGCTGGACAGGTACTTGGACTACCGAATATGTAAACACCGGAGGCATATGGAGTGGTCATTCTTCTATTGTATTGGAGGGTAATAATCCATTGGTGGTATGGTATAGCGATATGGTGGATGCAAATTCCGACACTACAGGAGAGATACTCTTTAGTAGATGGACAGGTTCTACTTTCTTACCCGAATCATTGATTACACAGGATACCTGCCTTGATTATCGTCCTCAGGTCAAGATTGCACCCGATGGCACCCCCTGGCTTGTCTGGTTTAAATACCTCAAGAAATATGATGGTGGTGGGTACTGGATTGGCAAATGGGGGGAGATATATTATTCAAGGTATACTGGTGGTTCATGGTCGACACCGGAAATCCTAAATACACCCGATACGCTCAATGATAAATTTCCATCGATTACATTTGAACCATTTACAGAGAATCCAATTGTGGTATGGTGTGGGCAGGACGAAAATGCCAATTATCAAATCTATAAGTCTGAATGGAATGGGTCTGCATGGTCTCTTGAAGAAAAGATAACAGATGATACCAGGAAAAGTTATTGGCCAGAAGCAGCATTCGATTCTACCGGTCACCTCTGGGTCGTTTATGAGAAAGATAACAGCAGCGATATATATGCCCAGTATTCTCTTAGGAAAAATGCATCACTTCTCTCTATAACAGCACCCCCCTGTTCTCTAATGATAGACTCCATCTATACCCCCGAGATAATCTGTGGGAATTATGGTGATTCAACCGAGGACTTTTATACCTATTTCATAATTTATGACTCCCTTGATTATGTTATCTATAGTGATAACTTTGAGGTGTTGAATCTGATGCCTGATTCAACAGACACTGTTCAATTCAACGATTGGCAATGTAGTGGGTATGGTTCATATACATTTGTCAGTTATACCAGTTTAGCAGGGGATGAATATTCCCCGGATGACACTCTATCAATGAATGCATACTGCAAAGAAACAGGTATAGAAGAAGCGAAAATTCCTTTATCCTTCAATCTATCGGCGCCCTCTCCAAATCCGTCTAAAAACTCTCTGGATGTTTTCTATGCCCTACCAGAGAAGTCTAATGTAATTGTTAAGGTCTACGATATCACAGGGAGAATCACAAGAAAGATTGTCCGCAGGAACCAGGAAGCCGGTTATTATCATCTAAATCTTGATACAAGAAATTCCCCGGGAGGTATATACTTTATAAATGTTAGTTGTAAAAGGGAGAGCCAGACTGCAAAATTTGTTATTGTGAAATAAAAAATATTGCTGACATCCTAAAATTTGCTACAGAGGCATAGAGATGCCGCTTTGCTCATTGAAATGTGTGGGTTGGTTAGTGGAAACGGGCTTCTGCCCAGAAAGGCCTCCCGCAAGTGTAAACTGGGCTTTTATCATCCCCAATAATGCTTAGAAATGTAGTAAATTTAGTAATTATATACCCATCGCTCCTATTTTTTAATATATGATAACTTCTTGACAGTTATTATAATTCCTGTTATAAAAATAGTATAAATTAGAAACATCCATATAATAAGGAGAGAAGGAAGGCATGGCAAAAAAGGACAGAATGATATGAAAAAACTAATCCTTGAAGAGAGAAAGATTATAGAGACTATTCTGAAATTGCCCAGGAGTTCCTTTACTATCCTTGATTTTATGAAAACCTCTAGGGAATTATTCCCCGATGAGTGGCAGAAACTTACTGAAAGGTATGGTCTTTTTGGTAAGAAGAAAAGATATACGGTGGCAACATACCTTGCGAACAGGCTTTATATCTACTCATATAAACCCGAATCCATCTTGAAACCCTTTCAAAAATATAAGAAGGGAGGAAAAGGAGATTACCGAAGAGCAACAAAGGAGGAGAGAAATTATTTTGGGAGTCCATGGATAGCAATTTATCGAAAAAGAGCAGCAGAATGAGAATTGAGGATTTAACCAAAGAGATAAGAGGATGCACTAAGTGCAAATTATCCGAGAGTAGAACAAATGCTCTTCCTGGTGAGGGCAATTTAAATTCTAAAGTTATATTGATTGCTCAGGCACCCGGCGAAGAAGAGGACAAAGTAGGGAAAATGTTCGTTGGACCCACAGGAAGGGTACTAAATGAATTGTTTAAGAGTATTAATATAAGTAAAGATGAGATTTATATGACAAATCTGATTAAGTGTATGCTCCCGGATTACAGAAAACCGAAGCAGGATGAAATAGAGATATGTACACATTATCTGGATAAAGAAATAGAATTAATAGGCCCTGATACATTAGTACCATTAGGTTATTATGCCACAAGATACATTTTTGAGAAATATGCCCTTATTATACCTGAAACCAAACAAGCATTCCAGGGGCTCTACGGAAGACTCATCTTATCGGAAGATATGAAAATATTGCCCTTGAAACATCCAACTGCTTTACTTTTCAATGATTCAATAAGAAACGAAATGATAAAGGATTATAGTAAGATTGGGACTTTAATGGAGGATTGTAAATGGTATCCGGTATGCCCTATGAAGAGATATTATGAAAAGGGGGTTCTGGATAAAAAGTGGATTAAGCTATATTGTAAGGGAGACTACTTGAGTTGTGTAAGATATGAGTTAGAGGAAAACGGTAAATACCATCAGGATTGGATGCTCCCTGACGGAAGTATAGACGAGCGATTACGCAATTATTGAATAGGAGGAAAGATGAATAAGATATTTATTCTTCTAACCATTTTAATAATAGGAGGTTGTTCTATGAAACCCAAAAAAGAAGTTAAATCCTTACCTGATTTTGATACTTTATGGGATTATAATAATCCCGAACAAACCGAGAAAAAATTCAGGGAATTACTCCTATTGGCAAAAGAATCAGGTGATATGTCTTATTATGTCCAATTGTTAACACAGATCGCCCGAACTGAAGGTTTGCAACGTAAATTTCAGGATGCCCACAAGACTCTTAATACTGTTCGACTTTTATTAACCGATGAATTAATTGTAGCGAAGGTTAGATATTTGCTTGAAAGAGGGAGGGTGTATAATTCCTCCAATCATCCGGATAAAGCCAAGCCCCTCTTTTCAGAAGCATGGGAATTTGCATCTCGTAATAACGAAGATTTCTATGCAATTGATGCAATACATATGCTGCAAATTGTAGAACCACCCGATAAGCAGTTAGAATGGGCTAATAAGGCAATGGAACTGGCAGAAAAATCAAAAGATAAACGAGCAAAGAACTGGTTAGGTTCCTTATATAACAATACTGGTTGGACATATCACGATTTAGGTCAATATGATAAGGCTCTGGAATTGTTTGAAAAATCCTTAAGATGGCGAGAAGAAAAGAATGATGAAAAGGGCATTAGAATAGCAAAATGGACTATTGCGAGAACTTACCGCTCCCTGAGGAGAATAGAAGAAGGCCTTGAAATCCAGCGTGCATTAGAAAAAGAAATTATAGAAAAAGGACTTGACACTGATGGTTATGTTTATGAGGAATTGGGAGAATGTTTGTTGCTACTGAAAAAGAACGAGGAAGCCAAAAAATATTTTAAAATTGCATACGATTTACTATCAAAAGACAAATGGCTGCAAGCCAATCAACCCAAAAGATTAGAAAGGTTAAAAGAACTCGGTGATTAAAAAATGTAATGGTATATAGGTCCATAATAACATTAAAGATGAGGAAAAATGGAGATAAAAGAAATAAAAATAGAGGAATTGAATCCCGATGAATTTATAAAACAAACTATAGAAGAGATATCTTCAACCGTTGGAAGTGGATTGGCCATCAATGCATTATCTGGTGGTGTTGATTCCTCAACTGTTACCATGTTGGGACACAGAGCTTTGGGCAATAGACTTAAAACATATTTCATCGAAAATGGTTTAATGAGGGAAAAGGAGGGGGAAAAGATTGTTTCTTTATTTGAGAATTTAGGTATACATGTAGAAATACTTGATGTTAAAGAGCAATTTTTCAATGCTCTAAAAGATTTAACAGACCCTGAAGAAAAAAGAGAAGCGATTACCAAAACTTTTTACAAGGATGTTTTTGGTAAGTTAGTAAAAGAAAGTGGCGCAAAATATCTCATGCAGGGCACAAATTATACTGATGTAGAAGAAACTATCGCAGGCATCAAAAGACAACACAATATATTAGCACAGCTTGGAATCGATACAGAAGAACAATATGGATATATAGTTATAGAACCTATAGTGCAGCTCAGGAAATCAGGAATAAGAAAAGTAGCAAAAGCTCTGGGACTACCAGAGGAGATTTATAATAGACCTCCATTCCCGGGACCTGCCCTTTCCGCGAGGATAATAGGAGAGGTTACACAAAAGCGGGTAGAAACAGTAAGAAAGGCTACAAAAATTGTTGAAGAAGAATTACATAATACCAATGCATTTCAGTATTTAGCAATTCTACATAAGGACAAAGTTACTGGAATGAGAGAAGGAAAAAGGGATTATGGTTTGCAGATTGAAGTAAGATGCTGGGAAAGTCTTGATGCAATAACAGGTTCACCAACGAGACTTTCGTATGATATTTTAGAACAATTGGCAAAAAGGATAACAACAGAAGTACCAGGTGTTGTTAGTGTCACGTATAACATAACAAAAAAACCACCATCAACTATAGAGGCTATTTAATAAGTAGATACTTGTACAAAGGTCAAACAAAATATTGTTATTCCTATGCAAGATATCAAACATTTTTACTATAATAAATGTCATATTTTTATAAGTCATTCGGACTTGCTATACGAAAAGATGCGGTCAATTTACTAAAGCAGAGTAAATTGCCGCTCGGGTTCGCTCCCATGAGATTACAATCTCATGAACCATGCCCGCTCACCCTCCGAGACGCTTTTTTTAATAGCAAGTCCTCTTATATTCAACTCTATTTATATTCTTATGAAAAATAACTCCAGATGTGCCTTCTCTGAAATAGTGATTTGGTATGACATTTATGTATAGCGATAAAAGAGGTCAGACAGAATACTTGACATATATGATTCGAGGAGTAGAATTTAGATGTGCATCAACGCATTAAACTTACTTAAAAATGTATAATAAACCTTATTAAATATAGGAGGTATAGTATGGACGAAAATGAAAGCTATAAGAAGGCAAAAGAAAGAGTCGAAGAAATAAAATCATTTTACAGTCATCTCTGTGTTTACATAATAGTAAATCTTGCCTTATTCCTGATAAATATTCTAACTGCACCAGATTCCTTATGGTTTTACTGGCCTTTATTAGGGTGGGGAATTGGACTATTTATTCATGGGTTCACTGTTTTTGGGACTAACAGAATAATGAGAGATTGGGAAGAGAGAAAGATTAA
>DAOVFB010000052.1 GCA_030668705.1 Candidatus Stahliibacteriota bacterium
ATTGGCGTTTCATTAGGATTTGATGCTCCTTTTGAAAATGAACCAACACAACAGGAATCTAAAAATACAGTAAAAGAGGTTGAAAAATGGCTAAAAGAAGAAGAGATTTATGTCGGCTCAATTAAGATTGTAAATAATATAAAATTTGAGGTTGTATCTATTAATAATAAAGAAAAAAATGTATCTTGGATTACATTTTCCGATTTTTCCTATGTTGATACAAAAAAAATCGAAGCAAAAATAGAAGAAAAAAGGAATATATATAAAGAATTGAAATTATATAATTTACCTTTGGTTATAGCCGTTGTGGGAACTTTTTTAACAGGGCTAAAATATCAGCATTTTGAGAAAATTGCAAAAAATCTAATAAATTCCAAAAAATACGAAGTAGTAAGTGCTTTCTTATGGGGAGAAGGGAACAGTGATAAATTAGAGATTAAAGTTATTTTTAACCCGTTAGCTAATTCTCCTCTTCCCTCAGATTCATTTAGCATATAAGTAGAGTGGATAACCGTAACTCAGTAACAAAGGATATTATAGATAAAAAGAAAGTAATGGAAGTACCTTATAAAGAGAAAGGAATAAATTAATCCACCCGATTATTCAATATCACTTATTATATTTTAAAACCTCATTAACTATTTTATTCAAATAGAAATAAATCTTCCCTGTTTTTTTCGGTTAATTTTATTTTTTTCATTATTAACTCCTTTATTATTACTTTCTTTGTAAACAGGGAGTAATCTTCAACTTAAATATATACTTCTGGAGTACTTCCGGGGTCGGTCTTACAAATTACTGGTTTTTGTCAGCTGTTATTTCCTGTTTTTTGTGTCGGACGCTGCTTTTGACCACTCTCAGGACATGTAGTTCGAACATCATCTTATCAGAAGGGAATTCCTTTTTTACCTCCTTCTTGATTTCCTCCAAAGCCTCCTTCTGTATTCCTGCTTCTTTTGCAACCTTCTGATAGTCGAAATACTCTATTTCTCCCATACTACCCCCTATATATATTTTACTCAATATTGGTTGATATGTCAAGGCGGACAGTAATCTGGCTACCCCGTATCAGGAACAATTGTGACCAAAGTTCGGTCGCCTGTGCTTTTTGTTAGAGAAATTCCGTGCCTCGCTTTTCTTCTCACCACCCAACCACCTTTTTTAAGAAGTCTAATTAATTGTTTGCCAGTGATAGCAGGAATACTGGTATATCTCATGCAGGGATTAATTGGATATGAGGATGCACAAAAGTTTCTCTATCGATAGGTGCTGTAACTTTAACTTCCTTAATCTTAGGTTTATGTGGAAGAATAGTAATATTATTTTCTTTAAAAAAGCGTTTCCGTTCGCCCACATCCTCAAGGGTATTCAATTGAAGCAATACCGCCTCTTCAATTCTTTCTTGTGCTTCTGTAAGAGAACGCCCAAAAGTGGCAGTACCAAGTTCTTCACAATATGCAGTCCATCTCCTACCCTCTTTATGGAATTTAAAAGTTAATAAAACATATCCAACAGATTTCATAACACTTCCCTTCAATCTTTAATATAATACGAAATTATACCTTCGTCAATACTTTCTAAATTTTTTACACTACCACCCTTTTTTTGACACTGATTCTCACTGATTTATAATGGGGTAGTGGCAATTCATGAATTGCCACTACAAGTTTCGCGCCCTGTAGGGGCGACTCGGTGAGTCGCCCCATGAAATAGTTTTAGTAAGGGCATTATTAATTATTACACGGGACAAGGCATGCCCTACAAAAAATCGCGACAGGGATGTCGCTCCTACAAAAAGGTTGAACGCAGTTCACCCCTACTATTTAACTATTTTCCCATTCAACCACGTTGCTAATGTTGAATTATGAATTTTGAATGAATATCAGTTATCATCTGTGTTAATCTGTGTCTAATCTTTGGTGGTGTGTGATAAGTGAACATCATCGTGATAAGTGATATGTGGTATGTGATATGTGGGGATTAGTCAAGAGTCGAGCGTCCATCTTTTAGGTCTTAGGTTTTTACCTACTTAACTATTCAACTACTCAACTATTTAACTATATTTCTCTGTGTCTCTGTGGCGAAAAATGGAGCGGGGTAGGAGGCTAAGTTCTCATTCCAAATATAAGAGAGCCGATTCTAACCATATTCGAACCTTCTTCAATGGCAACCCTATAGGAATTGCTCATTCCCATTGAGAGTATCTTCATTTCAGAATTTACGGTTCTAATATCCCCTAATTTTTCAAAAAGTTCTCTTGTTAATTTAAAATAAGGTCGGGCATCTTCCGGATTCCCGAATGCTGGGCCCATCGTCATCAAACCTTTTATGCGTATATGTTTCAATTCTTCTATTTCTAAAAGCGCATCCTTTATCAGCGAAAAATCTGGCAGGAAACCCGATTTTGTCTCTTCTCCTCCACTATTTATCTCAAGCAGGATAGGAATGACAGATTTTCCTGCCTTCTCCAAGCGTTTATCGATATCTCGCAAGATGCGGCTTGAATCCACTGTTTGTATCATATCGAATATCGGAAGTGCTTTATTTATTTTGTTTTTCTGCAGGGGGCCTATAAGATGCCATCTAACTTTTTTTGCTGTATCTCCAAGCAATTTATACTTGTTCACTGCCTCGGGATATACATAATTTTCCCCTATATTAGTTGCACCTGCTTCTATTACTTCTTTAACCTCCTCAGGTGTTCGTGTTTTCGATGCGACAATTATTGCAACTTCAGGAGAGATGGAATCTCGTAACCTTTTATAGTTATCTGCAATAGTTCCCATAATTTCTCTCTTTTAGAACTTCATTCTATTTGCCACAGAGATGCATTCTTTGCGCAATTGCAGCACGAATAAATTCGTACCTACATTGCTGGACATTGAACTTTGGACTATTAACATTACTTTTCTCTTTCAGGAAGGGTTCTCATAAAAAATCTACTACCAGCAAAACTGGTTTCTATCATCTCGCCTCTGTCTATCATATCAGAGATAATTTCCCAACCCTCTCCTGTTTTTTTTAGCATTTCCCTGACGGCTTCTTCCTTCATCGGATGCACCGCTGTTATATCGAGAATATCATTCCTAACATTACCACTTCCGGCAAATTCATTACCCTCGTATCCAATAAGAAGTTCTACCCGATTAATTACTCCCCTGAAAATATTGTAGGCTCTGTTTATCATTTCTTCTGACGGGGGTTTAGCTAATTTTAGTGCAGGAGGACGGGTGGGAATAGAAATATATGCCCTAACGGGAGCAAGCTTCTTTATAAATTCTGATATCCTTTTTATTTCCCCTTCATCATCATTTATTCCCTGGATAAGCATTGTTTCGGTATTAAGTTCTCCCTTATAATCCTTGCTAAACTCTATCATCCCGGAAAGTATATCAGATAAGTTAAGAGCAGGATGAGGCCTATCTATTCTCCTCCAGCACCTTTCTGTTACCGAATCAACCTTGAAAGATACCCAATCTGCTTTTTTCAAGTCTTCTCTTACTTCGGGAATAGTTATCAATGTCCCATTGGTGATCACAGCAACCGGGATATCAAGGCCCAACCCAACTCCCTTTCCAGGATTTTTCAATAAACCTATCTCTTTACCCAAATTTGTATCTAATGTGGGTTCCCCGTCAGGCACAAAACTAAGATAGTCTACCCTTTCCCCCTGTTTTCTCAATTCCTTTACTCTTTCCACGACCCTGGTTCTGATCTCTTCCGGGTCATAAAAAACTTGCCTTTTGTTGGTGAGTCTTAAAGTTTTTCCCACCTGACAGTATACGCAGGAATAGGTACAAATCTTTGGAGGAATATGATTTATACCAAGACTTCTACCTAATCTCCTCGATGGAATGGGACCGAATGTAATCCTACCGGATGTAATCCTACCGGGTTCAATTTTATTCCTCATCTTCCTCGAGTTTCGAATATTTCTTACCCTGTCTCCTCAGTTTCTTTAATAATTCTTTTTGATATATTTCTGCAAAATCACACCCTCCGATTTTGCTCAAATAGGTCATTGCTATAACTTCAGCAATAGTGGCTATATTCTTACCCGGAACAAGTGGTACCTCGGCATAAGGAATAGATACACCCAGAATATTTACTTCCTGAATTTCCAGGCCGGTTCGAGTATAATCTTTCTTCTCTTCCCATTTAACAAGGTTCATCTGCATCTCTATCCTTTTATGCATTCTTATACCTTTAATACCAAATAAAACAGCTACATTCGTTATCCCCACCCCTCTGATCTCGAGATTGTGCCTGAGTATATCCTCTTTTTCTAACTCCTCTCCTATCAACATGTCTTTTTTCCTCTTTACAATAACAACATCGTCTGCTATTAAACGCTGACCCCTTTCAACCAAATCAAGGGCTAATTCGCTCTTACCTATGCCGCTCTCCCCTGTGATCAACAATCCCACTCCAAACACATCTACCAGGTCTCCATGAATTGATGTAAATTCTGCCAGTTTGTCCTCAAGGTATAACTGAGTATCCTCTCTCACTTTCCAAGTTGGCGCACTGGACCTTACAAGGGATATCCCTGTTCTTTCGCATCCTTTAATTAATTCAGCTGGGGGTTTGAGTCCCCAGCTAATGACTATAATTGGGGGGTTCGTAGAAAGGAGGCGAGCAATCGCTCCTACTCTCTCTTTTTTCTTCAAATTGGAAAGAAATCCTATATCGCGATTCCCCAATAATTGAATCGAGTCCACAGGGAAATCCTTATTATAGCCAGTTAACAAATAAGCAGGATGGTTTATGTATCTCTTTTCAATCTTCCTCGCGAGCCCCTTCTCACCAGCTAAAAGTTCAACATCAATATACTTCTTTATATCATCCAATAGAGCTTTAACTGTTAATTCAGCGGTTGGCATGGTGATCGGTTACCCTGGTCTCGTATTCTTCGAGCTGTCTTTTAAACTTAGAAAAAGCGTTAGCAAATGTAATGTATGCGTCTCTACCCTTTGCTTTAGAATTGATTTGTTTATGGTCCAGATAAGCGTTGATCTCTGTATTCTGCATATCTCCTTCGCCACTTATTATAATCTCAATATGATTTATCCATTTATTGAATTTTGCCAGTTTCCCTAGCTTCTTATCTATCCGATCCTGTAGTTCCTCAGTTACATCAAAGTGTTTGGTAACAAGTTTATAGTCCATCATCCCTCCTTTTTTAGTATCGTATGTCTCTTGAAATTACTATCCATTTCCGGGTGATCCTTGTTGTAGTGAAGTCCTCTCGACTCCTTCCTCTTTAAGGCCGACAAGGTTATAAGATAGGCTACTGTAATAAGTGACCGTAGTTCAATTATGTCCTCTGAAAGACAACTATTCCTGTATAGTTCTTCTATCTCCTCTTTATACAGTTCAAAACGCCTCCTGGCTCGATTGAGAAGGTAATCCCTTCGTACAATACCAACATAATCCCACATGGTTTGCTTGATTTCCTTTTTCGTGTGAACTGCCAGTACACTCTCTTCTATGGTAGATCTCCTCCTTACATTGCCCAGGAGATGCTCCGGTGGAGAACCCTCTACCATCCAATCAGGCGCCACTTCAGAAGCCCTTGCTGAAAAGACCAGTGCTTCAAGAAGTGAATTACTTGCCAGTCGGTTGGCGCCATGAACGCCCGTGAACGTTACTTCTCCAGCGGATAGTAGTCCCCTGACATCTGTTCTACCGTAAGTATCAGTATAAACCCCTCCACACATATAATGTGCAGCAGGAACCACAGGTATATGCCCTTTTGTCATGTCAATTGAGTGTTTCAGGCATTCCCTGTAAATATTGGGAAATTTGCTTTTTATCTCATTCTTATCTTTAAAAGATATATCAAGACAGACAAAATCGTCTCCCCTCTTCTTTAATACAGCATCACATGCCCTTGCCACCACATCCCGAGGAGCAAGTTCCATCCTCGGGTGGATACCCTCCATAAATCTATGTCCATCCTGATCATATAATCTTGCTCCCTCACCCCTGACAGCCTCAGAAATGAGGAACTGTTTTTCCTGGGATTCTGCAGTGTATAGAGTTGTGGGGTGAAACTGGAAAAACTCCATATCTACTATTCTGCAACCACCATTATAAGCCAAAGCCACTCCATCCCCAGTGGCAACATTTGGATTTGATGTATGCTGATAAACCTGCCCCGCCCCACCGGTGGCGAGAAAAGTTACTTTAGAAATCACCTGTATTATCTCTCCAGTAGATACATCAAGAGCGTACACCCCATAGCAGGAATTATCTATTATGATAAGTTCATACGCAAGATGATGTTCGAATATACGAATATTTGGATAACTTTTTATAGCTGATATAAGACCCTTCTCCACTTCTCGCCCGGTGAAATCACCAGCATGGACAATCCTTCTGTGGGAATGTCCTCCTTCCTTCCATAGTTCAAGATCAGAAGACTCATCCCTTGTAAATTCTACCCCCCAGTGGATGATATCTCTTATTCTCGAGGGACCTTCCCTTACCATAACATCAACAGATTCTTCCTCCGATAATCCACACCCTACACGGAGAGTATCCTCTTTATGGCTCTCAAATGAATCTTCTTTATCAAAAACAGATGCTATACCACCCTGAGCATAATTTGTAGTTGCATCTGTTCTTTTCTTTTTAGTAAGGATTAAAACATTCCCCTTATCAGAAACGCGTAGTGCAAAGTTCAGGGCAGATATTCCACTTCCTATGAGCAGAAAATCGGTTTCTATTCTTTTAATCTCCATATCTCTGCTCCTAAGGATTGGAACCTTTCCTCAATGCTCTCATAACCTCTGTCTATGTGATAAATCCTGGATATCTCTGTAGTTCCCTGTGCAGCAAGTCCCGCGAGTACAAGCGCAGCTGAAGCGCGAAGGTCAGATGCCATAACCTGAGCACCACTCAGATAGGGAACCCCCTTTATAATAACATAATCACTCTCCTGATGGAGATTTGCTCCCATTCTTACCAGTTCCGGAACATGCATGAAGCGCTCTTCAAAGATTGCATCCTTTACAATCGAAACTCCGTTGGACAATGCAAGAAGACTGGTAAATTGGGCCTGCATATCAGTGGGAAATCCCGGATAAGGAGCTGTTTCTATATCAGTGGGCATAATATTTCCATCCATTCTTATTCTAAGGCCCCGCTTATCCTTAGAAATAATAACCCCGGTCTCTTTTAATTTGGTCAGGATTGATTCAATGCAATCACATTCTACATTTGAAAGGTATATATCTCCCTTTGTTATGGCTGCTGCCACAGCAAATGTTCCAGCCTCAATCCGATCGGGAATTATCCTGTACTTACATCCTGAAAGTTTTTGGACTCCTCTGATCTCTATTCTACGCGTCCCTTCACCCTGAATATTAGCCCCACATCTTTTCAAAAAGTTTGCAACATCAACAACCTCCGGCTCCATGGCAGCACCTTCAATTATTGTGACACCACGAGCCCTGAGGGAAGCCATCATTGTATTAATTGTTGCTCCAACTGAAGGACCATTAGCCCCCTCAAGAAGGACGTGAGAGCCCCGAAGACTGTCTGCGCACACTTCTATATAGCCATGTACTACAGAAACTTGTGCCCCAAGGGAACGCATACCTTTTATGTGAAGATCAACAGGTCTCGAGCCAATAGCACATCCCCCTGGTAGGGAGACCCTTGCTCTCCCCAGCCTCGAAAGAAGTGGACCAAGAACATAATAACTCGCCCTCATCTGCTTTACCAGTTCATAGGGTGCTTCATACCCAACAGCCCCCCTTGTATCGATATATACAGAATTACCATTAAAGGAAACCAAAACACCAAGTGTCTCTAATACTTTCTTCATTGTGACTATATCCCTGACCATAGGGATATTCTCTATTCTAAATTCATCCTCGACGAGAAGTGTAGAAGCAAGAATTGGAAGAGCAGAATTCTTAGCACCTTTGATATCCACTCTTCCCTCTAATCTCCTACCGCCTTCAATTATAAATTTATCCATTTCTTTTAATCAAATCCAAAAGATCCTTCAATTTATAGGTATTTATTACTGCACTAGCTCCTAACCATGCCCTCCTGGCAATACCAACACCGAGATCCATCCAGTCAAACATCCTGAGATTATGAGCATCGGTGTTTATGCAGAACTTAATACCCCGCTTATAAGCTTCCCTCGTATTATGTTCATCCAGGTCTAATCTATCATAATATGCGTTTATTTCAAGTATCTTTTCCCTCTCTTTTGCTTTATCCATAACCCTTTCAATATCAAGCTCATATCCTTTTCTCTTTGATATGAGCCGCCCAGTAGGGTGAGCAAGTATTGTGAGGTATGGGTTCTCTAGGGCTTTTTCCATCCGAAGAGTTACATTCTTCTTAAAGTGGGAATGTATGGCACCGATTACATAATCAAGAGAAGACAGAACATCTTCGTCATAATCAAGGCTTCCATCCAAAAGTATATCGCACTCTATTCCTTTTAGTATTGTAAATTCATTAAATTCTTCATTAAGCCTATCTATCTCTTCGGATTGCTTTTTAAGTTCGGTAACTGATAAACCATTTGCGTAAGATGCTGTTTTGGAATGATCGGAAATACCAAGATACGAATATTCTAATTCAAGAGACTTAAGAACCAAATCTCTAATAGTATTTTCCCCATCCGAATATTTAGTATGGGTATGGAGATTCCCTTCTATATCATTATAATTCACCAATTGTGGAAGGTTTCCCTTCATGGCAAGTTCTATCTCCCCCCTATCCTCACGAAGTTCAGGTGGTATAAACTGTAAGTGGAGAAGTTTATGAATTTCCTCCTCTGTTTTACCTGCTATTCTCATGCTACCGCGAAAGACACCATATTCGTTAATTTTGAGTCCCCGCCTCTGGGCAAGGCTTCGGATATGCACGTTATGATCCTTTGACCCGGTAAAATACATAAGTGCTGCTCCATAGGATTCCTCCGGTACCACGCGTAGATCCATCTGGATACCCTGACCTTCTATAATTACTGATGTTTTTGTTTCACCGGATTCAAGAACCTTTTTTACCTCCTGGAATGAAGTAAATTTCTTCATTACCTTTTTGTTATCTTTTGATTCGACAAGGATGTCTATATCTCCTAGTGTTTCCTTCATTCTCCTGTAGGAACCACAAGGGATTACCCTCGTTACTGAATCAATATTCTTCAACTTTTTTACAATTTCATTCACAGTTAACATAACTTCACCAAGCAGAAAACGACCTTGCTTTCCCATTCTCTTCTCGTATTCCCGTATATTATACAAAATTTTCTCTGCTGTTTTTTCACCAAGTCCTTCTATTTTTGCAAAAGTACCGTCCTCAATAACCTTTTTCAGGTCTTCTAAACTCAGAACGCCTAATTCCTTATGGAGAACTCCAAGTGTTTTCGAACCAAGATCTCTTATATCGAGAAGGGTGAGGAGTGAGTGAGGTATATCTTTCGTAACTTCCTCATATTTGGACATTTTACCGGTCTCTAAGTATTCTTTGATCTTCTTTGCTATACCTTCTCCCACACCCGGAATATCAGTAAGAGATCCCTCTTTACATATTTTTTCTATATCCTCTGGTAAATCTTTTATTGCACGTGCAGCTCGTTCGTATGCTCTTATCTTAAAGAAGTTATCATTGCTTAGAGCCAGTGCTTTAGCAATTTCAGAAAGAATCTCAGCAATCTCTCGATTCTTCATTCTCTTTTATTATAGTTTTAATCATGGGAAATGTCAACAGTAAATTCTTTGGTGTTAAGGGGGTCGGTGCCCCTTGTGGAATAGCTTCGCATTCCACCCCAATGTAATAGTAGACATTACACAGGGCAGGCGGGTCAAGCTTGACTTTTGACATCACCGTTAGACGAAGTTTTTGTTTTTCCTTTCATACCTTCTGTATGAAGCGCTCCAGAAACTAAACTTCTTTGAATTCTATTGTTAATTACTATTATTCAATCAGGTTTTTTCTCCCAGTACTATCATGCTATCTGATGTTACACTATATTCTTCCAATGGAATACTAAATGAACCGTAAGCACCCTTAAACACAAGTTTTGCAGTTTCAATTAATTTGACCATTTCAGGTAATGTATAAAGCCTTACTAATTCATCATGCTTTGATTTTATCAGGTTACCTTCCTTGGTGATATAAAGAGAAGTAATTCTCATTTTTCCTGTGACTAAATTGTGATTGTATTTCATTAGAAGATAACCATCTTCTACCTTCTCCCATCTTTCTTCTCTTTCTTTTATCCTTGTAAACGGATTCATTAGATCGATATAAAATTTCCCACCATGTTTTAACGCTTTTTCAACTGCTTGCAATACCTTTAGATTACCGCTATCATCAAATAGACCAAAGCTACTAACGACGATACAAGCATCGAATTCCTCATTGAATCTTGCATCTCTCATATCCCCTTTTATAAGTTTTACTGGCAGATTTTCTTTTTGTGCAGTTTTGTTACCGTAATCCACAAGCACTTTTGCAATATCCACTCCGACTACATTCATTCCTCTACGAGCAAACTCAAGGTCTTTTTCTCCTGTACCACAAGCAAGATCGAGTAGCTTATTCCCTCCTTTAAGATTAAGAGCGTGTATAGTATGTGAAACTAATTTTTTATCAAATTCTTGAGCATTTTTGTCGTGATTCCGACATTTTATTCTGAAAAATTCAGCCCAAAAGTCCTGCCAATCTTTAGTGATTTCTATCATATAACCTCCTTCCCTACACTTTTGATCACATTACCAAAAATCTCCCCTGACTTGTTTATTTCTGCAGTACTGCGTATATACTTCCAATCTGGGGGTGTATCTGCAGTATTGCGTATATATTCCCTATGGGTGACTTTCCCTTCTGTCATACTTCCACTATAATTATCATCTTCCATCTGTCAATCTCTTTTTTGTGGTTTAAACAAATTGTCCAATGGATTTGTTATGGATGCCGGATTCCGTTTACTCACGGGTGTATATTTCAGTTGTCTTTGAACTCTTGTGTCCCAACAATTCCTGGATATATCTATAATTTGCTATAGACCACTTGCTGTTTATTTCGATTGTATCGCTTCTCATTCCACTTTCCAATAATACGAAGAAATTAAACGAGAGTCGATAAAGGATATAAAAATTGTCAAAATGTCAAGCACCGACCCTAAAAGCATGGATATAAATTATTGACTTTTGAAATTAGTTTTCATATTATAAAGGAGAACAAGTTATAGAGTTAATAGCTTTTGGCCTAATAGTGAATTATTTTAGTGTAATAAAAAATAAAAGGGAGAATTCTTATGTATTATTTATTCATAATACTATCTTTGACAATTAATGAAAAACTGAATAGAGCTACTTATCTATATGAAAATCGTCACGAAATGGAAAATTATCTCGAAGAATGTAAACTCCTAATCGAGGAGGTCTTAAATGAAGATAAAGAAAATGAAGAAGCCCTGTGGAATCTTTCAAAAATCTACTATACCCTGGGAGACAGAGCAACATCCAAAGAAGAAAAGTTTAAGTTCTATGAAAAGGGTATGAACCTTGCAGAGAGACTGATAAAAATCAACGAAAAGAATCCAGAAGGACATTTCTGGTATGGCGTAAATTTTGGAAGAATTGGACAGTTGAAAGGAGTAATGAAATCTTTGTCCTCAGTCCCAACTATAAGAAAGGAATTTGAAACAACACTCAAATTGAATCCAGAACATACGGGAGCAATGGATGGACTCGCAGTTCTATATTATGAGCTCCCTGGACTTTTTGGCGGAAATCTGGATAAGTCGTTTGAATTCCTTCATAAGGCTATGGA
>DAOVFB010000083.1 GCA_030668705.1 Candidatus Stahliibacteriota bacterium
ACCTTGACAAGCGTAAATCGTTAAGATATATATACACAAAAAGGGAGGTTTAATGGAGTGTTCAAAGGATCAGAATCTAATAAGTTGCAACTGCACATATGAACCCTGTTCGAAGAAAGGCATTTGCTGTGAATGCATAAGATATCATCTACGGCTAAGAGAACTACCTGCATGCCTTTTTCCTGACTCGGTGGAAAGAACCTACGATAGATCCTTTGAGAGATTCGCCAAACTCGTAAATGAGGGACAAATTTAGGAGGTATTTTGCTTAAAAGGATTTTCATTAGTTTTTTTGTCTTACTTGTTATCTTTGGTTGCACGACTCAGAAACAACCAAATTCTCAAACAAAAATCGAAGAAGAGAAAATAGAAACTAAAGGAATCGAAGAAAAATTAAGTCTTTCCGCAGCCGAACTAAAAGAACTCATAGACGAGAAGAATGAGGACTACCTTTTGATTGATGTAAGAACCAGGAAAGAATATAACACAGGGCATATCCCAACAGCAATCAATATTCCCTATACCCAAATAGAAAAACGGACAAATGAAATTCCGAAAGATAGATTGATAGTCGTATACTGTAAGGTAGGTGGCCGTTCATCTGTAGCCGAATCAAAATTAAAGGAACTGGGATATAAAAATGTTCTTAATTTTGGAGGAATCAATTCTTACCCGTACAAACTGGAGAAATAATAAATCAAGGAGGGATTATGAAGTATCCATTATTGAAAGATAGTGACAAGAAAGCTATTGATGCTATGAAGGAATCATACGGAGGAGCAAAAAATATAAGCCAGACCATAAAAGAAATGCGAGACTATGAAAAGAGAAAGAATATCCTGAACGAAAAGGGCTTTGGGGAAATGATACAAAAAGCAGAAGAACTGGTCACTAAATTCCCAAAACTAAAGTCATTTACTGATAAAGAAAATATCTCCTATAGAGAAGATTTTGGAACAGTTACTACACAGGTGTCAGGATTTCAGGGGCAGGATGTTACCTTCCGATTTATGGAGAGGGTATGCGAAAGTGATGTACCAGTTTTTGTTCCAGCCGAGATGATCTCTGTTATGGCATTAAGAGAGGAGTATGTGTATGGTGGTGGTCTTCTTGCTACACTTGCAATGACAGAAAATCTGATGGGTGTTGACAAATTCTGTAATACCAATTTTGTCTCAACCCCACAATATGAAAAAAGATTCAAAGCAATAGAAGATGCAACGAAGGTTAAAATTCCGACTATCCCTGCTGAAAATGGTTTGCGACAGATCCAATTAATAAATCAGGGAACCCCTTTTGGCAATCTCGGAGGGGTTGAAATTTCGAATAATAATTTCCTGGTATATATCGATGGTGTAACAAGAACGGCTCTCGCTACTGGCTCTGATTTCTTCTTAAATCCATCCTGGAGCACAATAACAGCCGCCTGTTACTTTGGAAGAGATATCCCCAATATCCACTTCAAGATTTCAATGTTACTTGCTACACAGAATCCTATCCAGTTCAGAATGCTCCTTAATATTATGCAGGAATACCAGAGGGAAAACGGAACAAGTCCCATCTACGAGATAAATCTTGGGAATGCAGTGAGACCGGAAATCTTCGTTCAATGCAGCAAGGAATTGACTACGAGTGATATTGAGAATGTCAGTCTCTCTGCACACATCAGGATCAATCCGGACCTCGGGATTGAAAACTTCAACTGGTTTGACAATGCCGCATATGTTGTAAAAAATGGAGAAAATATAACAATCAAATATGAAAGCGACGGTGAGAGAAGGGAAATGGATACAATGGGAGCCTATTTCATCTCCCCCGAGGAATTAAAAGAGAATGCGAAAACCATAGGCGATGTAGTCTACTATAAGACTCTTCGATGCACTAAAGATGCAGAAGAATTGATGAAAATGGGAGCAAGGGCACGATTTGCCCGATGTGTTCATGAGGAGAATTAATGAAGAAAACATGGGAAGAAAACTTCTCAAATAATATAAGAGATTTTAAAGGATACTCCATAGGTAAGCTACTCCAATATGTGAAAGATCCCGATATAATCTCTTTTGCTGTAGGAATGCCGTCACCTGACACTTTTCCCAAGGAACTTTTGAGAAGTGCATCAGAGAGGATCTTACGCAAAGATATCGATCATGTCCTTCAGTACTCTCCTATACCCGGAGAGGAAAACCTCTTTGAATCTATAATTGATTTTCTAAAATGGGATAACATAGATGTTAAAAAGGAAAACATCCTTATAACCAGCTCAGGACAACATGGCTTAGATCTCGTGGGTCGACTCTTTCTAAACCCGGGCGATCCTCTTATACTGGAGAGACCATCCTTTGGCGGTGCTCTTGTTGCCTTTGAAATGGAGAAACCCCGTTTTATTGGAGTTGATTTAGAGGAAGACGGTATAAATATTGTAGACCTACATAAGAAATTAGAAGAATCTAAAAATGGTGCTTTTCCTCATCCTAAGTTCATCTATGTTGTTCCGGATTTTCAGAACCCATCCGGGATAACAATGAGTCTCGAAAAAAGGAAGATTCTCCTTGACCTCTGCTATGAATACAACATTCCCATCGTTGAGGATAGCCCCTATAGACCACTTCGCTATAGAGGAGATTCCATACCATCCATTTTTTCAATTGATCAGGATAGAAAGGGAACCAATGTTATAGGTATATATACTTTTTCAAAGATTCTTACTCCGGGTTTAAGGGTTGGTTTCAATATAGGAGATCCCACAGTAATAGGAAAAATGACCAATATAAAGGAAGCTAATCTCTTAAATACTCCAAAGTGGAATCAGGATATATGTGCAATTTTCCTGAAAGAAGTAGACCTCGATAAACACTTCAAAAAGATGCAGGATTACTACAGGAAGAAATTAGAAAAAATTCTAACAGCATTAGATGAATATCTGGGAACTATTGATGGAATCTCATGGACAAAACCTGATGGCGGTTTCTTCCTATGGATTACCACTCCTCCGAGCATAGACACAATGAAACTTTTCTATGAGGCTGTAAAAGAAAAGGTTGCCTTTGTCCCCGGAGAAGCATCCTATGGAGAAAATCCTGAAAAAAATCATCTGAGAATAAATTTCTCCTATCCATCAGAGGACCAATTGAAAGAAGGTATTCGGCGTCTGGCAAACTGTCTTAAAAAGTGTATGTGATAATTCATTTATAGTTCGACTGATAGTCCATTTTTTAGACTATATATCAAATATGATATATACACATCCCTTTAATGGAGATTCGTTTTTAGGAACAGCAAATTCGATAGAGATATTATTAACCTTGACCCCTAAGCCGTAAGAATAAAGCCAGTTATTTTCTATCCAAGAAGTATCAAATAATGGATATAGAGTTAATTTTCCTAATTGCTCTTTCAGCTCTACTCCGATTCGCATCCCCCGAGAAGCAGTAATCCCAGAATAACCTCTGCAGTGTCTAAAAAACAGCAACTCTGTTTCTTCAGAGGAGGATGATGATATGGTGAAGTATTCCCCTGTAATATCAAACTTCCAGAGTGTCACCATAGATGAAATTTCCATATTCCAACCCCTACCTTTTTTCCAACGCTGGCGATAAAAAAGTTTAAAATTGTTCGCTTCATAGAAGAATCCAGTTTCAAGAAAGGGATATGAAACACTCCCCTCTCCGCTTTGTGCATAATTTTCCATTCCAGGGAGTATAGATAATGAGATGCTTTGCATGTGATATTTAATTCCAGTTAAGATTGAACTTAAATTCCTAAGGTTCTCTATATAAGTATGTTGTATATCAATTGTTAAATCTAAAGGCAGTGAAAATATATAGGGTTCTGTATATTTAAGTCTTTCCTCTTGATATATATTACCTTCCTTAGAAAAATTAAATTCAATAGACCTTCCACCCCCAAAAAGATTTTCGTTTAGACCCAGGAACCTTCCACTCCAGCCATCATTCTTAGAATAGGAAATAGCTCCCATGAAGTGTCCTCTTTCACCTTCGCTTATACAGAGCAGTATTTCTACCCATCCCTCCTCTTGACTTTTAATTAACTGAAAAGAGTCAACTTCAATATAATCCAATTTCTCAAGCTCCTTTATCGATATATTTAGTTTAGCCTCACTGAATATATCACCATTCGCCACTGGAAAGTGTCGGAGAAGAAATTCATCGCTGACAAAGTTATTCCCTTCCATTATTACATTTCTAATTCTCTCGAGGTATCCCGGATCTATAAAGAATTCGCATACGATTTTTCCTGAATCGACCTGGAAGTTCCGGGGTATTACTTTAGCAAAAGGAAATCCCCTATCTGCATAAAACTTTAATAACTTTTTTATAGCGCCTTCCAGTATTCCCTTACTAAATGGAATCCCTGATTCTGGTAGAAGGCGTTCAATCTCTTTCTGGGATAGGATCGTTTTCCCGGAGATATATATACTTCCGAGAGGTAAGGTATCTGTATGCGTTAAAGAAGAAAACCCCGTAACGATACGGGGTTCAATAAAAAGAAATAGGATTAAAATCATCCCTAAAAAAGGTAATAGCCCCTCACCTATTTAAGGGAATTGTATCCGTAAAAGAAAATCTGAGATAAATCGGTATCCTACCAAATAAAAAGAAAGAGTCCGTATAAGCAAATGACAATGCTCTATAATTATCCCATTCGTCAATTACCAATTGAATATCTTCTTCCTTAAGTGGTATTCCACGCTCTTTTGCCTGCTCCATTAACCTATCGGGAATACCTCTAAATCTAACCGTAGAGGTTGGATGCAGCATGGCTTCTGCCTTATCCTTGATAGCTGAGTATTCCAATCTAAGTTTAATTAGATGAACACCTACATATCCTGCATATGCAATTATCGCAGCTAATATTAGCCACCCTAAGATTCGGCGCATTCACTCACCTACCACCTGACTTTTTTAACCTCATTTATCATTTTTGTTGCTCTGGCTATACCTTTTCGGGCATATTCCTTCCATTCTTCGTCGGACGCTTTCCTAATGGTTTCCTTCCAGATTGCTATAGCCTTTTCGTACCTCTTTATTGCGGGGTTCCATTCCTGATTTTTCATTTTGCCAATACCAAGTAGATAATAGTATTCACCATGTAGCGCTAAAAGGATAGGATCATTCGGATTTATCTTAAAGGCTTCATCTAAATATCGCTTTACAGTACTCAGATTTTTCAATGAAATCTCAAGATTTATTAATTGATAGTAGGTACTCAGATTATTTGGCTCTATTTTTAATGCCTCGAGATAGTATTCTCTCGCTTTGTCATATTTCTTCAGCTCTTTATATGCGTTACCTATCTTAATTCTGCTGCTCACATGCTTTGGAACTATTTCAATAATTGCTTTATATTCTTTAATTGCCTTACCATACTGACACAGATTGTAGTAGGATTCGGCAATTTTCTTCATTATATCTATATCACCCGGGAAGTCTTCCTTCGCTTTAGTGAAAAGCTCTACAGCATCCTTATAACGGTTCGCTTCAAAGTAAGCATCGCCAAGGCGGAATGCTATACCCTTGTTTTCAGGGTCATATTGATAGGCCTTTTCATAGTATTCTATGGCCCTATCAATATTTCCTTGTTTGTGAAGGTAACTTGCATAGATATCCCAACTATTGGCATCCTTTGGGTCCTCTTTTATTATTTCCTCAAAAAGCTCTGTTGCCTTTTCAGGTTGATCAGTTCTTGCATACATATCTGCCAGAGCAAGGGTGAGTTTCCTCTCTGCCTTTTTTAAACTCTCTTTGACTTTCTCATCGACGTCCTTCAAACTCTCATCGAGGTTCTTCAAACAGGATAGTCCTTGCTTACAGGTCCCTATTGCCTTGTCTAGCTCTCCAAGGCTAATATAAACCTTCCTCAATGCAACATACGCATCCGTATAGCTGGAGCTATCCGCTATAGCTTCGATGAGTAAATCCCGGGCTCTTTCAAAATTACACTGCTTAATATACTCAAAGGCAGCGCTATATTCTCTTTGCGCTTTAGAGTACTTGTTGCCCTCGGTTGTTTCTTTTTGTGCTGAAGCAGTACATACTAATAAGAGAAAACCCAATAAGAAAACACTGGTAAGTTTTTTCATTTGCTCCCCCTCCCTATTTTACTTCCTTTAATTTTGGTCTTTTAGTAATTATGGTATGGTGTTTATCGCCTGCTTTTACAACGACAAAGAAAGTAGAACCAGAGTCATCTGTATAATAGAAAGGCCCTGAAGTGAAGGATTGCTTTACGATTTCATCGTAGTTGTTTATGAATTCTACCTTCAGAACCAGAGGCATTTGTTTCTCATCAAGAGCGTTTGCTTCCAGTCTATATCCATTATTTTCTATGTAGATATAGGGGTCCGAGGAAAGAAATTTTCTAATTTCTTTCATATCCTCATCTTCTTGAAATACGACATAAAGATTTCCTTTTGGCATACTGTCGTTCTGGTCTGCATAAAAGTGAACAAGTGAACGTAGATTCTGTAGGGCGCCATAACCATTGAGGGTTTTATTTGCTTCTGTAACAGTCTCCCTGTCTTTGTCATAATAGCTACTAAAAAGACTCATCGATGCGGGTAACTTTTTCTTAAGGTCATTTAGATAATAAAGAAATTCTATATTATCTTTTCCCTGCGCATAGTAGGTTAGTTTTTCATCAAAACTCCTTAAGTTTTTTATAAGCAGGGTATCTTTTTTTGGATTTAATCTTAAAGTTAATTCTTCAATCACATCAGAATGGACACCTAAACTCTCAGGTAAGGAAGTTTCCTTTCCCTGAGCACTCAGAAGACTTTCCTCTATTACACCATTAATAACTTTAGTCGCATTTTCTACGGCTTTATTGAGGGTTGAATCTTCTCCTAACATCTCATATTTCAATTCCTCGACCTCTTCACTCAGTTCTTCATTCTGGGTCTCCATCCTCTTTAGAATTTTACCCTTTTCTTCGGATATTTTAAGATTAGAAGTAAAATCATATAGCCCTTTCAACTCATTTCCTATATCTCGATAATCATATCTTCTGGCCTCGGCAACCTCATATTCTGCGAGCGTGAGAGCGGAATCAATTGGCCCAAGGAATTCCATAATCTGTGATTGCAGAGTAGTATCAGCATAGTAAATCTTTCTCTTCAATTCTTTCATAATTCCTTTCACCTGGCAGATGTTATTCTTTGCACTCATCACGAGCATTTTGTTTTTGGTTACCCATTTAGGCTCTGGAGACCTTTCTTTCTTGAAATATGGCATAAGTTCTTTTGTCCAGTTTTCCTCTTTTGGGAACCGTCCAGAATTTATCTTATATCCAACCAGAGCATTTCGTATCTCTTTAAGCCCCTGCTCAGCACGTAATCTGTATGCTTTCCCCGCAAAAGCATCCTCCCCCCCACATGATATTAAAAGTAAACTCATAAGAACACTTAATAAAATAAACCTTCTCATAAAAATACGCTCCTTTTTTTATGGAGCCGACGGGATTCGAACCCGTGGCCTCCTGACTGCCAGTCAGACGCGCTACCAGCTGCGCCACGGCCCCCTTTAAGATTTAGTATAATATGAAATTTATAATTGTCAAGATGATATCCAAAGTAACTATTCCCCTCTTTTTCCTCACTCTTCTATCCCGGTCTATTTTTCAATTTTCCTATACTTAATCCCTAAATTCCCAATGTCTATAGGAGCAGTTTTATCTTTTCCTTACTAATTCTTTGGTATTTCCTGTCGCATTTGCTACATTCAGCTTTATCGTCAGTAAAAAGAAGTTTATTCCCGCATTCACACATCCAACCTTTTATCTCTGCAGGTACACCATAGACCAGTGCATAATCAGGAATATCTTTTGTAACAACAGACCCGGCGCCAACAAAACTATGTTTACCCAGGGTAATACCACAGACA
>DAOVFB010000123.1 GCA_030668705.1 Candidatus Stahliibacteriota bacterium
ATTCTCCCATATGCTGGGTAAAATAAAGAAATCCGATTCTCTCATAAATTGTGCTACTTGTTCTTTGTTTTTAAGACCATGAAATCTGACTTTATCATCAATTCCAAGTTCATAGACGTACCTTTCATACTCCTTTCGATAGGGTCCATCCCCTACTATGTCCAGAAAAAAGTCATTTCGCTTTTTACTTAGAGTTACAAGAGCATCCAGCAAGTATGGTACACCTTTTATGGGGTTAAGCAAAGCAACCAGAAGTATCCTTTTGTGGTGGTGGTTCTTTTTATCGGGATTGGGATGGAAAATCTCTGTGTTAACTGCATTTGGAACTACTTTAAAATCATTCTGTATCCCATACGCTCGTATATGTTTGATAAGATTTTCGCTAACAGGCATTATTAAGTCGGCTCTATTCATTGCGAAACGAGCCTTTAGTTTTTCCATTCCTTTGATCATCCTTCGAGGAAAACTGCTGAAGTGTTCTGAAATAACCACTGGTATTTTATATAACTTTCCCAATAGAACCGCTGGCACACCCGCCTTGTAAACATTTGCATGTATTATATCCGGCTTGAATCCCTCTTTGAGTAACTTTCGAAAAGCACTAAGCATACCCCAAAGATAGATCAAATAGGTGGTCTTTGGAATCGGTGATTTGCGATATCGTAGACGCAAAGTGCGAAGTCCATCCTCTATATTATCATCAATTTTGTAAAATCCCCGCCGAATTGAAGGATCAATATCATCTCTTATAAGCACTACTATATCATTGTATAATGAAATTGCTTTAGCATGTTCCCTTAAAAAAATACCAGCAACTGGATTCTCCTTTGATGGATATCGCCAGGTAATAAACAAAATCTTAAGCCTTTTCATTCCTACTTCTTTAACTCACTCTTTTTAAATAAGGAGAGGCTATCAGAAAAATTACGGCTTCCCCAATTATTAGCACTTTTAAGACCAGACGAGCACATAAGAAAAATTCATACATATTTATTACATTTATTATATATGATAATAATATTTTTTCAAGGTATTCCAACTGTTATCTGTTATATTTGGGACAAAAGATACACTCATAGTTCAAGTACAAAGGCTTGACACAAGAGAAATTTACCCTACTATACTTTACACAATGAAAAAGTTAGGAATAATAACTCCAGGTGGGGATGCACCCGGTATAAATTCAGCAATAGGTACAGTCATTCGTCTTTCTCGAAACGAGAAAAAGAATATCATTGGGATAAACGATGGCTATAAAGGTCTCGTGGATGCTGATTTTTGTGAAATGAAAGGGGTATCCTTTAACTGGCTTATGGGTGTTAGTGGAACAATCCTACATTCAGAACGCATGGATAGCTTCAAGGAAGAAAAGGTATTAAAAAAAGCAATTAAGAATTTAGAAGAAAAAGGCATAGAAGGACTCATTGTCATCGGCGGAGACGGCTCTTTCAGAGGTGCTCTTGACCTTCATAAATTGTCCGGGATACCACTCGTTGCAATTCCCGCTACTATTGACAACGACATTTATGGAACGGAAGAGACCATAGGTTTTGATACTGCCTGCAATACTGCACTCGAGGCAATCAATAGAATCAAGGATACCGCTGTTTCCTTTGAACGTATCTTTGTGGTAGAGGTTATGGGTAGAGCGAGAGGATTTATTGCACTTGAAGTTGGTATTGCCTCAGGAGCCGAAGCAATATTGATTCCAGAAGTTGATTCCCCTTTAAAGGAGATTGCAGGAGGCCTGGCAAAGGCGAGGGCAAAAGGAAAGATGAATGCAATAATAGTTGTTGCCGAGGGAGTAAAGAACAAAAGAGAGATAGCAAAATTTTTAGAAGACAAGACCAAAGCAACGGTAAGGGAATCCATTCTTGGGTACATTCAGAGAGGGGGTTCTCCAACAAGAAGGAGCAGGATGTTAGCAGTGGAATTTGCAAGTTATGCTTATGAGATTTTAAAAACATCACCAACAAGGCCAAAGATGATCGGCCTTCAGAAAGGTGAAATTGTTACTATAGACCTAAAACAGAGCGTGGAAGGCTATAAGGAAATAGACCTCGATAGATATAAACTCCACAGGAGTTTGTCAAATATTTACTAGTACAAGTTTTGCTAAAATATAGGGAAGGTTATAGGATATGAGACAACTTGAAGATATAAAACTTAAGCAAAAAGTCATCCAGGCTTTGGATGAATTACATAATAAATTGTTTATGGAATTCCATATAGAATCATTGATATTATTCGGTTCCTTTGCTCGAGGCGAAGAAGATGAAGAATCCGATATTGATCTGCTCGTCATAACCCCCAGGCCACTAACACGTTTTGCTCGTCATAAAATTACCGACCTTGTCTTTGAAGTGAATCTCTCTTATGATACTAATTTTAGCACTGTTGTAGTGGATCGCAAATCATGGGAAAGTGGATTAATTTCAGTTCTTCCATTTCGGGAAGAGATACTGAAGTACGGTATTCCTCTATGATTAAGGATGAGCAGCGGATTTTAATGGTTCACTACTGGTGGACCAAAGCAGAAGAAAGTCTATCTTCTGCTAAACGAGAACTTAAAGCGGAGTCCTTGGAATTTGCAGTAAATCGGCTCTATTATTCAGTGTTCTATGCAGCAAGTGCAGCTTTGTTAGATCGTAAACTTACCTTTAAAAAGCACTCCGGTGTGCGCGCTGCTTTCCATCAGGAATTTATCAAGAAAGGTTTATTGGATTTGAAATGGGGAAAATTCTATGATCAACTCTTTGAAGATCGTCAAGAAGGTGACTATATGGCTCTGATTTCATTTGAACAGAAATATGTTGAATTTCAACTCTCACAATGTTCCCGATTTCTTAAGGAACTTCGTAACTTGATCCCTTCAATCTCTGAAAACAAAAAATAGCAGTCTAAACGCAAATTAGTTATGTTTCAGAGGGAAAGTTTTCTCATCTCTAATTGAACCCTTCTTAATTCCTCTTCCCTACCAGTAGATTGATATTCCCTGATAAGGGTCTCATAAAGTCCCCTTTCCTTAGGATTTAACTCAATAGCCTTTTCAAGAAATATGGCTGGGTCTTTGACCCCGGCATTCTTTTTATTCCTCATTAAGAACTTATATGTCTCAAGCGGGATATTCCAATCCAGAGGGTCATTTTTCATTGCACTTTGATAAAGGTAAAATGCATAGTACAAATGCCCCAATTCTTGTGTCTTTTGAAAGAATTGTTCATGAAGGGTTGCAAGTGCAATCGTGTTACGGGTAAGCGGCCAGCAGAATTCCCCTACCTGTAAGGGAATCGAGGCTCTTTCATACTCTTTATCATGGAAGGCTTGTTCACCTCTTTTCATCATATAGGTAGAAAACAGGGGCAGAAAATAAAGAATTGCGAGTAGCGGGATAAGTTTTCTCGTGCTCCTGGAAATGTTTACATTATATACCTCTCCCCCCTTATCGGAAACATAAAGAACACTTAAGGTAAGAAGAAAATTAGTTGGCAAATAGATTGGATTATCCAGAAGAGAATGAATACATATTACAACAAGGAAGGTTCTTTCTACCTTTGTCAATTTTCGAAAGTTCAGGAAAAGGACATAAAATAGTAATATATATGCAAAGAGAAAAATTATCCCCCCATCTGCAAAATACTGTAGGAATTGGTTATGGGCTATCTTCGCTGCCCTGCTATACCCACCTTTCACCGGGAAATTATACTTAAGCGATACTTTTTTATAATTCCTTGGACCCCAACCAGTAATCGGCCTATCCATACCTGTCAGGGTTGCCTGTTTCCAGAGATTGGGTCTCTGGAAGGAATAAACATCGGCCTTACCTTTTATCCTTCTCCCAACGGGATTGGGAATTAAAAGGGTAACCACTATTAAAACAGGAACAATAGTCCATAATATTTTCTTTTCAAAGAGGAAAAATGGAAGAATAAGTATTAGAACAAATACGATTCTTGAACCAGTCAGGAGAGCTGCGCAAAGGAATAAAGCCATTAAAATGTACTTTATCAATTTTTTATTGATACTAAAACTATAGAGTAACCCAAAGAAAAGCGGAATCACAATATAACTCGCATAAATATATGTTCCACTTACTCGTCCACCCTTAACTTGAGTAAAGCAAGCAATTAATTCCAATAAACTAAATATGAATAGAACTAAAAGGAATTTCTTTTTCTCTGGTTTTAAAAGGAGCAGGGAAAGGAAAAAAAGAAAATAGGCAAAATATTCAATAAAACCTTCTAATGAAGAATAAAATGCAGGTGAGAAAACTGTGGCAATAAACGAACTAACTGTAAAAATAGCAACCGGTAATAGAAAGATATTTCTTTCAATGCTAAATTTTTCCATCCTCATAACTGCATAAAATAAAAGAAATACTAAATATAAACCAAGGAGATAAATAGCTAAAGCGGATTCACCACCTTCGAATATCCCTGTTGCAAATACGGGAAAAACGCAGAGGAGAATCTCAGTCCACTCTCTCTTTTTTATTCCAGAATTAAAATTTTGACTTAAAAGACCAATTCCAGGATTCTTTTTGCTATCATCTTCCATGTAAATTTCTCCTCTGCTACTTTCCTTCCATTTTTACCCATTTCTTCTCTCATTTCTGGCTTTTTCAGAAGTTTTATTATTGCATCCGCCAGGACTTCAGGGTCATCAGGTTGAACTAAAATACCTATATTTTCCTCCTCAATCACCTCCAAACCTTTTATCCGGGATGCAATAATAGGAACACCACAAGCAGCATAGTCACAGATCTTTAAGGGTGAGACCATGCCCGAATTCCTCTTTTCTAAAAAGGGCGCTACACCGATGTCAAATGCATTGATATACCTACTCGCTTCTTTATATGGAATTCTACCTGTAAGAATCACCTCATCGTCCTTAAACCTGGAGATTTCCTTTCTTATTTTTGGCATTTCGGGTCCATCGCCTATAAGGAGAAACCCTACATTGTCACATACTCCCAAAACATGTGGAATCGCTTGAATAAGATAATCTAATCCTTGCCAGATAGCAAAATTACCAATAAA
>DAOVFB010000116.1 GCA_030668705.1 Candidatus Stahliibacteriota bacterium
CCTATAGTGTTTCCCTTTCCTGGAATCTCAAGCCAACCGACTTCTTAGATGCTTATTCCACTCATTATAAGAACAGTTCCGCCTATTCTTACTTCCAGGAAATGAGGGATGAGGTTATCTTTCAGGCTGTAACATCCTATCTCAATTCCTTTATGATGGATGAATTGCTTCAGAGTAAGATAAAGGCTGTTGAACGCACCAGGAACAATTACCTTCTTGTAAAAGAAAAGCTGAGATTGGGTTCTGCATCAAGGGCAGAGCTTCTAAAGAGCGAAGTAGATTACAAACAATCGCAATACGAACTCCTCCGGGCTAGGAAGGACCAGAGGGTGGCAAGACTAAAACTAACAAAGCTCATCGGGATAGACCCTACAGATTCACTGGTCCTCCAGGAGCCTTCTATTGAATTTGAATTGCCAGCAAAGGATTCTATACGCCATCTTGCCCTCTTGACCGACCCCACATTGAATATGTATCGTTCTGATGTACGGAGTGCAAAATTGGATCTACTCTGCAATACAACCAATCAACTATTCTCGCTTTCCTTATCCGGAAATTATGGATATTCAGGCGAGGATTTCCCCTCATCCTCTGTATGGGACGAAGGCGAACATTATTCCATTGGCTTATCCATTTCGGTTCCCATTTTCACCGGTTTCGGAAGGGTGAATAGTATATTGCTTTCCCGATTGAAACTCTCCCTCGCAGAGTTAGAATTCTCTGAGAGGGAAAGGGATATACGAATCTCTGTAGAGGATATCTATCTGGGCTACAGGGAGTCAATGGAGAAGGTTGAACTCACAAGGATTATTTTAGAACTGGCAAAGGAGAGTTATAAAGCAGCAGAGGAGAGATATAGGCTTGGAGAGGCTTCGATTATTGAATTATTGGTGGCAGAGGAAGACCTGCTCCAGGCTCATTATTCAGTTACACAGGCTCAGTTTGACTACTATTTAGCAATATATAGACTCAAACGGCTTATGGGGAGGCTACCATGACAAAAAAGAAGAAGTTGATTATAATAGGTGCCGCTATAGTAATCCTGATAATTATTATTGGGGTAAATCTTAAAGGTGGAAGTAGAGTGGAAGTTGAGGTTAAACGGGTGGAGAAGGGAAAGATTGAGTCGCAGGTATCAGCCCCGGGAGAAATCCACGCAATAAAGGAAGTAAACATCAACTCCGATATAATGGGAAAGTTGGTGAAACTCTATGTGGAAGAAGGAGATTGGGTTAAAAAGGGTCAGATTCTTGCTAAACTTGACTCCACGGAACAGTTTGCTGCCTATGAGAGAGCGATTTCCAATACGGGAGCCAATAAAGCAGACCTTGAATTCAAGGAGCAGCAATACCAGCGAAAGAAGGAACTCTATAAAAAGGGACTGATCTCAAAGGAAAATTATGAAAATATGTCAACAGCTGTAGAGGTTGCAAGGTTGAATCTGGACAACGCCAGGACAGAACTAAGGAGAACCAAGAAGCGACTCGATAAAACAACCATCAGGTCACCAATATCTGGAACGGTAATGAGTATCAATGTTGAAGAAGGGGAGAACGTTATCACAGGGACTATGAATAATCCAGGAACCGTCCTGCTCACAATAAGCAATCTTGATGCTATGGAGATGGTAGCGGATGTCAATGAGAGTGAGATTCCCCTGCTATCTTTTGGCGATACAGCAAAGGTGTCAATAGAGGCATTTCCGGATACAGAATTTGTTGGAACGGTTTATAAGATAGCATCAATGCCAAAGAGGGACCTGACATCTGAATCGGGAGTTGTGGAGTTTGAGGTGAAGATCAATCTCCCCCATCACCCTGGTATGCTGCCTGGAATGAGTGCTTCTGCTGATATAATAACCGATATTAAGGATGATGTCCTCCGTGTGCCCCTTCAGGCTATTGTAACACAGAAGAAAGAGAAGGGTGTTTTCACTATTAAGGATAAAAGAGTGGAATTCGTTCCGGTTACCACAGGAATAACGGAAGGGAGGTGGGCTGAGGTAGAAGAAGGTTTAGAGGAGGGAGTTCTCGTTGCTACCGGTCCTCTTAAGATTCTTATGAAACTTGTTGATAAACAGGAGGTTTCTTATAAGATAAAGGAGGATAGCACGGCTAAGGAAGAAACAGAAGAAAAAGAAGTTGATAAGGAATCCTCAGATAAAAAGAAGCCTGGTGGTAGGGGAAGAAGAAATCCCGGAAGAATTCGCAGATGAAAAGGGGCCTAGAGAATAGCAATGGATAGGGGTTTCCTGTTAGAGAGTCTTCGCTCAGCCATAGAGGCAATAAAGACAAATAAACTCCGCTCCCTTCTTACGACACTCGGTATAATTATAGGTGTCACTACCGTAATAGCGGTGATATCAGTAATTTCAGGGCTAAAAACACAGGTGGCAAGCAGTTTCTCTACCCTTGGTGCTAATGTTCTCTATGTCCAGAAATATCCATGGGTGATGGGAGGGGCTGGTATAGATTGGTGGAAGATTCGTCAGAGGAAAGATATGGGTATGGATGAATTCAGAGCGTTAAAGGAATATGGCTCTTCCTTTAAATATGTAGCCCCGCAGATAACATATAGATATGATGTGAAGGTCGGGAATAAGAATGCAAGGGGAGTGGAAGTGGTCGGAACTACAGAGCATTTTCCAGAGATTAGAGACCAGGGAGTAAAACTCGGTCGTTTTCTTTCTCTGGATGATATAAGATATAGACGAGATGTCTGCATCCTTGGTCAGGATGTAGTAAACACCCTTTATCCGGATGAGAATCCAATAGGAAAGCAAGTCAGGATAAAAGGTAGAATCCTTACGGTCATTGGAATACTTAAGGAACTCGGGGATCTAATGGGACAGAGTATGGATAATGTTGTAGTGATTCCTTATACTACTATGGCTAAATTCGTTGGGCATCGTAGATCTATCACCATAACAGTCCTTGCCCAGGATGAAGAGGAAGCAAGTGAAGAGATACGCTGGATACTGCGCAGAGTGCGCAAAGTAAAACCTGGAGAAGATGATGATTTCTCTATTAATTCATCCGGGGCAATAACAAAGCAATTTAATGAATTGACAAGGACAATGTTTATAATAATGATAGGTATTGCGGGAATATCACTGGTGGTTGGTGGGATAGGCATAATGAATATAATGCTCGTTTCTGTAACAGAGCGCACCAGAGAGATAGGGGTAAGAAAGGCGATTGGAGCAAAATCCTCTGAGATACTTTCTCAATTTCTCCTTGAATCGGTTATGATTTCCTTTGTCGGGGGTATCATCGGCATCTTTCTTGGTTTTTCTCTCACCAAACTGATATCCACTATAGGGAATATGCCCTTTGGTATGCCTATCTGGAGTATCGTTCTCGGATTTAGTTTTTCCTTCTTTATCGGTGTTTTCTTTGGTATATATCCAGCAAGAAAGGCTGCTTCCTTGAGCCCTGTGGAGGCTCTCCGTTATGAGTAATCTAATAGAGATGAAAAAAGTCAGAAAGACCTATAAGCTGGGAGAAACAGAGGTTCATGCCCTCCAGGGAGTGAATGTGTCAATAAGTAAAGGTGAATTCATATCTATCATTGGACCTTCCGGGTCAGGTAAATCCACCCTGATGCATATTATAGGTTGCCTTGATGTTCCATCAGTGGGTTCATATCACCTTCAGGGAGAAGATGTGGGTAAGATGAATGGCGATCAATTGGCTGATATAAGAAAGAAGTTTATAGGTTTTGTGTTTCAAGATTTCTATCTTCTTCCCGATGTCACAGCATGGTATAATGTAGCACTCCCTATGATTTATAACAGGGTGCCTCCGAAGACGAGGAAAGAAAGAGCAATCAATCTCCTTACCGAAGTCGACTTATCTGACAGGATTAATCATCTACCCAATCAGTTATCCGGTGGGGAACGTCAGAGGGTGACTATCGCCCGTGCCCTTTCAAATAATCCAGAGATTATTCTGGCAGATGAGCCAACCGGTAATCTGGATTCAGTCACAGGTGAAGGAGTTATGCAGATATTCTATAAACTCCACGAGGAAGGAAAGACGGTAATTATTGTTACCCATGAACACTATGTAGCTGACCAGGCAGAGAGGAAGATCCAGCTTAAGGATGGAATGATTGAAGATGGGGGATAAGAATATATTCAATTTCAATTCTCGCGGGCAGAAGCCCGTTCCCACACTAAAGTTTCAATGCCCAATTATGAGGAATGAAAAGTAAAGAAAATCCCAGGATTCTTATAATCAACTGGCATGATTGGACCAATCCGCAAGGCGGTGGTGCAGAAGTCCATCTACACGAGATATTCAAACGCCTGACAGATGATTACGATATAACCCTTCTTTGTTCGAGTTATGAAAATGCCAAATCTTACGAAGAAATAGACCATATTAAAATCCATAGGGTCGGTTCGCGAAACACCTTTAATCTTTTCGTCCCCTCAGCATATAAGTTTCTATCCAGAGTAAATAACTTTGATCTGGTTATTGAGGACCTTAATAAAATTCCATTCCTTGGACGATTCTATATCAAAGAAAAGAGAATGGCTATCCTTCATCATCTATTTGGGGAATCGATATATCTTGAGACCAATTTCCTGTTCGGTTCCTATGTATATTATACAGAAAGATTAATACCAAAGTTCTACCGGGATATACCAATCACGGTGGTATCAGAGAGCACAAAAAAAGACCTTATCCGGAAAGGAATAAAGGAGGAATGTATAACGGTAATCTATAATGGAGTCGACCTTAGCCGTTACCGCACCGCAGAAAATCTCTACGGGAAACCCACCATAGCCTGCCTGGGCAGGATGAAAAAGTATAAGAGGATGGATATATTTATTGACGCAATTCCAGAAATCCTTAAGGAAATCCCTGACCTACAGGTTCTGTTCGTGGGCAGGGGAGACGATCTACCACGCCTGAAAACAATAACAAGGGATAGGGGAATGGATAAAGTAATAGAGTTTAGGGGTTTTATCTCCGAGGACGAAAAGAATGAGATCCTCTCAAAATCATGGGTAGCGGTTAACACATCACCAAAGGAGGGATGGGGTCTTACATCTATTGAAGCCCAGGCTTCTGGAACTCCTTCAATTGTGCCAGATAGCCCGGGACTCCGTGAGACAGTAAAGGATGGAGAAACAGGATATATATATCCGTATGGTTCGGTAAAACATCTATCCGGTATCCTCATCGAGTTTCTCAAGGACAGGAAAAAGGCCATTGAGATGGGAAGAAAAGCCCGCCGTTGGGCATCCAATTTCTCCTGGGACCATTCTGCTCTGAGGATGAAAGAATTCATTAAAGAAATCATTTAATATTTTCAACATCTCTCGCAAAGTTCGCAAAGGAATATAAAGCCCGCAAAGAGAATTCTGTTTTGTAGGGGCGACTCGGTGAGTCGCCCAAAATGTAGGGACAAGGCATGCCTTGTCCCCACTTGAACCCTTGGCCCCTTGAATCCTTGTACCCTTATTTTTTATTTCCACTGATTGAACTGATTTTTTATTCCCTACCCCTCCCAACCGAATTGTAGGAACGACTTCCCAGTCGCGATAAGGGAGTAGAGGCAATTCATG